>NZ_MABH01000046.1 GCF_001720585.1 Cereibacter johrii | reverse complement strand
AGACGCAGGCGCAGGAGGCGCTCGCGCGCTGGCGCGAGAGCTGGCACGAGGCG
Organism: Cereibacter johrii; assembly: GCF_001720585.1. Taxonomy (GTDB): domain Bacteria; phylum Pseudomonadota; class Alphaproteobacteria; order Rhodobacterales; family Rhodobacteraceae; genus Cereibacter_A; species Cereibacter_A johrii. The sequence goes on along the minus strand of NZ_MABH01000046.1, from coordinate 18,468 downwards.
AGCCAAGGCACGATCCTCGCGGACGGCCCGGCCGAGGGTCCGGTGCTCGATCTCCTCGATGCGCTCGGCGCGGCGGCCCGCAGCCTTGCGGCGCTCGAGGACCGGATCGCCAAGATGGAGGCGAACCGCGCCCGGTTCGAGGCCGCCCGGACCGCGCTCCTCGCGCGGCTCGGCCTCGATCCCGAGACGGGCTGGGAGGCGCTGCGGTCCCGGCTGCGCCGCGCGCAGGATGCGGCGCGGGACGCGGAAAGGCTCGCCCAGCAGCGCACCATCGAGGAGCGTCAGGAGGCCGAGGACCGCCGCGCCCTCGCAGCCCTGGACGAAGACCGGGCCGCGCTCGGCCAGGCGCTCGGCTGGTCCGAAGCGGACGGGCCGCTCGCGGGCCATCTCGCCTGCTGCCTCGAGGGGGCCGACCTGCGCCGTCAGGTGGCGGCCCTTCTGTCGGACCTCGCCGAGCGGCCCGAACGGCGCGAGAGCGACGATCCCACGGCGCTCCACTCCAGGATCGAGGCGCTCCGCACCGACCTCCAGCTCCTGCGCAGCGAGGCCGAAAGCGGCCTCACCGCCCATCTGGACGCCCGGCGCAGGCTCGAGGCGGTCGGCGGAGACGATGCGCTGGCCCGGATCGCCTCGGACCGCGAGACCCTGCTGGTGGAGCTGCGCGACCGCGCCCGCGCCCATCTCGCCGCCCGGTTCGGGCTGATGGCCTTCGAGGCGGGGCTCCGGCGCTACCGCGACCGGCACCGCAGCGCGATGCTGGCCCGCGCCTCGGACGCCTTCTGCCGCCTCAGCCGCGGGGCCTATGCCGGCCTCGCGGCCCAGCCCGACGGCGCGCAGGAGGTGCTGGTGGCGCTGGCTGCCGAAGGCGGGGCGAAACTTGCGGCGGATCTCTCCAAGGGCACGCGGTTTCAGCTCTATCTCGCGCTGCGCATCGCGGGCTTCCACGAACTCGCCCAGAGCCGCCCGCCCGTGCCCTTCATCGCCGACGACATCATGGAGACCTTCGACGACGACCGCTCGGCGGAGGCCTTCGCCCTGCTGGCCGACATGTCCCGCGTGGGGCAGGTGATCTATCTGACGCACCACCGCCACCTCTGCGACATCGCCCGCGCCGCCTGCCCCGGCGCATCGCTGATCGACCTCACGGCGCCCTGACGCAGGCGGAGCCGCGCGCCCCGCCCGGCCCGCCTCCCGCGGCTCTCGCGGCTCTATCCGATCCCGCCCGCACACCGCACCGCAGGTCCGGGGATCGCAGGCGCGGCTTCCGCCCTCAGCGCCCTCGCGGGTTCCCCGCGCCGCACCTGCGGCCGCGTCGCCTGCCGTTGCCGCGCCGGAGGCCGGGCCCTCACCCGAAACCCGGGCTCGTGGCGACGGCTCATGTCACGCCTGCTTCGAACCGGGATCTGGAAAGGCTTTCTCAACCCTCGGCCGCTACAAGAAGGCGGGATCGGTCAGGGAGACGCGCATGTCCGAAGCGCAAGACGGCAGGGACACGGGATTGGCACTGGGCACAGGCGGCCCGCCTGCGGGGCCGGCGCCGACCCACCTCCTCACGATGGCGCGCGGGGTGGCCGAGGCCATTCCGCAGCGGCTGCTGCCCGCCCTCCGGGCCATGGGCATCATCACCTGCGTCCTGCCGGGCCGCGGGCTCGGCCTGACGTTCGAGGGGCCGGTTCCTGCCTTCCTCTCGTCCGATCCGTTCCGTCTGGCCGAACTGCCCCTGCCCGAGCCGACCGCCGAGCCCGCCGAGATCGCCGCGCCGGCCGAGGAGGAGGCGCCGACAGAGCCTGCCCCGGTCGAACAGGAGGAGTCCATCGAGCCGGAAGCCGCCAGCCCATCCGAGGAGGAGGCGCCCGCGGACGAGATCCATGCCGACGCTCCCGAGCCTTGGGCCGAAGACCCGGAGGATTCGCCCCTCGAAACCCCCGAACAGGGCAACCTGCCCGAAGCGCCCCCGGACGGATGGGCCGAGCGCCTCGCCGCGATCGAGACGGCCGTGGCGGAGGCGCTCGCGCGCCAGGCTCAGGCGCACGCAGACCTTGCGGCCCAGGGCGCCCGGCTGGAAGAGATGGTGACGGCCCTCGGCAACCGGCCCCTGCCGACGCTCAACCTGACCGCGCAGCACAAGAGCTTCGCCGCCTTCGGCACCGCCATGGCCTCCTTCATGACCCGGATGGAGGCTTTCCTCGAGCGGGAAGAGCAGACCCGCGCCCGGTTCCTGTCGGAGGTGAGCGACCTGCTGCGCTCCGTCACAGGCTCCGCCTCGCCCGACAGCTCGGGCAGCGTCGAACTCGATGCCATGTCGCGCGCGCTGACGGCCGTGACGGAGGAGCTGAGCCAGTCCCGCACAGCGCCGCACCTCGGCGAACTGACGACGACCCTCGGCGCCCTCACGCAGTATCAGGAGCGTATCCTCGCCCTCCTCCTGCGGCATGACGAGGTTCCCGACACCCGGATGCAGGCCGCGCAGGAGCAGTTCCTCCGCGACATCCGCGTGGTGATCGCGGAACTGCTGGCAGAGAACCGGAGGGCCGCCCTCTCCGGCAGCACCGCGGGCCCCGGCGACTCCCTTCGGCGGTTGCAGGACGGCTGAGGATAAAGGCGATGGCGGCGGGCATTGCGCTGCATGAGGGTCAGGTGGGCCTCTGGAACCTCGCGCTGAACGCGGCGGTCTGCGGGCTGACCGTGCTCCTCTGCCTCTCCGGCGCGGTCGTCTGGTGGAAGCGGAGGCCCGCCCCGTCCTGAGGAGCTGCCGGTGTGGAGGGGCGCCCTGGCGCTTGCCATCGCCCTCTCGATGCTCTTTCCGTTGGTCGGCGCCACGCTGATCGGCGTGCTACTCCTCGACATTCTCGTGCTCCAGAAGGTGAGGCCGCTCCGCCGCCTGCTCACCTGATCGACGTGGGGGCGGCGCGGGCTGCCCCTGCCGAGGGCCGTCGTCCGCGCTGGAGGGCCGCCCGCATGTCCCACGCCGGCCTCGTCCGAGGCGATCGCCGCCTCGGCCACTGCGTTCGCGCGCCTGGCGGCCCCGCAGGGAGGCGCGGAGGATCTCGCTCTGCGGCCGCAGATGACGGTCGCTCAGGAGGCCCGCCGCACCGTGCTCCCTCCGACGCACGGAGCCGACGCTGGATCAGGTGAGGCGGGGTTTCCAGAAGCAGGACCGGCGTGGCGGTCGGTGTGCCCATCCATGGCCGGTGGGTGGAGTGGAGTTGACAGCCGGCAACTTCCGCCGGCCGTTATGCTGTTTGCCATGGTGCGGGCGGCTCAGAGTCCGCCCCGTCTCCGTCTCGCGCGGTGCGAGACAAGATATTGCGGGGTTCGGGGGGCTCGCGGGGGACGTCGGACCGGGACGTGAGGACCGGAGCAGCCTCGGGCGTCAAATCGATAACTTCCACCGGTGCGATAGCTTCCCTCCGTGAGACGGCGCCAGCCTTGCGAGCAGGATTCCTTCCGGCGCCCGCGGGGCGCTCCGGTGCGGGACCGGGCTTCGCTGCGGCGCGCCCGCGACCTCATGCCGCACCTGCGCAGGGGGTCTTTCGCAGGTGCAAACTCTCGTGAGCGTCTTGCCCTCGGCGTGCGGGCGCTAGATGGGGCATCGAGCCCGGACAAACGAGAGCAGACCCCATGCTGACCGCGGAAATCCTGGCACGGATACAGTTCGCCTTCACCGTGTCGTTCCACATCATCTTTCCCGCCTTCTCGATCGGACTGGCGAGCTTCCTTGCCGTGCTGAACGTGCTCTGGCTGCGGACAAGGGACGAGACCTACCTCAAGCTCTTCAATCACTGGAAGAAGATCTTCGCCGTGGCCTTCGGGATGGGCGTCGTCTCGGGCATCGTCATGTCCTACCAGTTCGGCACCAACTGGGCGGTCTTCTCGGACCGGGCCGGGCCGGTGGTGGGCCCGCTCATGGCCTATGAGGTGCTGACGGCCTTCTTCCTCGAGGCGGGCTTCCTCGGGATCATGCTCTTCGGACGGAAGCGGGTGGGCGACGGGCTGCACATGCTGGCCACCGCGATGGTCGCCATCGGCACGCTGATCTCGGCCACCTGGATCCTCGCGGTGAACAGCTGGATGCACACGCCCGCAGGCTTCTCGATGGGCGAGAACGGCCAGTTCCTGCCCGAGGACTGGTGGGCCATCATCTTCAACCCCTCCTTCCCCTACCGGCTCGTCCATATGGTGCTGGCGGCCTATCTCACCACCGCGCTCGTGGTGGCGGGCACGGCGGGCTATCATCTGCTGCGCGACCGGACCAACCCGGCCACGCGGCGCATGTTCTCGATGGCGACCGGCATGATCCTCGTCGTGGCCCCGATCCAGATCGTCGCGGGCGACATGCACGGGCTGAACACGCTCGAGCATCAGCCGGTGAAGGTCATGGCGATGGAGGGCCATTTCGAGAGCCACCCCGAGGGTGCGCCGCTGATCCTGTTCGGCCTGCCCGATCAGGAGGCGCAGGAGATGCGCTGGTCGGTCGAGATCCCCAAGCTCTCGAGCCTGATCCTGAAACATTCGCTGGACGCGCCGCTCGACGGGCTCGACGGGGTGCCGCGCGACGAGCAGCCCCCGGTGGCCATCGTCTTCTGGTCGTTCCGGGTGATGGTCACGCTCGGGATGCTGATGCTGGGCCTCGGGCTCTGGTCGCTCTGGGCCCGCTTCCGCGGCCGGCTCTACGACTGGAAGGCGCTGCACCGCGCGGCGCTCGCGATGGGGCCTGCAGGCTTCGTGGCCGTGCTCGCGGGCTGGATCACGACCGAGGTCGGCCGCCAGCCCTGGACGGTCTACGGGCATCTGCGCACCGCCGACAGCCTCTCGCCGCTCGATGCCTCGGCGGTGGGCACGTCGCTCGTGGCCTTCATCGTGGTCTATTTCTTCGTCTTCGGCGCCGGCACCTTCTACCTGCTGCGCATGATGTCGATGACGCCCGGAACCGAGCGCATGGGCCTGCGCGACGGGCCGATCCGCACGGCGGGCATCACGCCCGGCCTGTCCGAGGACCCGCGCGAGAGGAGCGACTGACATGCTGGGACTGGAGCTTTCCTTCATCTGGGCAGGGATCATCGCCTTCGCCGTCCTCGTCTATGTGATCCTCGACGGGTTCGATCTGGGGGTGGGCATCCTCTTTCCCTTCGCCAAGGACGAGCGCGAACGGGACGTGATGATGAACTCGGTGGCGCCCATCTGGGACGGCAACGAGACGTGGCTCGTGCTGGGCGGCGGCGGGCTCTTCGCGGTCTTTCCGCTGGCCTATGCGGTGGTGATGCCCGCGCTCTATGTGCCCATCGTGGCGATGCTGCTGGCGCTGGTCTTCCGCGGGGTGGCCTTCGAATACCGCTGGCGGACGGTGCGCTGGAAGCGACTCTGGGACTGGTCCTTCGCGTTGGGCTCGCTGGTGGCGGCGCTGATGCAGGGGATCGCGCTCGGCGCCATCGTGCAGGGGATCGAGGTCGAGAACCGCGCCTATGCGGGCGGCTGGTTCGACTGGCTCACGCCCTTCTCGGTGCTGACGGGCTGCGCGGTCGCCACGGGGTACGGGCTTCTCGGCGCCACCTGGTGCAACATGAAGCTCGAGGGCCGCGTGCAGACCCACATGCGCCAGCTCGCGCGCCCGCTTTCCTTCGCGACGCTCGCGTTCCTCGGGCTCGTGAGCCTCTTCACGCCGCTGCAGGATGCGGTCTATGCCGAACGCTGGTTCCGCTGGCCCACCATGGTCTGGACACTGGCGGTCCCGGTGCTGGTGGCGCTCCTTGCGCTGCGGCTGTGGCGGGGACTGGCGCGGGGGGACGATGTGGCGCCCTTCCTCTGCGCGCTCGGCTTCTTCGTCCTGGGCTTCGTGGGGATCGGGATCAGCTTCTACCCGATGATGGTGCCGCCCGAGCTGACCATCGTCGAGGCGGCGGCCCCGGACGAGAGCCTTCTCTTCACGCTCGTGGGCACGCTGGTTCTGGTGCCCATCATCCTCACCTATACGGCCTATACCTACTGGGTGTTCCGCGGGAAGATCGACGCCGACGAAGGCTATCACTGATGCGCCGGGTGGGCTGGTTCGTCCTCCTCTGGCTCGGAGGCGTGGCGGTCGTCTCGCTCGTCGCGCTGGCGATCCGGTCCGTTCTTCTCTGACTTGCGCGCCGCGGACGGGCTGAGGATCGGCCTCGGCGCGAGACGCCCGTCGCGAAGCTCCATCGCCCGCGTGGCGACATCCGCCACGAGGCCCTCGTCATGCGAGACGAGGATCATCGCGCCCTCGAAGGCCGCGAGCGCGGCCCTGAGCCGCCGGCCGTTCTCGGCATCCACGCCATTGGTCGGCTCGTCGAGCAGAAGCACCTCGGGCCGCATGGCCAGCAGCCCCGCGAGGCACACCAGCCGTTTCTCGCCGCCAGAAAGGCGGTGCGTCACCCGGTCCGCCAGCAGGGCGAGCCCCAGCGCCACGAGCGCCTCCATCGCGGTGGCGCGCGCCTGCCTGTCGCTCAGCCCGAGGTTCAGCGGGCCGAAGGCCACATCCTCGAGCACGGTCGGACAGAACAGCTGGTCGTCGCTGTCCTGAAAGAGAAAGCCCATGCGCCGCCGCGCGCTGCGGAACTGCGCCTCGCTGCGGCAGTCCGCGCCGAAGAGGAGCACCCGCCCCGCGGCCGGACGTTCGAGCCCCACCAGCGTGCGCAGGAGCGTGGTCTTGCCGCTGCCGTTCGCGCCGAGGATGGCCAGCCGTTCGCCGGGGTGCAGCGCGAGCGAAGCGCCGTCCAGCACCCGCCGTCCGTCGCGCAGGAGGTGCAGGCCGTCGAGGCCGAGGAGCGGGCTCATGTCCGGTCCCACCAAAGAAGCCCCGCCCCCAGCGCGAGCAGCAGGGCGCAGGTCCGCCAGTCGCGCGGCGCGGGCGCGGGCAGGTCCGGCCGCAGGAACCGGCCCGAGGCATGGCGCAGCCGCATCGCCTCCTCCACCCGCTCGGCCCGGGCATGGGCGCGCACCAGCATCATGCCCACCAGATGGCCGTAGCTGCGCCAGCTGTGCCAGCCCGACCGCGGGCGGAAAGCGCGGAGCCGCATCGCCTCCTGCAGACGCCGCATCTCGTCGCGGATGAGGCCGAGGTAGCGCACGAGCCCGAGATGGATCCGCACGAGCGCCTCGGGCAGGCCCAGCGACCGCAGCGCGGCACCGATGCGCTCGGGCTCGACCGAGCCTGCGAGCAGCGCGAGCATCAGGACCGAGGCGGTGACCTTCAGCCCGATCACCAGCGTGCGGGAAAGCCCCTCGGCGCTGAGGCTGAGCGGCCCCCACTGCCAGAGCGGCGGACCCGGCACGGTGAAGGGCAGCGTCAGGAGGAGGAGGAGCAGGAAGGCCTCGAGATGCCAGAGCCTGCGCCAGGGCACCGCCCGCCGCTCGGCGGCGAAGAGCGCGAGCGCCGCGGCCACCGCCGCCGCGGCAGGGCCCGGATGGGCAAGCGGTGCGATGAGAAGGAGAAGGCCCAGCCCGGCCAGCAGCCTGAGCCTCAGATCGTCGGGCAGGATCATCGGTGGCGGCCGCGTGCCCAGAGGGCGATGCCCGCCCCGCCGAGGATCAGGAACAGGCCCGAGACGATGTCCGTGACCCGCATCCGGGCATCCATCCGCTCGATCCGCTCGCGAAGCGGGGTGACCTCGGCCTCGACCGCCTGCGAGACGATGGCCCGCAGCGCCTGCGCCGACAGGGGCTCTTCGGCCGCGGGCAGCGCCGGGCCGCCGGCCCGGAGCGGGATCGCGCCTGCGGGCACGGGCGCGCCGCCGAACCGCTCGGGCGGCAGCGTCACGCGGGCCATGTGCCCCTCGCCCGTGTCGAGCGCGATCACCACATCCCCCGTCACCGCCTCGGGCAGCTCGAACCGGAAGCCGCCCTCGGCGTCGGTCTGACCTTGAGCGAGCGGCAGACCCGCCATCCGTGCGCTCCAGTCCGCGCCGCGGGGCCGGCCGCCGCCCACGAAAAAGCCGTAGCCGCTGACCTCGCGCCCCTCCACTTTCGCGAAGAGCCGCAGGCTGTGCGCCGCGGCCGGACCGGCAAGCAGGAGCGCGAGCAGGAGCACGAGAGCGCGGGGCATCTCAGGCCCCTCCGGCGCAAGGGTGCAGCATCCGCGGCTCGACGCGCATCAGGAAGGCCCCCGCCATGCCCGCCACCGCCGCCTCGACCAGCGCGAGCGGCAGGCAGGTCACGAGCAGCACGCGCGCCACCGGCACATAGTCCGACGAGGAGAGCCAGAGCGTCAGCGCCACGCCGCCGCCGGAGGCGAAGATGCAGAGGGCCGAGCCGATCCCGGCCAGCACGCCCGCTGCGGCGGCCGAGGTCTGCCGCCGCACGAGCGGCCCGAGCAGAAGTCCCGCCAGCGCGCCCGGCAGGGCGATGTTGACCGTGTTGACGCCCAGCGTCGTGAGCCCGCCGAAGCCGAACAACACCGCCTGCAGGGCGAGCGCCACCAGAACCGCCGGAAAGATCCCGAGGCCCAGCACCAGCCCCATCAATCCCGACAGGAGCAGATGCACGCTCGACGGCCCCACCGGCACCGACACGAGCGAGGCCGCGAAGAAGACCGCCGACAGGAGCGCCACCCGCAGGATCCCCCGGTCGTCCAGCCCGCGGAGGCCGAGCCCGACGCCGGCCGCGGCCAGGGCGCCGCCGCCGGCAAGGACGGGCAGCGTCAGGATGCCGTCGGGAACATGCATCTCACTCGCCCGCCTTGCGGGTGCGCACCCAGATCAGCGCGCCTTCCTCGACCGGCACCTCGGCGCCCTCGGGCGAGAGCATCGGAGCGTCGGCTTCGATCAGCGCGGCGAACCCCCACCAGCCATCGAACGGGATCGCATAGGAGAAGGTCCCGTTCGCATCCGCCCGGAGAACCTGTGTGATGTAGGCCGCGTTCGGCGCGGAGATCCCGGCCGTGTTGACGAATTCCACCTCGACCTCGGCGTGAGGAACCGGCGCGCCTGCCTTCGTCACCACCCCGGTGAAGAGGTTGCCGGTCCAGAGCCCGGTCGGCCGCGTCAGCGGGCGGATTTCCACCGGCAGGCCCACCGTCGCGTCCCAGCCCTCGCCGCTCGCATAGGCATCGACCACCACCTTCGCGTGATGAACGATGAACTTGCCTTCCGCGGGCTCCCAATAGGGCTCGGGCGTGACGTAGAAGACAGCGGCGCCCGGTTCCTCGAGCCTGTGGCCGAGCCGCCAGCCGGTGGCGGTCTCCTCCAGCGCGTCCGACAGGTCGGTGCGGGTGCCCTGCGCCAGCACGCCCACGGCGGCGGGACGCGCCATCTCCATCGCGGGACCGCCCTCGAACGGATGGGTGAAGGCAAGATCGAGCGTCACCGCCCCTCCGTCGGGCAGCACGTCGTCCGACGGCAGGATCTCCTGAAAATGGGCCCTGACGGGCGAGGCAAGGCTGGCGAGCAGCAGCGCCGCAAGAAGCGGCCGGGAAGACAGCGGCATGGGCACTCATCCGTATGAACGAGCGCAGGCTCGATCATACGGAGGGCGGCGGCAAGGGAGAAGCCATCGCAGAGGGCGATGGATGGCCCGCGCGGGGCGCCGCACCGGGGCGATTGCCCGTGCGTTAGGCGCGCGCATTCTCCCGTGCCCAGGAAAGCAGCAGATTGGGGCCCGCCCCGGACCTTGGCGCTTGTGCCGGAGGCCTGCGGGCAGGCCCTCAGCCTGTCCGCGGGTCCAGTCCTACCGCCCGAGGGCGCAGAGGCCCTCCAGAACCTTGTCCGGCGTGGCCGGCAGATCCCGCACCCGGACGCCGCAGGCATTGTGGATCGCGTTGATGACGGCGGCCCCCGAGCCGCAGATCCCGAGCTCTCCGATGCCCTTGGCCTGAAGCGTGCCGCCGTAGCTGTCGCGCTCCTCCAGAAAATGAACCTCCAGCGCCGGCACGTCGGCATGGGCCGGAATGTGGTAGTTTGCCAGATCCCGGCTCACCACCTGACCGAAGCGGCGGTCGTGCACCATCTCCTCCATCAGCGCCATGCCGATGCCGAAGGTCATCCCGCCCAGACATTGCGAGCGGGCGGTCTTCTCGTTCAGGATCCGCCCGGCGGCAAAGACGCCCAGCATCCGGCGCACGCGCACCTCTCCGGTGATCTCGTTGACCGCCACCTCGGCGAAATGCGCGCCCCAGGTCGAGCTGCGGACGCCCTTCAGCGCCTTGCCCGGCTCGAAATGGCCCTCGGCCGACAGCGGTTCGGTCACGAGCTCGGCCAGATCGCGGGTGCGGTTGCCGCAGGTGGCGCGCCCGTCCTTCAGGGTCAGCTCCTCCTCCGGGCAGCCCATCTGCGCGGCGATCTGCCGACGGATCTCCTCGCAGGCGAGGAACGCGGCCGAGCCGTTCGAGGCCGCGCCGATCGAGCCGCCCGAGCCGGAGCCCTCCGGCAGATCGGTATCGCCGAGGATCGTCCGCACCCGGTCGGGCGCGAGGCCCAGCATCTCGGCCACGATCTGGGTGAGGATCGTGTAGGTGCCCGTCCCGATGTCCGTCATGCTGCTCTCGACGCGCGCGCCCTCGCCCGTCAGCGTGACGCGCACGCGCGCCTTGTGCAGCATGTTCACCCGCACGGCCGAGGCCATGCCCATCCCCAGAAGCCACTCGCCCTGCCGCCGCTCGCCCGGCGCGCGCCGGTCCGACCAGCCGAAGCGGTCGGCGCCGTCCCGCAGCGCCTCGGCCAGCATGTGCGAGGTGAAGGGCTTGTCGGTCTCGGGATCCTCTTCGGGAATGTTGCGAAGACGCAGCTCCAGCGGATCGAGGCCCGCCTTCTCGGCCAGCTCGTCGAGCGCCATCTCGAAGATCGTGACCCCCACCGCCTCGCCCGGCGCCCGGACGGACCCCGCGCAGGTGAGGTTCACCCGCGCCACCTCGTGCCGGATCTGCCGGTTCTCGCCGCGATAGGTGAAATGGGTCGCCTGCTGCACAGGCTCGGAGAAGCTCTCTCCGGCAAGGTTGGACACCCGCGCCTCGTGCCCGATCCCGGTGAGCCGCCCGTCCGCATCGAGGGCGAGGCGCACCCGCTGCCCGGTCTCGGAGCGGCGGTGGGCAATCTCGAACTCCTGCTGCCGGGCGAGCGTCACCATCACCGGCCGGCCGAGCGTCCGGGCCGCCACGGCCGCCGCCACGGCCTCGGGCGCGATCCCGAGCTTCGAGCCGAAGCCGCCGCCGATGAAGGGCGAGAGGACGCGCACCTTCCCGGGCGCGATCCCCAGCGCATCGGCCAGTTCCTCGGCATTCTGCGACACCATCTGATAGGCGCCACAGAGCGTCACCCGGTCGCCCTCCCACCAGGCGAGGGCCGCGTGCGGCTCCATCGCGGCGGCGGCCATCGAGGGGGTGCTGTAGCTGGCATCGAGCGAAACGGCGGCCTCGCGCAGCGCGGCCTCCAGATCCCCCTGCGCCGACTGCTTCTTCTCGGGGAGTTCCGACGGCGCCTGTGCGGGGTCGAGCTCGGCCTCGGCCGAGGTCTCGTACTCCACCCGCACCAGCCGCGCGGCTTCGCGGGCGGCCTCGAAGCTTTCCGCCACCACCAGGGCGAGGGGCTGGCCGAAGTAGGTCACCTCGGAGAGATCCTGCGGCGGCGACTTCCGCGCCATGCCCTGCGCCGGATGGCGCACGAGGCGGGGATCCTGCAGCACCTCGAGCACGCCGGGAACCGCGCGCGCCTCGCCCGAGGCCAGCGAAGCGACCCGGCCCAGGGGCACGGTGGCCCGCACGAAGACGCCGTAAAGGCATTCGGCGCGCTTCTCGGACCAGAGGCTCGTCGCCTGTTCGGCCGCATAGACGGCCCGTCCGGACACTTTCAGCGCCCCCTCCGAGCGGTCGATGGGGCGCCCGACCACCTCCTGCGCCATCGCATCCAGCCGGTTACGCTTGTCGGGCTCGTCGAATACGAGATGAGCGGTCATGCCATGCCTCCGGTGGCTTCCCTGAGCGCCGCCGTCAGGATGCGTCGCGTGAGCGGGATCTTGAAGTCGTTCTCGCCCTGACCCCAGGCGCGCTGCAGCAGCCGGTCGGCCGCCCGGTCGAAGAGATCGTCCGAGGGCGGCTCGCCCTCGAGGCAGGCCTCCACCTCCGCATCGCGCCAGGGCTTGTGGGCCAGCCCGCCGAAGGCGAGCCGCGCCGTGGCGATCCGGCCCTCTTCCATCCGCACCACCGCCGCCACCGAGACGAGCGCGAAGGCATAGGAGGCGCGGTCGCGGATCTTGCGATAGATCTGCCGCTCGCCCGCGGGCGCGGGCAGGATCACCGCGGTGATGAGGTCGCCCGGCTCGAGACAGGTCTCGATATGGGGCGTGTCGCCCGGCAGGCGGTGAAAATCGGCCAGATGCACATGCCGACGCGCGCCGCCCGGCGCCTCGATCTCGACCACCGCCTCGAGTGCGGCCATCGCCACGGCCATGTCGCTCGGATGGGTGGCGATGCAGGCGTCGGACGCGCCGAGGATCGCATGATAGCGGGTGAAGCCGCCGATGGCCGAGCAGCCGGCCCCGGGGGTGCGCTTGTTGCAGGCCATGTCCGTGTCGTAGAAATAGGGGCAGCGCGTGCGCTGAAGGAGGTTGCCGGCCGTGGTGGCCATGTTGCGCAGCTGACCGCTCGCCCCGGCCAGCAGGGCGCGGGACAGGACGGGATAGCTGCGCCGCACCCGCGGATCCGCCGCCAGATCGCTGTTGCGCACCGTGGCCCCGATGCGCAGGCCGCCGTCCAGCTCCTCGATGACGCCCAGATCGAGCCGGTTCACATCCAGCAGCCGCGCAGGCGTCTCGATCCCGAGCTTCATCAGATCCAGCAGGTTGGTCCCGCCGCCCAGAAACCGGGTCGCAGGCTCCAGCGCCTCTGTCGTGGCCTCGTCGCAGGAGGAGGCGCGAAGATAGGCGAAATCCTTCATTCCGCGGCCTCCGCCATGCGTGCTTCCGCCACCTTCGCGATCGCGTCGACAATATTGGGGTAGCAGGCACAGCGGCAGAGGTTCCCGCTCATCCGCTCGGAAATCTCCTCGCGGCTGAGGACGGCCTCGCCCTCGAGGCTTTCGGACACCCAGCTGGGCCAGCCCTTCGCGGCCTCCTCGATCATGGCGGTGGCGGAGCAGATCTGGCCCGGGGTGCAGTAGCCGCACTGGAACCCGTCCTGCGCAAGGAAAGCCTCCTGCAGCGCCGAGAGCCGTCCGGGCTCGCCCAGACCCTCGACGGTCACGACCTCCGCCCCCTCCTGGGTGCAGAGGAGCGTGAGACAGGAGTTGATGCGTCGGCCGTCCACGATCACCGTGCAGGCGCCGCACTGGCCGTGGTCGCAGCCCTTCTTCGTGCCCGTCAGCCCGATCTCGTGACGCAGCGCGTCGAGCAGGGTGACGCGCGCCTCGGCCTCGATCTCGCGTGGCTCGCCGTTGATCGTGAGCGTGGTCTTCATGCTTGCCCTCCGGCTGGCTGTTCAGCCGGAGCAACAGACAAGGCCGTTTGTGGTTCCGTCCGCGCCGACCCGGCCGCCTCTGCGGGCGCTCTGCCGCCCGTCGTTCGGCGCAGGTCCGGCCGGCGCCGTCGGCTGCGAGGGGCCTATGCGCGCGCCATCCGGCCCGCGCTGCGGCTGCGGTGGCTGAAGCGCGTGGGCACCGTCCCGAACCGCGCCTTGAAGCATTTCGAGAAATGCGAGACCGAGTTGAAGCCGCAGGCGGTCGCCACTTCGAGAAGCGTCATGTCGGTGGTGCTGAGCAGGTTGCGCCCCCGGTCGAGGCGCAGGCCGCGGTAGAAGCCGTTCGGCGTCTCGCCCACCGTGGCCTTGAACAGCCGCTCGACATGGCGCCGCGAGCAGCCCGCGGCCTCGGACAGGGCCTCGAGCGAGAGCGTGTCCTCGAGATGCTCGTTCATCAGTTTCACCACCGCGATCAGCGCGGGGCTGCGCGAGCGCATCAGGGCGGCGAGCGAGCTGCGCTGCTCGGGCGCGGCCCCCGCGAGCACGGTGCGCAGGCACATGTCCGAGACCATGGCGGCGAAATCGGCGCCGTGGTCCCGCGCGATCAGCGAGAGCATCATGTCGGTCGAGGCCGCCCCGCCGCCGCAGGTCAGCGTGCGCCCCGCGCTCTCGAACCGGTTCGAGGTCGGCACGAGGCGGGGGAAATCCTCGAGAAAGCCGGGCTGGTTCTCCCAGTGGAGGGTGAAGCGGCGGTCTTCGAGCACGCCCGCATGGGCGAGGGCGAAGGCGCCGGTGCAGATGCCGCCCACCGTGCCGCCGAACCGGTGGTGGCGCTGGACGGTGGCCACCACCGCCGGGGCGGCTGCGGCCGAGGGAATGTTGCCCGCGCAGACCATGAGGTCGGTCTCGCGGTCGAGCGGTCCCAGCGCCTCGTCGGCCGCCACGGTGATGCCCGAGGAGCTTGCGACCGGGCGGCCGCCTTCCGAGAGGACGCGCCAGCGGTAGAGCGGTTTCTGCGACAGCTGGTTCGCGATGCGCAGGGGCTCGACGGCGGAACTGAAGGCCAGAAGCGTGAAGCCCGGCACCAGCAGGAAGGCGTAGCTGCGCGTGTCGCCCGCGTTCTGCACCGGATAATAGGCCGCACCCGGCGGCACGAGAGGGGCGTGGGTGGACAAGATCCTGGCCTCCGAGGCAGCAGCCGTCAGGCTGCCTTCCCGCGCTTGTGCCGGGTCCGGCGGCGTCCCGCAATCGTGCGAGCGGCGCAATTCGGTTCACCCGCGTCATCCGGGGGGCCGCTCGGGTCGGGCGGCAGATCTCCGCCGCGCACTGCGAGGGAGAGGACGCTCGGGCCGGGGCGCGTCCGCCCTCGGACCCGCGGCAGGCCCCGGCCATCGCCGCCTAGAGACGCGAGGAGGCAGGCGCAAGGATCTCGCGGCGGATCTGGGCCCCGTCGCGGCCGGGAGGTGCGCCGAACAGGCGGCGATATTCGCGGCTGAACTGCGACGGGCTCTCGTAGCCGATGGCGAAGCCCACCCGCGCCACATCGGCCCCGTCCGAGATCAGCAGCCGCCGCGCCTCCTGCAGGCGCAGGCTCTTCTGGAACTGCACCGGCGTCATGGCCGTCGCCGCCTTGAAATGGCGGTGGAAGGTGGCCGGGCTCATCCCCGCGAGGGCCGAGAGCCGCTCGATGCTGAGCGGCTCGGCGAAATGGTCGCGGATCCAGGCGATGGCCCGGCCGATGCGCGACATGCGGCTGTCGGCGAGCCCGATCTGGCGCAGCGCCGCGCCCTGCGGGCCGGTCAGCAGCCGCCAGACGATCTCGCGGCGGATCATCGGCGCGAGCACGGGGATGTCCTGCGGCCGGGCCGGCAGCGCCAGAAGACGCTCGAGCGGCCCGATCAGCTCCTCGGTCAGCGGATGCACGGCGAGCGCCGGGGACGGCATCCCGGGTTCCATGGGCAGGCCCCCCTGCCCGAGGATCAGGTCGGCCACGGTCGCCGGATCGAGCGTGAGCGCGAAGGCGAGGTAGGGCGTGCCCGGCGCGGCCTCGGTGATCTCGGCGCGGATCGGCACCTCGAGCGAGGCGATCAGGCATTTTCCCGCATCGTAGCGGAAGGCGCGGTCGCCGAGGCGGCTGGTCTTCGCACCCTGCAGCACGACGCAGAACGACGGGTCGTAGACCGTGTGGATCGGCCCGGTCGGAGCGGTTTCGCAGGAAATCCTCAGGCCCTCGAGCGGCCCCTGCCGCCCGTGCCGGTCCCATTGTTCGAGCGTGAGCCGCTTCAGCCTGTCGAGTCGCGATCCATCCATGCCCCGGATCCTAGCCGGGCCCACGGCCCGCCCCAAGCGCCGCCGCCCGCGCTTGAGAGGATCGTGCAGCAATTCGAGAGGATCGGCGTGGCGGGAACCGGCCCCTCCGCTCCATGTTCGCAAGTGTGGCGGGGCCAGCGCCCTGCCGGCAAGGAAAGGATCTCATCCATGCGTTACCGTCGTCTCGGCCCGAGCGGCCTCTTCGTCTCCGAGCTCTGCCTCGGCACCATGACCTTCGGCGGCTCGGACGACATCTGGGGCCAGATCGGCCAGCTCGGTCAGGACGAGGCAGATGCCCTGGTGCGCACCGCGCTCGATGCCGGCATCAATTTCATCGACACGGCCAATATCTATGCGGGCGGCGAGAGCGAGCGCATCCTCGGCCGGTCGCTGCGCAACCTCGGGGTGCGTCGCGAGGATGTGGTGATCGCGACCAAAGTGCTCGGGCCCATGGGGGCGGGCGTCAATGCGCGCGGGGCCTCGCGCGTCCATATCCTCGATCAGTGCAAGGCCAGCCTCGAGCGGCTGCAGCTCGACCATATCGACCTCTACCAGATCCACGGGTTCGACGCCGAGACGCCCATCGTCGAGACGCTGGAGGCGCTCGACACGCTCGTGAGCCACGGCCATGTCCGCTACATCGGCCTGTCGAACTGGGCGGCCTGGCAGGTGATGAAGGCGGTGGGGATCGCCGAGGCGCGCCGTCTGGCGCCGATCCTGTCGCTTCAGGCCTATTACACCCTGGCCGGCCGGGATCTCGAGCGCGAGGTGGTGCCGATGCTGAAGGACACGGGCATGGGCCTCATGGTCTGGAGCCCGCTGGCGGGCGGCTTCCTGTCGGGGAAATACGACCGCGAGGGCAAGGCCGCCGACGGGCGCCGGGCGGCCTTCGACTTCCCGCCGGTCAACAAGGACCGCGGCTGGAGCGTGATCGAGGCGATGCGCCCCATCGCGGAGGCGAAGGGCTGTTCGGTCGCGCAGGTGGCGCTGGCCTGGCTCCTGCATCAGGAGGCGGTCACGAGCGTGATCGTGGGGGCCAAGCGCGTGGATCAGCTCGTCGACAACATCGCCGCGACCGACGTGCGGCTCGAGCCCGAGGATCTGGCGGCGCTCGACCGGGCGAGCGCGCTCGCGCCGGAATATCCGGGCTGGATGCTCGAGCGGCAGCGGAGCTACCGCGGCCAGTAGTCCACGCCGGAGCCTGCCGCCGGGGACCTGCGGTCTGCGGCGGCGCCCCGGGCGGCCCACGGCCTCAGCTTGGCCGGCCCACCGCGAGGGCCAGCCCGTCCACCACCGCCGTGAAGGCCTCGGCGCTCCGCAGCTCGGCTGCGGGACAGAGGGCGCGGGCCTCCTCGGCCACCAGCCGCATGAGGCTCGAGCCGCCGACGAGGATCACCGTCTCGACCTCCTGCGGCACCACACCCGCGCGGCGGCAGGTCTCTTCGGCGGCGGCCCGCAGGTCCGCGCGGTGCCGTGCCAGCGCCTCGGCCAGCGAGGCCTGGCTGATCTCGGCATAGAGCCCGCGCTCGATCCGGCCCATGCGGATCGCGGCGCCGGGCCTGTCGGCATTGGCCTCGATCTTGCCGCGCTCCACCGCGAAGGCCAGATCGTGCCCGAGTTCATGGTCCAGCACCTCGGCCAGGCGGCGCAAAAGCCGCGGCTCCTCGGCCCGCTTCAGCATGTCGGTCACGGCCGAGCGGGTCTCGCGGGTATAGAGGAACGGGATCTTGGCCCAGGTCGCGAGATCGACGAAGAGATCGTTCGGCATGGGCAGGAGCCCCGGCCCCATCTCGCGCCGCAGCCGCCCGCCATGGCCGAGACAGGGCATGGCATGGGCGAGCGACACCGAACGGTCGAAGTCGGTCCCGCCGAGCCGGATGCCGTGGCTGGCGAGGATGCCCACCTGCCCGCCCTCGGCGCGGAAGAGCGAGAAGTCCGAGGTGCCGCCGCCGATGTCCACGATCAGCCCCAGCGCGCCGTCGCGGCCGAGCGCGTGGCTCGCAAGCGCGGCGGCCTCGGGCTCGTAGAGGAACGCGCCCTCCTCGAAGCCCGCCGCAAGATAGCAGGCGCGCAGATCCTCTTCGGCGCGCGCGTCCCGCGCCGGATCGGCATGGAAACGGACCGGCCGGCCCGAGAGGGCACGGCGGAACGAGCGGCCCGCGGTCTGCTCGGACCGCGCCTTCACCTCGGCGAGGAAGGCCGTCACCACCTGGGCCAGCGTCCGTCGCCGCCCGCCCACCAGCCGCGCTTCGTGAAAGAGCGGCGCGCCCAGCACGCTTTTCAGCGCGCGCATGTAGCGCCCCTCCTCGCCCGCGATCAGCGCCTCGGCAGCGGCCACGCCGATCCGCATCGGGCCACGGTCGGCGGGGAAGAAGACCGCCGTCGGCAGCGTGTCGGCACCTGGTTCGAGCGCGAGCCTGCGCACGCGGCCCTCCTCGAGCACCGCGGCGGCGGAGTTCGAGGTTCCGAAGTCGATGGCGAGCGTGTCGGCTTGCATGGGGCCCTCCCGGAGAAAGGCTGCGCGGCTAGCCGAGTTCGGGCCGGGGTGCAAGTCCGCCCTCCCCGCTCGCCGGCTCTGGTGCCGGAACCTGACCCGCCTGTGCGGCACGGAGACGGGCGCTTCCCCGCGAGGAACCGTTCCGCGCCGCTCTCTCAGGCGAGGTGATCCGTGGCCGCCCGCGCCGACCGCAGCGCCTCTGCCACGGTGCGCCGCGCGGCCTTCCGCGCGTCGCCCAGCACCAGCGCCTCGGGCCGCA
>NZ_MABH01000045.1 GCF_001720585.1 Cereibacter johrii | reverse complement strand
CGGGCGCCGCGCCGGCCGTGCCGGTCTCGGATGCGCTCTGGCGCGGCGAGGGCGGCCGCGTCGTGGGCACGCAGGACCGCACCGGCCTCTTTCGCGCGCAGACCCCGCAGGCCTTCCGCTATGAGGCTATCCTTGCCGCCCACCGCGCCCATCCGGGCGGGGCCGCCGACGATGTCGAGGTGGCGCGCGCAGCCGGGCTCGAGGTGGCCATCGTCGAGGGCTGCGAGGACAATCTGAAAGTGACCTATCCCGGCGATTTCGCGCGGGCCGAGCGGCTGCTCGCGCTTGCAGCCGGGCTCTGAGGCGCGCCCGGACCCCGCCGGCCCCGGCCGGCCATCACCCGCTGGCCCGAGGGCCAGCCGAAATGCCGCCGGTCGCGAGACCGGCCACGGAAGAACGAGGAGACTGAATTGGACATCCGCACCGGCAACGGCTTCGACGTTCATGCCTTCGGGCCCGGCGACCATGTGTGGCTCTGCGGGGTGCGCGTGCCGCACCATCGCGGGCTGATCGGCCATTCGGATGCCGACGTGGGCATGCATGCGCTGACCGATGCGATCTACGGCGCACTGGCCGAGGGCGACATCGGCGTGCATTTTCCCCCGTCGGACCCGCAGTGGAAGGGCGCGGCCTCGCGCATCTTCCTCGAACATGCCATGGGCCGGATCGCGGCGCGCGGCTTCACGCTCGCCAACTGCGACGTGACGCTGATCTGCGAGCGCCCGAAGATCGGCCCCGTGGCACCCGCGATGCGCGAGGCGCTGGCCGAGATCATGGGCCTCGGCGCGGACCGGATCTCGGTCAAGGCCACCACCTCCGAGAAGCTGGGATTCACGGGGCGCGAGGAAGGCATCGCCGCCATCGCGACCGTGACCCTGCTGCAGGCATGAGGCTCACCCGCGCGATCTGCACCGCCGGAGGCATCGGCCTCCTCCGCCCCGCGCCGGGCACATGGGGCTCGGCCGCGGCCGTGGGGGCGGGCCTTCTCCTCCACGGGCTCGGCAGCTTCCCGCTCCTTCTCGCGGCGACGCTCGCCGCCTGCGGGCTCGGGCTCTGGGCCGTCCGCGAGGAGCTGAAGCTGCGCCCCCACGCCGATCCGCCCGAATTCGTCATCGACGAGGTGGCGGGCCAGTGGATCGCGCTGCTCTTTCCCTCCTGCGGCTTCTGGCTGATGGGGCTCGCCAACTGGCACTTCCCCTATCCGGGCTGGGTCGGCGCGTTCTTCTTCTTCCGGCTGTTCGACATCTGGAAGCCCTGGATCATCGGCAGGCTCGACCGGCGCGAGGACTGGGTGGGGCTGATGGCCGACGACCTGATGGCGGGCCTCTTCGCGGGCGTGGCCACCATGATCGCGGCCGGGATCGCGCACGGGGTGCTGATGTGAGCCCCGCCGCGCTTCTGGCGCTGGCCCGCGCGAAGGGCGCCCGCATCGCCACCGCGGAAAGCTGCACGGGCGGGATGATCTCGGCCGCGCTCACCGATGTGGCGGGCTCGTCGGACGTGTTCGACCGCGGGTTCGTCACCTATTCGAACGCCGCCAAGCAGGCGATGCTCGGCGTGTCGCAGGACACGCTCGCCCGCGTGGGCGCGGTCTCGGAAGAGGTGGCGCGCGAGATGGCCGAAGGCGCGCTCGCGCGTTCGGAGGCCACGCTCGCGGTGGCCGTCACCGGCATCGCCGGGCCCGGCGGGTCGGAGGTCAAGCCCGAGGGCCGGGTCTGTTTCGCGCTCGCTCTGAGAGACAGGCCCACAACCGTCGAGACGGTCGAGTTCGGCCCCCGCGGCCGCGCCGCCGTCCGCAGCGCCACCGTGGGTCATGCGCTCACCCTCATGGCGCAGGCGCTCGGGGATCTGCCCGCGAAGGGCTGATCGGCCCGCTCGGGCCCGGCGCGGCGGATCAGACTCCCGCCCGGGCGGCGGATCAGACCGCCTGCCCCGCCGCCCAGCCAGAAGACCAGGCCCACTGGAAATTGTACCCGCCGAGCCAGCCGGTCACATCCACCGCCTCGCCCACGAAATGCAGCCCCGGCACCGCGCGCGCTTCCATCGTCCGCGCGTCGAGATGGTCGGTGTCGACGCCGCCCAGCGTCACCTCGGCCGTCCGATAGCCCTCCGTCCCCACCGGCCGCAGCTCCCAGCCGCGCAGAAGGCCCGCGAGCCGGTCGAGCGTCGCGTTCGACTGCGCCCCGATCGGCCCCTCGATCCCCGCCACCGTCTCGAGATGACGCGCGAGCCGCTCGGGCAGGTGCCGCGCAAGAACGGTGCGGGCGGCGCTTCGGGGCTGCTCGCTGCGCGCCGCGCGCAGCGCAGGGCCGGGATCGCCCCCGGGCGCGAGGGTCACCAGAAGCGGCATCCCCCCGCGCCAGTAGGAGCTGGCCTGCAGGATCGCAGGCCCCGACAGGCCACGATGCGTGAACAGCAGCGCCTCATCGAAGCTCGTGCCCCCCGCGCTCACCCGCGCGGGCACCGCGAGGCCCGCCAGCGCCTTCAGCCGCTCCAGCTCCTGCGCGGCGAAGGTGAGCGGCACGAGGCCCGGACGGGTCTCGACCACCGGCAGGCCGAAGCTCTCGGCCACGCGGTAGGCATAGCCCGTGGCGCCCATCTTGGGGATCGACTTGCCGCCCGTCGCCACCACGACCGAGGCCGCCCGCACCGCTCCCGCAGGCGTGTCCACCTCGAACCCCTGGGCCAGCCGCCGGATCTCGCCCGGCTCGACCCCGAGGCGCAGCTCGACCCCCGCCTCGCGCATCTGGCGCACCAGCATGTCCACGATCTGCGTGGCGGGCCCGTCGCAGAACAGCTGACCCAGCACCTTCTCGTGCCAGGCGATGCCCGCGGCATCGATCCGGGCGATGAAGTCCCATTGGGTGAAGCGCTTCAGCGCCGACAGCGCGAAGCGCGGATTGCGCGACAGGAACCGCTCGGGCGCGATCCCGAGGTTGGTGAAGTTGCAGCGGCCGCCGCCCGAGATGCGGATCTTCTCGCCCGGCGCGCGGGCCCGGTCGAGCACCAGCACGCGGCGCCCCCGCCGGCCTGCCTCGATGGCGCAGAACATGCCCGCGGCCCCTGCCCCGAGGATCAAGACATCGGTTTTTTCCATGCGCCTTCCATAGCTTGCGACCATTTGTGCGGCAATGCGAGAAATCTCGCGACTGCCTCTTGCAGAGGCCAGAACGCTTCGCTAAACACCGCCGCAGTTGGGGCGTCGCCAAGTGGTAAGGCAGCGGTTTTTGGTACCGCCATTCGTTGGTTCGAATCCAGCCGCCCCAGCCAATCCACCGCCCGAGGGCCCGTGCCCCCGGACGGGGAAGGCCGGTTGCTCTTGCGGCCCAGAGCAGCCTTTGGTAGAAACGGCCGCACAGTTGGGGCGTCGCCAAGCGGTAAGGCAGCGGTTTTTGGTACCGCCATTCGTTGGTTCGAATCCAGCCGCCCCAGCCATCTTCCTCCGATCCGACAGACATCCGTCACGCCTCGCGCGCCCGTCCCCTTTAGGGTCTGCAAGTCCCGGCGACTGCCGCAGAGGCCCGGCCCGAGTATGACGAGACCGGCGCCCGCCCGTTTCCGGGCGACACGCCGCGGCTCATCCCCGGCCGGCCGCCGCCTCAGAATTCGACGCCCGGCTGGCCCTTGATCCCCGCCCGGAACGGATGCTTTACCATCTCCATCTCGGTCACGAGATCGGCGGCCTCGATCAGCTCGGGCTTGGCGTTCCGCCCGGTCAGGACCACATGGGTCATGGGCGGCTTCTCTTCCTCGAGAAAGGCCAGCACCTCGGCCACGTCGAGATAATCGTAGCGCAGCGCGATGTTGATCTCGTCCAGCAGCACCATGCGGATGGCGGGATCGCGGATCAGCTCCTTGGCCTTCTCCCAGCCCGCGCGGGCGGCGGCGATGTCGCGCTCGCGGTCCTGCGTCTCCCAGGTGAAGCCCTCGCCCATGGCGTGGAACTGGCAGAGCGCGCCGAAATGCGTCGTCAGCAGCCGCCGCTCGCCGGTGTCCCAGGCGCCCTTGATGAACTGCACCACCGCGCAGGGCATGTCGTGGGCGATGCAGCGCAGGATCATGCCGAATCCGGCCGAGGACTTGCCCTTGCCGGTGCCGGTATGGACGATCACGAGCCCCTTCTCGCCGGTCTTGCCCGCCATCATCCGGTCGCGGGCCTCCTTGATGCGGGCCTTCTTCTCGGCGTGGCGCTGGTTCGTGTCGGTCATTGCGGCATCCTGATCTGGACGACCTGCGGCGCGGAGGCACGCGGGCCGGAGAAGACGGGCCGCGCGAGCGGTCCCGTGACGGTGGGCAGATAGCCCGCGAGAAACGAGATCCAGCCCGCGCACCAGAGGCCGGCCGCGACGGTCACGCCGTCGAAGGCGCCGATCAGCGGCGCCCCGAGCCGGACGAGCGCCGCCGACCAGACCAGCGCGAAGGCAAGCGCCATCGTGGGCCGCGCCCGCAGCGGCCCGCCGTCGCGGGGAGCTGCCGCGCGCGCGGCAAGCGACAGGATCATCCCCGACATGGCCCCCATGGTCAGTGCATGAAGCGCATCCATCTCGGCCACGGGCAGAAGCCCCAGCCGCGCGAGCCCGACGAGCACGAGCCCCAGCGCAAGCCAGCCGAAGGTCGCGTGAAGGAGGAGAAGAAGGAGGTTCCTCCGTCCCGTCCAGCCGCCCCAGCCCGCCAGCCGCAGGGCCTGCGCGATCCCCGCCCCGATCAGGCAGAGCGCCGAGACGGTCTCCTCGCCCGCGAAGGTCAGGCCGAGCGCGGTCCACAGAAGCCCCAGCGCCGCCCATCCGAGCCCGGGCCGCGTCGCGGGCTCCGGCACGGCCAGCCCCGCCTGCCGCTGCCAGTTCAGCGTGAAGGCCGGCACCATGCGCCCGCCGATGATCGAGATCTTGATCGCGAAGAACATCCAGCCCACGCGCACCATGGTGGCCGCGTCGGGCAGCACGTCGGTCAGGGCCGCCCGCAGATAGAGGGTCTCGGCCAGCCCATAGGCCAGCACGCCCGCCCCGAAGCCGAGCTTCGTCCAGCGCCGGGCCAGCACCGCCTCGCGCCCGAGCAATCCTGCAAGCGCGAGAAAATAGGCCAGCGCCGCGGGCTGGATCAGCCCCAGCGGCGCCCCGGGCCAGAGCCCCGCCAGCACCAGCGCCGCGCGGCCGAGGCACCAGAGCGCCACCAGCGCCATCAGCGGCCCCCCGCTCAGCGGATCCGAGCCGCGCCAGCCCTGCGAGGCGGTCAGGAAATAGCCGCCGACCGCGGCCGATCCGAGCCCGAACAGCATCTCATGCCCGTGCCAGAGACCCCAGGTGCCGAGCTCCGGCGCCGAAAGCCCCAGCGCCGCGCCCCATTGCCACCAGATCAGCGCGATCAGCGCCCAGCTTCCCGCCGCGAGGAACAGCGGGCGGTGCGGGGCGAGCCAGAGCGTGCGCAAACGGGTCATGGGCGGTCCTTCCGGGCCTCCCCTTCTGCCGCGCCCGGGCCGGCTTGTGAAGCCGTCCCGCGGCCTCTCGTCCCGCGGCGTGCGCATCGGCTTGACAAGAAGGGGCCTTTCCCGCACCACTTCCGGCGCGCTGGTTCCTGTCCGACCGGACAGGCGAAGAGGGAATGCCCGAGAGGCAGCCGCCCCCGCGACCGTGACCGGAGAGGTTGCCCAAGCCACTGGCCGCAAGGCCGGGAAGGCGGGCCGCCGCGGAGCCGCAAGGCCCCACATCCGCAAGCCGGGAGACCTGCCAGCGCTGAGACTTACGGGCGGACGGGGTGTTCCGCGGCCGGTGGACCGAGGTGCCGCCCGACGCGACCTCCCTCCTTCGGATCGCTGCCCCTTCGCCATTGAAGAAGGGACGGCCGATGACCGTGACGCTGCACGTCTGCACCACCTGTCGCGCGGGCCGCCCGCTGCCCGAGGGCGAGACCGCACCGGGCCTGCGGCTTCATGACGCACTGGCCGCAGCCGCCCCCGAAGGCGTCACCGTCCGCCCCGTCGAATGCCTCTCCGCCTGTTCGCAGGGCTGTGCCGTGGCGCTCTCGGCGCCCGGCCGCTGGAGCTATGTCTACGGCCGCCTCGAGGAGGCCGACGCGCCTGCCATCCTCGACGGCGCCACCGCCTATGCGGGCGCCCCCGACGGCATCGTGCCGTGGCGCGAGCGCCCCGAGATCTTCCGCAAGCAATCGCTTGCCCGCCTTCCCCCCAACGGAGACATGTCATGACCGACCTCGCGAAGATCCCCGTCACGGTGATCACGGGCTTCCTCGGCGCCGGCAAGACCACGCTGATCCGGCACCTGATGCAGAACCCCGGCGGCCGCCGCCTCGCCGTGCTGGTGAACGAGTTCGGCACGGTGGGCGTGGACGGCGACCTCATCCGCGCCTGCGCCGACGAGAACTGCCCCGACGAGGCCATCGTAGAGCTGGCGAACGGCTGCCTCTGCTGCACCGTGGCCGACGAATTCATTCCCACGATCGAGGCGCTGATGGCGCTGCCGAAGCGCCCCGATCACATCCTGATCGAGACCTCGGGCCTTGCGCTGCCGAAGCCGCTCCTGAAGGCCTTCGACTGGCCCGCGATCCGCTCGCGCATCACGGTGGACGGGGTGATCGCGCTGGCCGATGCCGAGGCTGTGGCCGCGGGCCGCTTCGCCCCGGATGCCGAGGCGGTGGCGGCGCAGGCCCAGGCCGAGGGCGCCGATCACGAGACCCCGCTCTCGGAAGTGTTCGAGGATCAGCTGGCCTGCGCCGATCTCGTGCTGCTGACCAAGGCCGATCTCGCGGGCGAGGCGGGCCTTGCCGCCGCCCGCGCGGCGGTCGAGGCGGAATCGCCGCGGCCGATCCCGATCCTCGCCGTGACCGAGGGCGCGGTCGATCCGCAGGTGATCCTCGGGATCGAGGCCGCGGCCGAGGACGATCTCGCCGCCCGCCCCTCGCATCATGACGGGGCCGACGATCACGAGCATGACGATTTCGCCTCGACCGTGGTCGACCTGCCCGAGATCGCCGATCCCGAACGACTGGCCGAAGCGATCCGGGCGCTCGCCACCGAGCGCAACGTGCTGCGGGGGAAGGGTCATGTGGCGGTTCAGGGCAAGCCCATGCGGCTTCTCGTGCAGGCGGTGGGCGCGCGCGTCCGCCACCAGTTCGACCGGCCCTGGACGGGCGCGCGGCAGAGCCGTCTCGTGGTCATCGCCGAGCGGGGCGATCTCGACGAGGCCGCGATCCGGCAGGATCTTCTGGCGCGGATCGGCTGAACCATGCATGTCGTCTTCCGCGAAAGCCACGGGCTCGAGGAGACCGCGACCCCGTTCGATCCCGGGCAGACGCCCGCGGATCTGGTGGTCCTGTCCTTCTCCGACAGCGATCTCGGGGCCTTCGCGGCGGGCTGGCACCGGGCGCAGGGCGGCCTGCCCTCCACCCGGCTGCTGAACCTCGTGGCGCTGCGCCATCCCCTCTCCATCGACACCTATGCCGAGACGGTGCTGGCCCATGCCAAGGCGATCCTGATCCGGCTGATCGGCGGCGAGAGCTACTGGAGCTACGGGCTGGCCGAGGTTCAGGATCTTTGCCGGCGCCGCGGCATCGCGCTTGCGGTCCTGCCTGCGGACGGGCGCGAGGATCCGGCGCTCGATGCGCTCTCGACGCTGCCGGTCTCGACGTTGCGGCGGCTTTCCGCGCTCTGCGATGCGGGCGGCGCGGTGGCGGCGCAGGCCGCGCTCGCGCAACTGGCGCTGGCGGCGGGGCTCTATGCGGGCCCGGTGCCGGGCGAGAAGCGGATGCCCGACATGGGCTGGTACGATCCCGCCCGCGGCGTGATCCCCGAACCCGAAGCGGAGGGCGGGCCGGCCGTCGTCGTCACCTTCTACCGCAGTTACCTGACCGCCGCCGACACGGGCCCGGTGGATGCGCTGATTTTCGCGCTTCGCGAACGGGGCTTCCGCGCCTTCGGCCTCTTTGCGCCTTCGCTGAAGGCGCCCGGCGCGCCCGACTGGATCGCCGCCGGTCTCGCCCGCCTGAGGCCCGCAGCCATCGTCAATGCCACCGCCTTCTCGGCCAAGGGCCCCGAGGGCTCGCCCCTCGACGGCCCCGGCTGCCCGGTGTTTCAGGTCGCGCTCTCGACCGCGCGGCGGCGCGACTGGGCCGCGGCCGAGCGCGGCCTCTCGCCCGCCGATCTCGCCATGCATGTGGTGCTGCCCGAGGTGGACGGGCGGATCTTCGCGGGCGCCGTCAGTTTCAAGTCGCCCGGCAAACGCTGCCCCGAACTGCAATATTCCCGCTTCGCCCACCGCGCCGATCCCGCGCGCGTGGCCGCCGTGGCCGACCGGGTGGCGGCCTGGCACCGGCTGGC
>NZ_MABH01000044.1 GCF_001720585.1 Cereibacter johrii | reverse complement strand
GCGGCCGGGCTGCCGGAGCGCCGCGCCTCGGGCCCCGGCGGACCCGGATCCGCCGCTACAGAGGAAGAGCCCATGTCGACCCTGTCCCTGCTGCCCCCGGGTCTCATGATCGCGGCGCCCGGTTCGGGATCGGGGAAGACCACGGTGACGCTGGGCCTCCTGCGCGCCTTCCGCGCGCGGGGCCTCGTCGTGCAGCCCTTCAAGAACGGGCCGGATTATATCGATCCGGCCTTTCACCGGGCGGCCGCCGGGCGGCCTTCGGTCAATCTCGACGGCTGGGCGATGCCGGAGGCGCTGCTCGCTTCGCTGGTGCGGGCGGCGGAGGGGGCGGATCTGGCCCTGGCCGAAGGGTCGATGGGCCTTTACGACGGCACTTCGGTGCCCGGGACGAGCGGGCGCGGCTCGGCCGCCGAGATCGCGCGGCGCTTCGGCTGGCCCGTGCTGCTCGTCCTCGACGTGAGCGGGCAGGCGCAGTCGGCGGCGGCGACCGCGCAGGGCTTCGCGCAGCATCCCGACGCGCCGGCGCTCGGCGGCGTGATCCTCAACAATGTGGCGAGCCCGCGCCACGAGGCCCTGATCCGGCGCGAGATGGAGCGGCTGGGGCTGCCCGTGCGGGGCGCCCTGCCGCGGCGGCGCGATCTGGCGCTGACCGAGCGGCATCTGGGGCTGGTGCAGGCGGGCGAGCATCCCGATCTGGAAGGGGCGATCGGGCAGTTCGCGGCTCTGCTGACGGAACATGCCGATCTCGACGCGATCCGTGCCGCCGCGGGCGAAACCCGGGCCGGCCCGCCGGGCGCCCTGCCCCGCCCGCCGGCGCAGCGCATCGCGCTCGCGTCGGATTCGGCCTTCTCCTTCGTCTATCCGCATCTGATCGCGGGGTGGCGGGCCGCGGGGGCCGAGATCCTGCCCTTCTCGCCGCTCGCCGACGAGGCGCCGCCCGAGGCCGATCTCGTCTGGCTGCCGGGCGGCTATCCCGAGCTGCATGCAGGCCGGCTCGCCGCGGCCGCGACCTTCCGCGCGGGGCTCCGCCGCCATGCCGCGACGCGGCCCGTCCATGGCGAATGCGGCGGCTACATGGTGCTGGGCGAGGCGCTGGTCGATGCCGCGGGAGAGCGCCATGCGATGGCCGGGCTTCTGGGCCTCGTCACGAGCTTCGAGCGGCGGCGGCTGCATCTGGGCTACCGCTCGGCGCGGCTTCTGGCACGGGCGCCCGGCCATGCGGCGGGCGCGCTCCTGCGGGGCCACGAGTTCCATTATTCCACCATCCTCGAGCAGCCCGATGCGCCGCTGGCGGAGGTGCGGGATGCGGAAGGGCGGGCCGTGGCCGAGACCGGATCGAGCCGGGGCCAGACGACGGGGAGTTTCTTCCACCTGATCTGCGCCGAAGCGGAGGCCTGAGCGGGCCCCGCGTCCGCGCCGTGACGCTCCGGCACGGTGCCGGCGGTCGCAGGAACCGTTACGGAACGTCACGGCGCGGCGCGGGACCTTTCCCCTTCCCCGGCGCGGGCCGGCCGGATTAGCCTCCGCCGGTCAGCAGGCAGGGGAGGGCTTCATGGCAGCGGAACCGATCGTGATCGCGGGGGCGGCGCGCACGCCGATGGGCGCCTTTCAGGGCGCGCTCAAGGGCCGGACGGGGGTGGAGCTCGGCTCGGCGGCGATCTCGGCGGCGCTCGCGCGGGCGGGCCTCGCCCCGGAGGCGGTCGAGGAGGTGGTGATGGGCTGCGTGCTGCCCGCGGGCCTCGGGCAGGCGCCGGCGCGGCAGGCGGCTCTGGGCGCGGGGCTGCCGCTCTCGGTGCCCTGCGCCACGCTGAACAAGGTCTGCGGCTCGGGGATGAAGGCCGCCATGGCCGCGCATGACACGATCCGGGCGGGCAGCGCGGGCATCGTCGTGGCGGGCGGCATGGAGAGCATGTCGAACGCGCCCTATCTGCTGGACAAGGCGCGCGGCGGCTACCGGATCGGTCACGGGCGCGTGCTGGACCACATGTTCCTCGACGGGCTCGAGGATGCCTACGACCGCGGCCGCGCCATGGGCACCTTCGCCGAGGACTGCGCCGAGGCCTATCAGTTCACCCGCGAGGCGCAGGATGCCTATGCGCTGGCCTCGCTGGCCCGGGCGCAGGCAGCCATTGCCGAGGGGCGCTTCGCTGCCGAGCTGGTGGCGGTGGACGGGGTGGCGGTGGACGAGGCCCCGGGCCGCGCCCGCCCCGAGAAGATCCCCCAGCTCAGGCCCGCCTTCCGCGAGGGCGGCACGGTGACGGCGGCCAACAGCTCCTCGATCTCGGACGGGGCGGCGGCGCTCGTGATCGCCTCGGCCGGCGCGGCCGAGAGGCACGGGCTGACCCCGCTCGCCGCGATCCGCGGCCATGCGAGCCATGCGCAGGCGCCGAACCTCTTCACCACGGCGCCGATCTTCGCCATCGGGAAGCTCCTCGAGCGGGTCGGCTGGCGCGCGGCCGAGGTCGATCTCTTCGAGATCAACGAGGCCTTCGCGGTGGTGGTCATGGCCGCGATGCGCGACCTCGACCTGCCCCACGACAAGGTGAATGTGAACGGCGGCGCCTGCGCGCTCGGCCATCCGATCGGCTGCTCGGGCGCGCGGATCGTGGTGACGCTGATCGAGGCGCTGCGGGCGCGGGGGTTGAAACGCGGCGTGGCCTCGCTCTGCATCGGCGGCGGCGAGGCGACGGCGCTGGCGGTGGAGCTCGTCTGATGGACCTTCGGGATCAGGCGGCGCTCGTCACGGGCGCGGGATCGGGACTGGGCGAGGCCACGGCGCGGGCGCTGGCGGCGGCGGGGGCGCGGGTGGCGCTCCTCGATTTCAACCTGCCCGCGGCCGAGGCGGTCGCGGCCGAGATCGGCGGGCTCGCCATAGGCTGCGACGTGGCCTCGGCCGAGAGCGCCGAGGCGGCGGTGGCGCGGGCCGCGGCCGAACAGGGGGTGGCGCGCATCCTCGTCAATTGCGCGGGGGTGGCGCCGGCAAAGAAGATGCTCGGGCGCGCGGGCGTCATGCCGCTCGAGGAGTTCCGCCGCACGGTCGAGGTGAACCTCGTGGGCAGCTTCAACCTCCTGCGGCTCTTCGCGGCGGGCGCGGCGGAACTCGCGCCGCTTGAGACCGGCGAGCGGGGGGGGGCGATCCACACCGCCTCGGTGGCGGCCTGGGAGGGGCAGATCGGCCAGACCGCCTATGCCGCCTCGAAGGGGGGCATCGTGGGGCTGACCCTGCCCGCCGCGCGCGAGCTGGCCCCGCTCGGCATCCGGGTCTGCGCCATCGCCCCCGGCATCTTCGAGACCGCGATGCTGAAGGGCCTGCCCGAGGCCGCGCAGGAGAGCCTCGGGCAGGCGGTGCCTTTCCCCTCGCGGCTCGGCCGGCCTGCCGAATTCGCATCCCTCGCGCTCCACATCCTGTCCAATCCGATGCTGAACGGCGAGACGATCCGGCTCGACGGCGCGCTGCGGATGGCACCGAAATGAGCGTTCCGACCGACGAGCAGCGCCTCGTGCAGGAGATGGCGCGCACCTTCGCCCGCGAGGTGCTGGCGCCCGGCGCCGCGGCCCGCGCGAAGGCCAAGGCCATCGAGCCGGCCGTGCTCGCGCAGATGGGCGAGCTCGGGTTCTTCGGCATGACGGTGCCCGAGGAGATGGGCGGCGTCGGCGCCGACTATGTGAGCTATGCGCTGGCGCTGATCGAGATCGCGGCGGGCGACGGCGCGGTCTCGACGGTGATGAGCGTGCATAACGCGCCCTTCAACGCGATCCTCCAGCGCTTCGCGAGCCCCGCGCAGCGCGAGACGGTGCTGCGGCCCGCGGCGCAGGGCGCCTTCATCGGCGCCTTCGCCCTGACCGAGGCCCATGCGGGCTCGGACGCCTCGGCGCTGCGCAGCCGGGCGCGGCGCGCGGGCGGCGATTATGTGATCGACGGCGAGAAGGTCTTCATCACCTCGGGGCGGCTTGCGGGCTGGGCGATCCTGTTCGCGCGGATGGAGGGGAGCACGGGCAAGGAGGGCATCACCTGCTTCCTCACCCCCACCGACGCGCCGGGCTACGAGGTGGTCAAGCTCGAGGAGAAGCTCGGGCAGGAGGCGTCCGACACCTGCGCGCTGCGCTTCGACAGCCTGCGGGTGCCCGAGGCGCTGCGGATCGGGGCCGAGGGCGAGGGCTACCGGATCGCGCTCTCCAGCCTCGAGACCGGGCGCATCGGCATCGCGGCCCAGTCGGTCGGCATGGCGCAGGCGGCGCTCGAGGCGGCGGTGGCCTATGCGCGCGAGCGGACCTCCTTCGGGCGGCCGCTGATCGAGCATCAGGCGGTGGGCTTCCGGCTCGCCGAGGCGAAGACGCGGCTCGAGGCGGCGCGGCAGATGGTGCTTCATGCGGCCCGGATGAAGGATGCGGGCCAGCCCTGTCTCACCGAGGCCGCGATGGCCAAGCTCTTCGCCTCGGAGGCGGCCGAGCGGATCGTCTCGGACGCGATCCAGACCTTCGGCGGCTACGGCTACAGCCGCGACTTTCCCGTGGAGCGGATCTATCGCGATGTCCGGGTGTGCCAGATATACGAGGGCACCTCGGACATCCAGAAGATGCTGATCCTGCGGGGCATGGCGTGAGCCGCGCCGCGGCCGGGCCGGAGGCTTCCGGAGAAGCCCCCGCCGGGCCGCTCGCAGGAGTGCGGATCGTCGAGATGGTTGGCCTCGGCCCCTGCCCCTTCGCCGCGATGATGCTCTCGGATGCGGGCGCCGAGGTGATCCGCATCCATCCGCTCGCGGCGCGCGCCGAGATCCCGCTGATGGACACGGAGTTCGACGTGCTGGCGCGCGGGCGGCGCTCCATCGCGATCGACCTCAAGCGGCCCGAGGGGGTGGCGCTGCTCCTCGATCTCGCGGAACAGGCGGACGGGCTGATGGAGGGCTTCCGGCCCGGCGTGATGGAGCGGCTGGGCCTCGGGCCCGAGGAGTGCCATGCGCGCAATCCGCGCCTCGTCTACGGGCGGATGACGGGCTGGGGTCAGGACGGGCCCTTGGCCGCGACGGCCGGGCACGATCTGACCTATATCGCGCTTTCCGGCGTTCTGGGCGCGCTGGGGCCCGCCGACCGGCCGCCGGCGGTGCCCCTGAACCTCATCGGCGATTTCGGCGGCGGCGGCATGATGCTGGCCTTCGGCATGGTGGCGGCCCTCCTGCAGGCGCGGGCGACCGGGCGCGGGCAGGTGGTCGACGCCGCCATGACCGAGGGTGCCTCCCTGCTTGCCGCGATGATCTGGGGCTTCCGGGCGGGCGGGGCCTGGCAGGACGGGCGGCAGGCGAACCTCCTCGACGGCGGGGCCTGGTTCTACGGCACCTACGAATGTTCGGACGGCCGCTTCCTCGCCGTGGCCCCCATCGAGGGCCGGTTCGCGCGGACCTTCCTCGAACGGCTGGGCCCCGGGGCCACCGAGCTGCGGCAGGGCCCGCCCGCCGACTGGCCCGCGCAGCGCGCGCGGCTGGCCCGGATCCTGCGGACCCGGCCGCGGGACGAATGGGTGGCTCTGTTCGAGGGAACCGACGCCTGCGTGGCGCCGGTGCTGGACTGGTCCGAGGCGCCGGACCATCCGCAGGCCCGCGCCCGCGAGAGCTTC
>NZ_MABH01000043.1 GCF_001720585.1 Cereibacter johrii | reverse complement strand
CGGGCGAGGCCCGGATCGAGCGACATCGGAATATAGTCTCCCCGCCGCCAGAGCTCGCCCAGATTGTCGTAGAAGCGCGAGAGCGGGTGGCCCGACTGGCCGGTCGAGGTGATGAAGACCGACGAATCCGGGTCGGCGAAATCATAGACGCCGCGATAGCCCGCGCCCGCCACATTCTCGTCGGGGTTAGGTCCAGTGCCGCGGGACACGCCCCGCATCAGCGTCTGGTCGCCGCCCGAGGTGGATTGGCGGATGTTCACGAAATAGCGCAGCACCGGCACCTGACCCAGCGTCGGATGGTCGTGGGTGGCCTGATGCGCGTCGCCCCAGCGCCAGCTTTCGACATTCGGGCCCCAGTCCTCGGTCAGGCGCACCAGCGCATCGTCGAGCGCCATGCGCGCGATGTCGGTGCAGCTCTCGGTGGCGGCCGACTGGATGATGTCGCACCAGACCGCAGCGCCGTCCGTGTTGCGATAGACGCGCTCGACGAAATCGGGTTGCAGATGGTCGAACTCGTCGGCGAGCGGGCCCAGCTCGTCGCGGATGAGCCGGTCCTGCAGCGCCCGCATCCAGGCCATGTAGATCAGCGGTTCGGGCAGATGCTCGTTCATCTCGCCGTTCCATTCCGCAAGGAGCGCCAGCGCCCGCTGCCGCAGCCGCTCGGGCGTGCCCTCGGGCGCGGCCTCGCCGGTGAACCACAGATCCGCCGCCACGAGGGGCAGGAGGTTCCGCGCCGTGGGCGAGACGGTGTCGAGCTGCGCCTCGATGAAGCTCTCGCGGGTATGGACCTCGCGGCTCTTCATCAGCGCGAGCCAGCGCTGGATGCGCTGCGTGTCGCCCCAGTCGAACGAGACATGGAGCGGGAAGGGCCGATCCACCGTCTTGTTGTTGGTATTGCCGAGGATGCCCGTCTCGGGGGCCACCACACGCGGATTCTCCTCGTAGGGGAAGGTGCCCTGCCAGCGGTTCCCGGCGATCCAGCCGGGCGAGGGCATCCGGCCCTTCGACTGGTGCGCGGGATCGCGCCGGGGCATCGCCCCCACGGTCTGCAGCGCCACCCCCTGCGTGTCCGCGAGCATGAGGTTCTGCGCCGGCGCCACGAAGAGGCGCCCCGCCTCGATGGCCTCGTCGATGCTCGCGGCCTTCATCAGCCGGACGGCCGCGCTCATCGACGTGTCCGCGGGCGAGAGCGCCGTCCAGGACAGCGAGGCCACATGGCCGGGCGGGGTGATGGCGGCAAGATCGTAGTGGGTGCCCGGCAGGACGGGGCCGTTGTCGGTCCAGCGCAGGGTGATGGTGATGGGGCGCGCGTCCTTCACCTTTATGATCGAGCGGCGGGGCTCGAACCGCTTCCAGCCGTCGGGCGTGCGGTATTCCTCGTGGTTCTCGGGGTTCACCTCCTCGATATGGATGTCCTGATCGTCGAGATAGGCCGAGGTCAGGGCCCAGCCGAGCCGGTTCGACCGGCCGAGGAGCACCGCGGGCACCCCGGGCAGGGTCGCACCGATCACGCCCCCCGAGGCAAGCTGGAGCCGGGCCAGATACCAGACCGACGGCGCGGTGAAGCCCAGATGCGGGTCGTTGGCCAGAAGCGATCCGCCCGCGGCCGAGTGCGAGGGGGCCGCAGCCCAGGCATTCGAGGCGCCGGAGAGGGCCTTCGTGTGGAAGGGCGAGAGCGGATCCTCGACATGCTCGGCCTTGCGCAGCGCGGGGAACGGGCCCGGCACGAGGCTTGCGTAGGAGGGCAGCGCGATCACGCCTGCGCCCGGCACATCGGGCAGCAGGTCCGCCACCCGGGCGTCGGGCAAGAGCAGCGAGGCCCGCGCCCTGAGCACCTCGGATTGCAGGTGCGACGAGAGCTGAAGCGCCATCAGCTTGATGAGCGCGATGCTGTCGGCCGGACGCCAGACCGCGATCTCGTTCGAGAAGAGGAAGAATTCCGGCGCCCCGCGGCCACGGGCATCGGCATTCACCTCGCCGATCCAGGCGTTGACGCCGCGGGCATAGGCCTCGAGCGCGGCGCGCGTCTCGGGATCCTGCGCCTCGACCGAGCTCTGGGCGAGCCCGTAGAGGTCGTAGCGGCGCATGAGCTCGTCGATCTTCAGCGTCCGCTCGCCGAACACTTCCGACAGCCGCCCCTGCGCCGTGCGCCGCATCGTGACCATCTGCCAGAGCCGGTCCTGCGCATGGGCGAAGCCCAGCGCGAAATAGACATCCTCGTCGGTCTGGCCGAAGATATGGGGCACGTTGGCATCGTTGCGCACGATCTCGACCGGGCCCGAGAGGCCCTCGATGCGGAAGCTCTCGTTATAGTCGGGCAGCGAGCGCGACAGGAAATAGTAGCCGATCAGCGTGACCGCGAGCGCGAGCACCACGAGGCCGGTGAAGATGCGCAGGAGCCAGCGGAAGACGACGATCATGGGGCCCGTCCTTGACGCGAGAGGTCGGAATGGTTCCTAGTCGATCCGTGACATGACGGCAATCGGGAGGAAGATCATGGCCAAGCTGGCATTTCTGGGACTGGGGGTCATGGGCTTCCCGATGGCGGGGCATCTCGCGGCCAAGGGGCACGAGGTGACGGTCTACAATCGCAGCCCCGCCAAGGCCGAGGCCTGGGTCGCGCAGCATGGCGGACGCGCGGCCGCCACGCCGGCCGAGGCCGTGGCGGGTGCCGCATTCGTGATGGCCTGCGTGGGCAACGACGACGACCTGCGCTCGATCTGCCGTGGCGCGAGCGGCGCCTTCGCCGGCATGGAGCGGGGCGCGATCTTCGTCGATCACACCACCGTCTCGGCGCAGGTCACGCGCGAACTTGCGGCCGAGGCAGACGGGCTTGGTCTGGGCTTCGTCGATGCGCCGGTTTCGGGCGGGCAGGCGGGGGCCGAGAACGGCGTCCTGTCGATCATGTGCGGCGGCTCGGAGGCGCATTACGCAGCGGCCGAGCCGGTGATGGCGGCCTATGCCCGGATCTGCCGCAGGCTCGGCGACAGCGGCTCGGGCCAGATCGCCAAGATGATGAACCAGATCTGCATCGCGGGGCTGGTGCAGGGGCTGGCCGAGGCGCTGGCCTTCGGCGAGAAGGCGGGCATGGATGGCAAGGCCGTGGTCGAGGTCATCAGTCAGGGCGCTGCCGGCAGCTGGCAGATGGCCAACCGGCATGGCTCGATGCTCGACGGCAAGTTCGACTACGGATTCGCCGTGGACTGGATGCGCAAGGATCTGGGCATCTGCCTCAGGACCGCCGACGAGGTGGGGGCGAGCCTGCCGGTGACGGCGCTTGTGGACCAGTTCTACAAGGAGGTCCAGCAGATGGGCGGCGGGCGCTGGGACACCTCCGCGCTCATCAAGCGCCTGACGCGCTGAGACGGGCTGCCGCCCGCAATCCGCAACCGGAAGGCCCCCGACAGCTGCACCTCGGTCGCGCGGTCGGGCGCTCCCTCCCTTGATCCCGCATGGGGCTACCCGCGCGGACCGGCTCGCCGGGCGCCAAGGCCAAAGGTCGGCATGCCCGCATGAAAAGGGCCCCGGGAATGGCTCCCGGGGCCCGGATCGCGAAGAAGGCCGCGTCAGGGGATGATGCGCGAATATTTCACGCCGCCGAGCGTCGCTCCGGCGATCAGGCCCGACTGGCCGAAGACCAGCGCGACGACGGGCTGGATCTCGGTCGTTTCCTTGCCGAGGCTCGCGCCCTGATCGGGCGTGGCGTAGCGCACGTCCGCACCCACCGCCCAGCCGGTGCCGGCGCGGAAGTCGGCCAGCGCCTGCTCGGTCATGAAGAAGAGCGCATGGGCATATTGCTGCGCGCCGATCTGGAAGCCGATGGTGGCGCGGGTGGCCGAGTAGTAATCCACCGTGATGTCATTGATGCGGAGCGCGCCGCGGCCGTAGGCGCCGCCCAGGCCGAAGCCCGCCTCGGTCACGAGCGGCATGTAGAGCACGCCCTTGGCATCGCGGGCGAGGTCGCGCGTGCCGGGGTAGCGGTCGAAGAGATAGTCGCGCGTGGCGTCCACCCGTGCATCGATCACCGCCGCATTGTTGTTGCCCACGCCGTTGGCGCAGCCTGCGACCAGCGCCAGAGCCACGCCGGCGGTGCCGAGAAAAGCCCGTCTCGAAAAATCAGCCATGGAAACCCTCATTCCGCCTCAAGTCCCTGGGGCGGGGATCTTCGTCCCCTGACGGACACTTGTATCGCGTTCTTCGCCCTTTGTCAGCCCGCTGCGTCCCGGCCGCGGCAGCCGCCTGCCGATGGGTCAGCGCATGCCGTTCAGCAGCCGTGCCGCCTCGGGGGCGAAATAGGTTAGGATGCCGTCGCAGCCCGCGCGCTTGAAGCAGAGCAGGCTCTCCATCATCGCGGCCTCGCCCTTGATCCAGCCGCGGTCGGCCGCGCCCCGGATCATCGCATATTCGCCCGAGACCTGGTAGGCGTAGGTCGGCACGCCGAAGGCGTCCTTCACCCGCCGGCAGATGTCGAGATAGGGCATCCCGGGCTTCACCATCACCATGTCGGCGCCCTCGCGCAGGTCGCGCTCGATCAGCCGCAGCGCCTCGTCCGAATTGCCGGGATCCATCTGGTAGGTCTTCTTGTCGCCCTTGAGCGCGCCCGAGGCTCCCACCGCATCGCGGAACGGGCCATAGAAGGCCGAGGCATATTTCGCCGAATAGGAGAGGATCGCCACATCCTTGTGGCCCGCCGCCTCGAGCGCGGTCCGCATCGCGCCGATGCGGCCGTCCATCATGTCCGACGGCCCGAGGATGTCCGCGCCCGCCTCGGCCTGCGCCAGCGCCATCCGCACCAGCGCCTCGACCGTCTCGTCGTTCAGGATGATCCCGTCGCGCACCAGCCCGTCGTGGCCGTTCGCATTGTAGGGATCGAGCGCCACATCGGTCATGACGGCCAGTTCGGGCACCGCGGCCTTGATGGCGCGGATCGCCCGGTTGGCGAGGTTGCAGGGGTTCCAGGCCTCCTCGCAGAGCTCGGTCTTCAGCGACGGATCGGTGTAGGGAAAGAGGCAGACCGCCGGGATGCCGAGGCTTGCGGCCTCTTCGGCCGCGGCCACGATCCGGTCGACCGAGCGGCGCACCACGCCCGGCATGGAATGGATCGGCTCTTCGATGTTCTCTCCGTCGCGCACGAAGAGCGGCCATATCAGATCGCCCGTGGTCAGCGTATATTCCTGCGTGAGCCGGCGCAGCGCGTCGGTGCGCCGGGTGCGGCGGAAGCGGGCATGGGGGTAGGCGGCTTGGATCGGGCGCATGGCTGTCCTCGGGAACGTCACGGGCACACGGCGCCCGTGCTTGGAAATTTCCTTGTGCCTGCCATGGAAAGACCCCCATCTCAAGGGTACGAATGCCGCAAGGGCGGTATGCAGGATCGTCCGGGCAGGAGGCAGGCCGCAGGTGGATTTCTACGTCCGTATGTCCGAGGTGATCGATTTCCGCTCCTTCTCGAACCTCTGGTTCTGGATCGCGCTGGCGGTGATGTGGTCGACGGCCAGCCACTGGGTGATGGGCGTGCCCTGGGATCTGGTGCAGCGGGCCCGCAGGCAGGGCGGGCGCGCGGGCGAGGATGTCCATCAGCTGGCCTGCATCCATGCGGGGCGGCTGCGCCACATCGGCGAGGCGGCGGGCCTCTGGGTCGTGGCGCTGGCCTCGTTCCTGCTGACCGCACTGGGGATTCTGGGCTTCCGCTACGGGCTCGAGTTCGCGCAGGCGCTCTTCTGCCTCGGGTTCCCCATGATGCTCGTGGCCGGCATGAGCCACCGCACCGCGCACCGGATCGAGGATCTGGCGGGGCCGGAGCTTTACCATGCGCTCTCCTCGCACCGGCGGCGGGTGCAGGGTCTTGGCGTGGTGGCGATCTTCTTCACCGCCCTCTGGGGGATGTATCAGAACCTGCGCATCGGCGCGCTCTGACGGGCCCCGTGCCTCGGCCCGGACGCGCCGGTCCGCCTCGCAACACGCAAGCCGTTGACGCGGCGGCGGGCCCTGTTAAGTGAGCCTCATGCAGAACGGAACGCGGATCCTCCTCGGCGGTGCGCCCGAGGGCTACGATGCCCGGCTGGTCGCGAAAGAGCTCGACCGCGGTGCCCCTGTCATTCACGTCGCGCGCGACGACAAGCGGCTGGAGGCCATGCGCACGGCGCTGGCCGTCATGGCGCCGCGCGCCGTGGTGCTGGAGCTTCCCGCCTGGGACTGCCTGCCCTACGACCGGGTCTCGCCCAACCCCGAGATCTCGGCGCGGCGGATGGCGACGCTGGCGGCGCTCGCCCACGGGATGCCGGGCGCCTTCGTGCTGCTGACCACGCTCAATGCCGCGACCCAGCGCATTCCCGCGCGCGAGGTTCTGCGGGCGGCCTCCTTCTCGGCCCGCGTGGGCGACCGGGTGGATGAAGGACGGCTGAGATCCTATCTCGCCCGCATGGGGTTCTCGCTCACCGACACGGTGACGGAGCCCGGCGACTATGCGATCCGCGGCGGCATCGTCGATATCTACCCGCCGGGCGTGGCGGGGCCGGTGCGGCTCGACTTCTTCGGCGACGTGCTGGACGGGGCGCGCCGCTTCGACCCCGAGACCCAGCGCACGGTCGAGAAGCTCGACCTCGTGGAACTGGCCCCGGTGTCCGAGGTGATGCTGGACGAGGGCGCCATCACCCGCTTCCGCCAGAACTACCGGATCGAGTTCGGCGCGGCGGGGACGGACGACCCGCTCTACGAGGCCGTGTCGGCGGGCCGCAAGCATCAGGGGATGGAGCACTGGCTGCCCTTCTTCCACGAGCGGCTCGAGACGCTCTTCGACTATCTGCCCGAGGCGGCGGTGATGCTCGACGATCAGGTGACGCCCGCGCGGATCTCGCGCTGGGAGGGGATCGCCGATCAGTACGACGCGCGGCGCGAGGCGATGACGGCCAAGGGCCGGCTCGACACGGTCTACAAGCCCGCCGCGCCGGATCTCCTCTATCTCGACGAGGCCGCCTGGGAGGCGGCGGTGGCGGGGCATCGGGCGATCCAGCTCTCGCCGCTGGCCCAGAGCCCGGGTCCGGGCGTGCTCGACGCGGGCGGGCGGATGGGGCGCAGCTTCGCGCCCGAGCGTCAGGCCGAAAACATCAGCCTGTTCGGTGCCTTGGTGGATCATGTTCGCGCCTTGCGCGAAGATCGGCAGGTGGTGATCGCGAGCTGGTCCGAGGGCGCGCGCGAACGGCTGAAGGGGCTTCTCGAGGAAGCGGGCCTGCAGGGGACGAAGCTCGTTCAGGACATCTGCGACGTGCCCGAGGGGCGCGGCGGCACGCATCTGATGGTCTGGGCGCTGGAGCAGGGCTTCACGGCGCCGGGCCTTGCCGTGATCTCGGAACAGGATGTGCTGGGCGACCGGCTGATCTCGAAGCCGAAGAAGCGCCGGAAGGCCGAGAATTTCCTGCGCGAGCACGATACGCTGACGCCCGGCGATCTGGTCGTGCATGTCGAGCATGGCGTGGGCCGCTACATGGGGCTCGAGACGCTGCGCGTGCCGCAGCCGCCCTCGAACAAGCCGGGGCCGCCGCACGATTACCTGCATCTCGTCTATGCCGAGGACGCCAAGCTCTACCTCCCGGTCGAGAACATCGAGCTTCTGAGCCGTTACGGGCACGAGGAGGGGCTCCTCGACAAGCTGGGCGGCGGGGCGTGGCAGGCCAAGAAGGCCCGCCTCAAGGAGCGTATCCGCGAGATCGCCGAGCGGCTCATGCGGATCGCGGCCGAGCGGCACCTGCGCCATGCGCCGATCCTCGAGGCGCCGCATTCGCTGTGGGAGGCCTTCTCGGCCCGCTTCCCCTATCAGGAGACGGACGACCAGCTGTCGGCCATCGCCGATGTCGTCAAGGATCTCGAATCCGGCAGCCCGATGGACAGGCTCGTGGTGGGCGACGTGGGCTTCGGCAAGACCGAGGTCGCGATGCGGGCGGCGTTCGTGGCGGCGCTGGCGGGCATGCAGGTGGCTGTCATCTGCCCGACCACGCTGCTCGCCCGTCAGCATTTCCGCAGCTTTGCCGAGCGCTTCCGCGGCTTTCCGATGAAGGTGCGTCAACTGTCGCGCTTCGTCTCGGCCAGGGAGGCGGCCGAGACGCGGGCGGGCCTCGCCGACGGCACGGTCGATATCTGCATCGGCACCCATGCGCTTCTGGCCAAGGGCGTGAAGCTGAAGAACCTCGGGCTCCTCATCATCGACGAGGAGCAGCATTTCGGCGTGTCGCACAAGGAGCGGCTGAAGGAGATGCGCTCCGAGGTCCATGTGCTGACCCTCACCGCGACGCCCATCCCGCGGACGCTGCAACTCTCGCTCACGGGCGTGCGGGATCTGTCGATCATCGCGACGCCGCCCGTGGACCGGCTCGCGATCCGCACCTACGTCTCGGAATTCGACACGGTGACGATCCGCGAGGCGCTTCTGCGCGAGCGGTATCGGGGCGGGCAGAGCTTCTTCGTCGTCCCGCGGCTCTCGGATCTGCCGGACATGGAGGCTTTCCTGCGCGACCATGTGCCGGAGATCTCCTATGTGGTGGCCCACGGCCAGCTGGCCGCGGGCGAGCTCGACGAGCGGATGAATGCCTTTTACGACGGCAAGTTCGACGTGCTTCTGGCCACGACGATCGTTGAATCGGGCCTCGACATCCCGACCGCCAACACGATGATCGTCCATCGCGCCGACATGTTCGGGCTGAGCCAGCTCTACCAGATCCGCGGCCGGGTGGGCCGGGCCAAGACGCGGGCCTATTGCTACCTCACGACGAAGCCCCGCGCGCCGCTCACGCCGCAGGCGATCAAGCGGCTGCGGTTGCTGGCCAGCCTCGACAGCCTCGGCGCGGGCTTCAATCTGGCCTCGCACGACCTCGACCTGCGCGGGGCGGGGACCCTCCTCGGCGAGGAACAGTCGGGCCATATCAAGGAGGTGGGCTACGAGCTTTACCAGCAGATGCTGGAGGAGACGATCCAGAAGATCCGCTCGGGCGAGCTGCAGGGCTTGAGCGAGCCCGACGAGCAGTGGGCGCCGCAGATCAACCTCGGCGTTCCCGTGCTGATCCCGGAAGAGTTCGTGCCCGATCTCGACGTGCGGCTGGGGCTTTACCGCAGGCTTTCGGGTCTGACGACCAAGGTCGAGCTCGAAGGGTTCGCGGCAGAGCTGATCGACCGGTTCGGGCCGCTCCCGCGGGAGGTCAATACGCTCCTCCTCGTGGTGCGCATCAAGGCCATGTGCAAGCGCGCGGGCATCTCGCGGCTCGAGACCGGCCCGCGCGGGGCCACGGTCCAGTTCCACAACGACAAGTTCGCCAATC
The DNA here is from genome assembly GCF_001720585.1 of Cereibacter johrii. GTDB lineage: Bacteria > Pseudomonadota > Alphaproteobacteria > Rhodobacterales > Rhodobacteraceae > Cereibacter_A > Cereibacter_A johrii. The sequence continues at coordinate 45,509 of NZ_MABH01000043.1, read as the reverse complement.
CGGCGGGGCTCGTGGATTTCATCAAGGCGCAGGGCGAGACGGCGCGGGTGAAGGACAACAAGATCGTGCTCGCGCGCGACTGGAAGACCGAGGCCGAACGCATCAAGGGCGCCTTCGCCATCGCCCGCGATCTGGCCGAGAAGGTGGTCAAGCCGGAGAAGACCCCCGCCAAGGTCGCCCGTCCGGCGGGCTAGGCGAGGCGGGAGCGAGACCGCGATCCCTATCGCGCCGTGGTGCAGAGGCCGCCCGTCCGGCGGGTAGGGCGAAGGCAGGGGCAGGATCGAGACCGCGCTCCCTGACGCGCTGCCGGGCAAAGGCGAGCCGGGGGAAGGCAGGGGGACCGCAGCGCGGCGGGAGAGCGGTCGGAGCCGGTCCGCGCCTCCGGCCTGCTCAAGAGAAGCGGCAGGGACGGCCCGGAGGCCCTCCCTGCGTGGCGGACCATCAGCTCCGGGGCAACGAGCGGATCAGCAGATAGCCCAGCCCCGCAAAGCAGGCCACGCCCAGCATGAGCGGCACGGGCGTGCCGTCGAAGGCGAGACCCAGCGGCGCGGCAAGACAGACCGCGAGGACGGTCGCGATCGAGCCGATGACCGAAGCCGCCATCCCCGCGATATGGCCGACCGGCTCCATCGCAAGCGCGTTGAGGTTGCCGAGCGTGAGGCCCGCGGTGAAGAAGACGCCCGTCGTCCAGGCCACATAGGCCGGGAAGGCCAGCGCCGCCGGCCAGAGATCGGCCGCGTTCATCCCCAACATGCCGAGCGAGACGAGGAACTGAACCCCGAGCGCGACCGTCACGAGGAAGCGCATCCCGAGCCGCATGACGAGGGCCGCATTCACGAGGCTCGCGCTGCCCGCCATGAGGGCGATGGCCGCGAACCAGAGCGGGAAGCTCTCGGCCCGGCCCCAGGTCGTGTCGAAGATCTGCTGGGTCGACGACAGCGTGCCGAAGAGCGCGCCGAAGACCAGCGTCTGCACGCCGATGGCGGTGAGGATCACCCGGTGCGAGAGCACCTCGCGGAAGGCCGAGACCAGCCCCTCGACCGAGAAGGGCCGCCGCGTCTCGGGCGGAAGCGTCTCGGGCTGGCGCACGGAGACCCAGAGGATCGAGACGGCCGAAAAGGCCAGGAATGACAGGAAGATGCCGCGCCAGCCCAGAGCCTCGATGACGACCGTGCCGAGGAGCGGCGCCACCGCCGGCACCAGCGTGAAGATCAGCATGGCGAAGCTCATGATCCGCGCCATCTCGCGCCCGCGGTAGAGGTCGCGGACGAGCGCCAGCGACACGACCCGCGGGGCCGCAGCGCCGAGCCCGCCTGCCACGCGGGCAAGCAGCATGAACTCGAGCGTGGGGGCCGCCCAGGCGCAGAGTGCCGCGAGGCAATAGAGGACGGCGCCGCCCATGATGACCTTCTTGCGCCCGAAGCGGTCCGAGAGCGGTCCTGCGAAGATCGTGCCGATCCCCATGCCGAGGATGAAGCTCGTGAGGATCAGCTGGGCGCGGTTCGGCGCGTCGGGGCTCAGCTCGGCCGCGATCTGGGGCAGGGCGGGCAGCATGGAATCGATGGAAAAGGCCACGGTCGCGAAGAGCATCGCGATCATGCCGATGAATTCGGGCTTCGAGAGCCGCCCGCTCTCGGGTGTGCCGGCGAAGGAGGTCATGCGTCGGGTCCCTTCGCTGCGGCCAGTTCGTCGATCACCTGCTGCCAGAGCTCGACCGGCTGGGCGCCGGGCACCACATGGCGGCGGGCGACGAGGAAGGTGGGCACCGCCCGCACGCCCTTGGCGCGTGCATCCGCATCCCGCGCGGCCAGATCCTCGCGGTCGGCATCCGAGGAAAGAAGCCTGAGCGTCAGCGCCCGGTCCATGCCGCAGCGCCCGGCGATGTCGGCCAGCACCTCGGGCGCGCCGATGTCGAGCCCTTCGCGGAAATAGCCGCGGAAGAGGGCGGAGACCACCGCCGCCTGCCGCCCCTCGAGCCCGGCCCAATGGATCAGCCGGTGGGCGTCGAGCGTGTTGGGCGTGCGGTCGATCGCGGCAAAGTCGATCTCGAGCCCCGCCGCCTCGGCTGCGGCCTGCACCTGGGCATAGGCCTCGACGGCGGCCTGACGCCCGCCGAACTTGGTCTCGAGGTAGCTGCGCCGGTCCATCCCCTCGGGGGGCATGTCGGGATTGAGCTGGAACGGATGCCATTCGATGAGGAACGGATGGTCGGGGCGCGTCTCGAGCGCGCGGTCCAGATGCGCCTTGCCGATGTAGCACCAGGGGCAGACGGGATCCGAGAAGATGTCGAGGCGGATCATGGCCGCTCCTTTGGAAATCCTGCGTTGGGGGGTGGGCCGCGGCGGACATGCCCGAACGGGAGCCCTGCGGCGATGCGCCATCTCGTGCTACGCCTGCCTGCCGGGCGATGCAAGCGGGGGCGCCTCACGCCCTCTTGATCTTGCCCGGCGGCTCTCTATGTGCGAATGAACGTTCATTCGCCAGCCGCACGAGGCCCCATGCCCGACAGCTCTGCCCCCGTTCCGCGCGGCGACGAGATCCTCGACCAGATCCGCGGCACCTTCGCGGAGAAGGGGTTCGACGGCGCGTCGATGCAGGATCTGGCCCGCGCCGCAGGCATGAGCGTCGGCAACTTCTACCGCTACTTTCCCTCGAAGGCCGCCATCGTCGAGGCGATCGTGCGGCGCGACCTCGAAAGCGTCGAGCGCGACTTCGCGGCCGTGGTCTCTTCCGACGATCCGATGGCGCGGCTGCGCGAGATCCTGCGCTACCGGATCGAGGTGGAGCTCTGCGAGGAGGATGCGCCGCTCTGGGCCGAGATCACCGCCATGGCGCACCGCAACCCCGAGATCGCGGGCATCTGCGACCGCATGGAGACGGAGATCCGCCGGGCCTTCCTCGGGATCTTCGCCCGCGTGACGGGGCAGCCTCCGGCGGAGGTCGAGGCACGCTTTGCAGCCCATGCCGCCTTCCTCGTGATGCTGGTGCGCGCCTGGGCGCTCGACTGGCCGCAGAAGCGGGCCGGGTCGGTCGAACTGAAATCCCTTCTGCTGCGCAGCATCGATGCCACCCTCGACGAGGTGGCACGGTGCGCGGCGCGCGATCCTTCGAAAGCGAGAGGTCTGCCATGCGGCGCCTGATGACGATTGCCCTTCTTGCCGGTCTGATGCCCTGGGCGAGCCCCGCGCAGGAGGCCGCGCCGCAGGCCTCGGCCGCTCAGGCCCTGCCCGCCATCACGGTCTCGACGGTCGTGCGCCGGCCGATGCGCGACCGGGTGATCGCCTCGGGGCTGATCGGCGCGGTCGAGCTCGTGCAGGTCCAGCCGCTGATCGAGGGCCAGCCCATCGAAACGCTCGAGGCCGATGTGGGCGATAGGGTGGCCCAGGGGCAGGTGCTGGCGCGCCTGTCGGTCTCGACGCTCGAGCTGCAGAAGAGCCAGTTCACCGCCTCGCTCGCCTCGGCGCGCGCCACCATCGCTCAGGCCGAGGCGCAGGTGCTCGAGGCCAAGGCCTCCGCCGACGAGGCCGAGCGGGTGAACCGGCGCACCGCGCAGCTGCGCCAGCAGGGCGCGGCCTCGCAGGCGGCGGCCGATACGGCGCAGGCAGCCTCGGTCTCGGCCAACGCCCGCGTAATGGTCGCGCGCCAGACGCTCGAGGCCGCGCGGGCGCAGGTGGCGCTGGCCGAGGCGCAGCTGGCCAATATCGAGCTGCAGCTGAACCGCACGTCGGTGGTGGCGCCGGTGGCGGGCGAGATCGTCTCGCGCAATGCCAAGGTCGGCGCCATCGCCTCGGCGCAGGGCGAGCCCATGTTCACGCTGCTGCGCGACGGGCAGCTCGAACTCTTCGCCGATGTGGCCGAGCAGGATCTGCTGCGGCTCAGGCCCGGGCAGACGGTGCTGATCCGCACGCTCGGCGCGGTGGACCCGCTCGAAGGGACGGTCCGGCTGGTCGAGCCCGCCATCGACACCGCAACCCGCCTCGGCCGTGCGCGCATAGCCATCGGCCATATGGAGGCCGTGCGCTCGGGCATGTTCGCCGAGGCCGAGATCCTCGTGAGCGAGCGCGATGCGCTGGCGGTGCCGGTGACGGCGGTCAGCGGCGGCGCCGACGGCGCGACGGTCCTGCGCGTGCGTCAGGGCGGCGAGGTGGAGCGGACGCCCGTCACCACCGGCATCCGCGACCGCGGCATGGTCGAGATCGTCGAGGGCCTGTTCTCGAACGACCTCGTGGTCACGAAGGCCGGCGCCTTCGTGCGCCCCGGAGACCGGGTGAACCCGGTCCCCGCCGAACCCGTCAACTGAGGCGCCCGCGATGAACTTCTCCGCCTGGTCGATCCGCAATCCGGTCGCGCCGCTCCTCGGCTTCGTCCTGCTGATGGTGCTGGGCTGGCAGGCCTTCAACACGCTGCCCATCACGCGCTTTCCGAACATCGACGTGCCGCTGGTGGCGGTGACGGTCGATCAGGCCGGCGCCGCGCCCGCCGAGATGGAGACGCAGGTCACCAAGGAGATCGAGGATGCGGTGGCGGGCGTCACCGGGGTGAAGAACATCACCTCGACCGTGGTGGACGGCCGCTCGACCACCGTCGTCGAGTTCCGCATGGAGGTGCCCACCGACAAGGCGGTGCAGGACACGAAGGACGCCATCGACCAGATCCGCGGCGACCTGCCGGGCGGGATCGAGGCGCCCATCGTGACGCGCATCGACGTCGAGGGGCAGGCGATCATGACCTTCGCCGTCTCCTCGCCAAACATGACGATCGAGGAACTGTCCTGGTTCGTGGACGACACGATCACCCGCGCGCTTCAGGGCAAGCCCGGCATCGGCCGGGTGGACCGCTACGGCGGAGCCGAACGCGAGATCCGGGTGGAGCTCGATCCGGTGAAGCTCGACAGTTTCGGCATCACCGCGCCGCAGGTGAACGCGCAGCTGCGCGCGACGAATGCCAATCTCGGCTCGGGCCGGGCCGAGCTCGGGCAGGGCGAGCAGGCGATCCGCGTGCTGGGCGATGCGGCGACGGCCGGGCGGCTCGCCGCCACGACCATCGCGCTGCCCTCGGGGCGCTTCGTGCGGCTCTCGGATCTGGGCGAGGTGGTGGACAGCTACGAGGAGCTGCGCTCCTTCTCGCGCTTCAACGGCGAGCCGGTGGTGACCTTCGCGGTCTTCCGCGCCAAGGGCGCGAGCGAGGTCTCGGTGGCCGAGACCGTGAATGCGGTTCTGGCCGATCTCGCACGGGCGCATCCCGAGGTCCGCACCGAGCTGGTGGACGATACGGTCTTCTACACCTACGGCAACTACGAGGCGGCGCTTCACACGCTCCTAGAGGGGGCGCTTCTGGCCACGCTCGTGGTGCTGGCCTTCCTGCGGAACTGGCGCGCGACCTTCATCGCGGCGGTGGCGCTGCCCCTGTCGGCGGTGCCGACCTTCTGGGTGATGGATCTGCTGGGCTTCTCGCTCAACCTCGTGAGCTTCCTCGCCATCACGCTCGCCACCGGCATCCTCGTCGACGATGCCATCGTCGAGATCGAGAACATCGCGCGCCACATCCGCATGGGCAAATCGCCCTACCGCGCGGCCATCGACGCGGCCGACGAGATCGGCATGGCGGTGATCGCCACGTCGCTCACCATCGTCGCGGTCTTCGTGCCGGTCTCGTTCATGCCCGGCATCCCGGGGCAGTATTTCGCCCAGTTCGGCCTCACCGTCGCCATTTCGGTGCTTTTCTCGCTCCTCGTGGCGCGGCTCATCACGCCGATGATGGCGGCCTATCTCATGCGCGCGAAGGATGCCGACGAGAAATCCCACGGCGACGGCTTCATCATGCGCGGCTATCTGGGCCTCGTGCGCCAGACCCTGCGCTTCCGCTATCTCACCCTTCTGGCGGCCATCGGGGTCTTCGCCGTCTCGATGTTCTTCATGCTGCGCATTCCGGGCAGCTTCATCCCGCCCGAGGACGTGAGCCGCATCCCGCTCAGCGTGGAGCTTGCCCCCGGCAGTTCGCTCGACGAGACCGACCGGACGACGCAGGCGATCCTCGACCGGATCCGCGACGTGAAGGGGGTGGAGAATGTCTTCGTGCTGGGCGGAGCCTCGCCCACGGGCGAGCGCGACATCCGCCGCGCGGCGGTGACGGTGCTGCTCGAAAAGCTCGACCACCGGCTCAGCTACCGCATCGTGACGCTGGCCGGGCGGCTGCCGCTCGTGGGGCCGTTCCTGCCGCAGATGACGCCCGAGGGCCGCGTCCGGCCGCAGAACGAGATCGAGGCCGAGATCTTCGCGCGGATCGCCGACGTGCCCGACGTGCGCGCCTTCAAGCTGAACGACCGGGGCGAGCGCGACCTGAGCTTCTCGATCCTCTCGAGCAACGAGGCCGACCTGAACGCGGCGGTGGCGCGGCTCGAATCCGCGCTCAGGGGCGACCCGCTGCTGGCCGATGTGGCCTCGGAGGGGGCGCTGCCGCGCCCTGAGCTGCAGATCACGCCGCGGGGCGACGAGGCGGCCCGGCTCGGCGTGACCACGGCGCAGATCGCCGAGATCGTGCGGGTGGCGACCATCGGCGACATCGACGCGAGCCTCGCCAAGATCTCGCTCGACGGGCGCCAGATCCCGGTGCGGGTGCAGCTCGCGACCGCGGCGCGGGGCGATCTGGCCCGCATCGCGGCGCTGAAGGTCACCACCGCCTCCGGCGCGCAGGTGCCGCTCTCGGCGGTGGCCGACATCCGCATCGCCGAGGGTCCGAGCGTCGTCGACCGGCTGAACCGCGAGCGGCGTGCGACCATCGGGGCGAACCTGCCCGTGGGCGTGGCGCTGGGCACCGCCTCGGCGCGCTTCAAGGAGATCACCGAAAGCGTGGCCCTGCCGCCCACCGTGCGGATTCAGGAGGCGGGCGACGCCGAGGTGCAGCAGGAGCTGATGACGAGCTTCGGCAATGCGATGATCCTCGGGCTCATGCTGGTGCTGACCGTGCTGATCCTGCTGTTCCGCTCGGTGCTCCAGCCCTTCACCATCCTCTTCTCGCTGCCGCTGGCCATCGGGGGCGTCGCCGCGGCGCTGATCCTGACGGGCTCGGCGCTCTCCATGCCGGTGCTGATCGGGATCCTGATGCTGATGGGGATCGTGACCAAGAACGCGATCCTGCTCGTGGATTTCGCGGTCGAGATGCGGGCGCGGGGCATGGACCGGTTCTCCGCGATCATGGAGGCCGGCCACAAGCGGGCCCGTCCCATCGTCATGACCTCGATCGCCATGTCGGCGGGGATGCTGCCCTCGGCTCTGGGCGTGGGCGAGGGCGGGCCGTTCCGCGCGCCGATGGCCACCGCCGTGATCGGCGGCATCATCGTCTCGACGGTGCTGAGCCTCGTGATCGTGCCGTCCTTCTTCCTCATCATGGACGATCTCTCGCGGCTCTTCGCCCGGCTCTTCCGCGGCATCGCGGGGGCCCGGGAAGAGGAGGCGCCGCAGCCCACCCCCGAGGAGCTGGCCGAGCGCCTGAGCGCGCGGGAGGCGGATCTGGCAGCACTTCAGGCGCGGGTGGCCGAGCTCGAACAGGCGCCGAAGCGGATGTTCGTCGCACAGTGAAGACCGCCCGGCCCTGCGGGAGGGCCGGGGGATCGTCCGATCCTGTCAGGAGAAAGGCCGGGCGTCGGCCCCGGATCAGTAGCCGGGGCCCATCACCCAGTTGCCGACGCGGTTCGCGCCACCCGTGATGTCCTGCCCGACGCCGGCCACCGTGTTGCAGCCCTGAAGGGCGGCCGCGACGACCGCCAGAACCACCAGTTTCTTCATCTTCGTCCGCTCGCTCTCACTTTTCTTGCCACCAGACGTCCGGCAGGAATCCCGGCCAGTCGCCATAGATGGGTGTTTTTGCCGGATAGCGCAGGCGCTTGTCGTGCGCCAGCCGGGAGACCCGAGAATACCACATTGGAATGACATATCTACCGGCGGTCAGAACCCGGTCGAGCGCCCTCACGGAGGCTTGAAACTCCTCGGCATCGTCGGTGGCCAGCATGTGCCGGATCACCGCCTCGGCGGCGGGGCTCTCCATTCCCATCAGATTGCGCGAGCCGGGCAGATCCTTGTCCTCGGCCGACCAGTAGAGGAGCTGCTCGTTGCCGGGCGACAGGCTGAGCGAGCGCAGGAAGCTCGTCATTTCGAAATCCTGATTGTCGACCCGCTGCTTGAACTGCGCCGGATCGACGGTCGTGATGCGGGCCGAGATCCCGAGCCGCGTCAGGGCCTGCCGGTAGATGATCGCGGCCGCGATCATCGCATCCGCGCCCTGCGGCAGCAGGATCTCGAAGGCGAAGGGCTCGCCGCCGGGGCCTTCGAGCATCCCGTCCTCGATCCGCCAGCCGGCCTCCGAGAGAAGCCGGGCGGCCTCGCGCAGATTGCTGCGGTTCGAGGCGCCGTGCGTGGCGGGCAGGGCATAGCCGTCGAGCGTGCCGGGCAGGAGGGTTGCCGCGAAGGGCTCGAGCAGCGCCCGCTCGCGCCCCGTGGCAGGCGCTCCCACCTCCATGCCGAGCGCCGAGTTCGAGAAGTAGGAGGCGATCCGCGGCTCGGCGCCGCCGGTCAGCGTGCGGTTGACGAGGTCGAAGTCGAAGGCCAGGAGCATCGCCTCGCGCACGCGCCAGTCGGCGAAAAGGGCGCGACGCGTATTCATCACCAGCCCCTCCATTCCGGAAGGGCGGCCATGCGGGATCTCGGACTTGACCATCGCGCCGCTCTGCACGGCCGGGAAACCGTAGTGGGTGGCCCAGCGGGCGGCGCTCGTCTCGCGGTAGACCGAGAGGGCGCCGGCCTTGAACGCCTCGAAGGCCACGCTCGCATCGCCGAAATACTCGACCACCACCTCGTCGAGATTGTGCTGGCCGCGGTTGAAGGGCAGGTCGCGCCCCCACCAGTCGGGGTTGCGGCGGTAGCGCAGCACCCGGCCCGGCTCGAAGCTCTCGAGGATGTAGGGCCCCGAGCCGATCGGCGCCTCGAAGCCCGAGGAGGCGAAGTCCCGCCCCTCCCACTGCGCCTTCTTCAGGATCGGTCGCAGGCCCAGCACCAGCGGCAGCTCGCGGTCCTGCTCGGAAAAGGTGAAGCGGACCGAGCGCGGGCCCGTCTGCTCTGCGCTCGCGATCTTCTGCCACGCGCCCCAGTAGCGCGGCATCCCCTGGGTGCCGAGAACCTCGAACGACCAGAGCACATCCTCGACCGTCACGGGCGTCCCGTCCGAGAACCGCGCGCCCTCGCGCAGCGTGAATTCGACCCAGGTCCGGGCAGGGTCCGTCTCGACCGATTCGGCGAGGAGCCCGTAGAGCGTGAAGGGCTCGTCGAGCGACCGGCCGAGCAGCGTCTCGACCGTCAGCGGCGCGAGCGAATAGGGGGCACGGCCCTTAACTATGTAGGGGTTCAGGGAATCGAATCCGCCCGTCTCGCCCAGCACGATCCGGCCGCCCTTCGGCGCGTCGGGATTTGCATATGGCAGAGACACAAAATCCGGTGGAAGCGCCGGTTCGCCATACATAGCTATGCCGTGCCGGGGTTCGGCGGCCAGCGTCGTGCCCAGAACGGCAAGCCCGAGAGCCAGCGCGGCGCCCCTCAGGCGGGACCGGTATTCCTGTATCATTCCGGCAACAGCTCCTCGGTGGCCGATCCGCAGGGGGCCAGATTTAGCCGCGGGCGGTAACCTTTTCAAACTTTTACCTTGGACAGCGGCGGAGAAGGTCGTATAAGTATCTCACTGCTCGATAGGTTTCTTGCCTGTATGAAACCTGCCTCAACGACTTAACGCCGGCTTCGCGCCGGCGTTTTTTTTCGCGCTTCGCGAATGACAGGCGCCCCGGTCTCCGTGCCATCTCGCCATCCTGCGGCCCATTGGCTAGGTCTTGGCCAGTGCACATGACGGGAGGCAGGACCATGGATCTGAAAGGCAAGCGGGCAATCGTCACCGGCTCGAACTCGGGCATCGGGCTGGGCTGCGCCGAGGAGCTGGCGCGCGCCGGGGCCGAGGTTGTCATCAACTCCTTCACCGACCGCGACGAGGATCACGCGCTGGCCGAGAAGATCGGCCGCGAGCATGGGGTGAGCTGCCGCTATATCGCGGCCGACATGTCGGACGGCGAGGCGTGCCGGGCGCTGATCGAGACGGCGGGCGGCTGCGACATCCTCGTGAACAATGCGGGCATCCAGCATGTCTCGTCGATCGAGGACTTCCCGGTCGGGAAATGGAACGCGATCCTCGCGATCAACCTCTCGTCGGCCTTCCACACGACGGCGGCGGCCCTGCCGGGGATGCGCGCCAAGGGCTGGGGGCGGATCGTCAACATCGCCTCGGCGCACGGGCTGACGGCCAGCCCCTACAAGTCGGCCTATGTCGCGGCCAAGCACGGGGTCGTGGGCTTCACCAAGGTCACCGCGCTCGAGACGGCGGGCAAGGGCATCACCTGCAACGCGATCTGTCCGGGCTATGTGCTGACGCCGCTGGTCGAGGCGCAGATCCCCGACCAGATGAAGGCGCACGACATGGACCGCGAGACGGTGATCCGCGAGGTGATGCTCGACCGCCAGCCCTCGCGCCAGTTTGCCACGACGGGACAGATCGGCGGCACGGTGGTCTTCCTCTGCTCGGGCGCGGCCGACCAGATCACCGGGACGACGATCTCGGTGGATGGAGGCTGGACCGCCCTCTGACGGGCGGTCCCCGGGGCAGCTGCGCCCGCGTCAGCCTCTGGCGATGGCGCGGGCGATGTCGGTCGCGAGCCGGGCGTTCGACAGGACGAGCGCCCGGTTGGCCTCGAGCGACCGGCCCTCGGTCAGATCGAAGATCAGGTCGAGCAGGAACGGCGTCACGGCCTTGGCGGCCACGCCCTGCGCCTCGGCCCGCGCGATGGCGCGATCGACCACGGCCGCCATCTCGGCCAGCGGGATCTCCGCCTCGGCCGGGATCGGATTGGCCACCAGTTGCCCGCCCGGCAGGCCGAGTCTCCCGCGCATGAGGTGGGCCGCGGCGATCTCCTCGGCCGTGTCGAGCCGGATCGGTGCCTTCAGCCCCGAGCGGCGCGACCAGAAGGCAGGGATCTCGTCCTGGCCCACGGCGATGACCGGCACGCCCAGCGTCTCGAGAACCTCGAAGGTCTTGGGCAGATCGAGGATGGCCTTGGCGCCCGCCGAGACGACGGTGACCGGCGTCTGCGCCAGCTCGTTCAGGTCGGCCGAGATGTCGAAGCTGGTCTCGGCGCCGCGGTGGACGCCGCCGATCCCGCCGGTGGCGAAGACCGAGATCCCCGCCAAGTTCGCCGCGATCATGGTGGCCGCGACCGTGGTCGAGCCCATGGCGCCGGTGGCGAGGCAGGTTGCGAGGTCCGCCCGCGACAGTTTCTGCACCTCGTCGGCGCGCGCCAGCCGTTCGAGCTCGGCCTGGCCCAGGCCCACGCGGATCTGGCCGTCCATCACGGCGATGGTGGCGGGCACGCCGCCCGCGGCACGGACCGTGGCCTCGACCTCGCGCGCGGTCTCGACGTTCTGCGGATAGGGCATGCCGTGGGTGATGATGGTCGATTCGAGGGCCACGACGGGCTGCCCGGTGAGCAGGGCCTCGGCGATTTCCCGGTCGAGCGCGAGCGGTGCATTCATGAGATGTCGTCTCCTGACACAAGGGCTGCCGCGGCGGCGAGCGCGGCTGCCAGAGCGGCCTCCCGCCCGGCGCCGCGATGTTCGGCCGCGAGATGGGCGGCGAGGAAGGCATCGCCCGCGCCGGTCGCCCGGCGACAGGGAACGGCGGGCGGACAGGCCTGCAGAAGGCCGCGACGGGCGCAGCCATCGGTGGCGGGCAGCGCGCCGTCGGTGACGAGGACGCGTGCCACGCCCCGCGCCAGCAGCGCCTCGGCTGCGGCCAGCGAGGTGGGGAATTCCGCGCCGCAGATCGCGGCGGCCTCGGCGCGGTTGAGATGCAGCACCGCGCCCGGATGGGCCAGAAGCGGGGCCAGACGCGGCGCCTTGGCGGGGCTCGCCGGCGCGAGACGCAGATCCGCGCGGGCAAGGAGCGCGGAGACGGCGAGCCCGCTCAGGACCGGCTCGGGAAGGTTCCCGTCGATCACCACCGTGCCTGCGAAGGGCAGGGCCTCCGTGGCGAGGCGTCCGTCGCGCAGCGGCGCCAGCACCGCCTCGCCCGCCTCCTCGAGCGCGCGGGCATCGGCCACGGCGCCCACGAGCGCCCCTTGCGCCTCGAGCGCGAGATAGAGATCGGTGGCGCCCCCGCGGTGCAGGAAGCGCATGTCGAGCCCGAGCGCCATGCCGGCCCGCACCAGACCCTCGCCCTCGGCATCCGTGCCGACCGTCGCCAGGAGCGCCACGGCCAGCCCCTCGCGCGCCAGCGCCTGCGCGATGTTGAAGGCCACACCCCCCGGCATCCGCGAGACGCGGCCCGGAAGGTCGGCCCCGGCCGGCATCGGATCGGCCGTATGGCCGATCAGGTCCCACTGGACCGCGCCGATGCAGAGGATCGCGGGAACGCTCATGCAGGTTTGATGCCCCGTCGCGCGCCCTTGGGCAAGCGCCGTGCCGGGGCGGCAGGGGGGTCAGGCTGCCGCACGCGGCCCCGAGGCCCGCCTTTTCCGGCGCGCCGGGGCCAGGGCTCTTGCAATCGCCGGACGGGGAGGATAAAGCGCGCCCACTTCACAGGCGAAGTCCGGGCTTTCGGGGGAGACATCCCCGCAGGTCCACCGGTTGGGGGCACACCCTCTACAAGGCTTCGCCGAGGCGCAAACCGGAAAGGACATGGACATGGCGCTCCCCGAGTTTTCCATGCGTCAGCTGCTTGAAGCTGGCGTTCACTACGGCCACCAGACGGCTCGCTGGAACCCGAAGATGGCGGAGTTCATCTACGGCGACCGCAACGGCATCCATATCGTCGACCTGACGCAGACCGTCCCGATGCTGGACCAGGCGCTCAAGGTCGTGCGGGACACCGTGGCCAAGGGCGGCCGCATCCTCTTCGTCGGCACCAAGCGTCAGGCCCAGAAGCCGATCGCCGAAGCCGCCGAGAAATGCGCGCAGCACTACATGAACCACCGCTGGCTCGGCGGCACGCTCACCAACTGGAAGACCGTCTCGCAGTCGATCCAGCGGCTGAAGCAGCTCGACGAGGTTCTGGCCACCGGCGCCGAGGGCCTGACCAAGAAAGAGCGGCTGAACATGGAGCGCGAGCAGCAGAAGCTGCAGGCCTCGCTCGGCGGCATCCGCGAGATGGGCGGCACCCCGGACCTGCTCTTCATCATCGACGTGGGCAAGGAAGACCTCGCCATCGCCGAAGCGCAGAAGCTGGGCATCCCGGTCGTGGCCGTGGTCGACACCAACAACTCGCCCAAGGGCGTGGACTATGTGATCCCGGGCAACGACGACGCGGCCCGTGCCATCGCGCTCTACTGTGACCTCGTGTCGCGGGCGGCGCTCGACGGCATGAGCGCCCAGATGGGTGCCGCCGGCATCGACCTCGGCGCGCTCGACGTGGCCCCCGAGGAAGAGACGCTCGAGGCCTGATCGGCCGCCCGTCGCAATCCCGTTACCGGACGGGGGTAACTCCCCGCCCGGTCTTTGGCAATTCACTGAGGAGAGCCGTAATGGCAATCACCGCCCAGATGGTGAAGGAACTGCGCGAGTCGACCGGCGCAGGCATGATGGACGCGAAGAAGGCCCTGACCGAGACCGACGGCGACATGGAAGCCGCCGTGGACTGGCTGCGCACGAAGGGCCTCGCGAAGGCGGCGAAGAAGGCCGGCCGCACCGCGGCCGAGGGTCTCGTCGGCGTCTGTGTCGACGGCGGCACCGGCGTGGCGGTCGAGGTGAACTCCGAGACCGACTTCGTGGCCAAGAACGCCGACTTCCAGTCGATGGTCACGGGCTTCACCAAGGCCGCGCTGACCGTGGACGACATCGAGGCGCTGAAGGCGGCCGACATGGGCGGCAAGACCGTCGAGACCACGCTGCAGGAAACCATCGCCGTCATCGGCGAGAACATGACCCTGCGCCGGATGGCGAAGATCTCGGGCGATTCGGTTGCGGCCTATGTCCACAACGCCGCCGCTGACGGGCTGGGCAAGATCGGCGTGCTCGTCGCCGTGAAAGGTGCCGACAACGGCATCGCCAAGCAGGTCGCCATGCATATCGCGGCCACCAACCCGATGGCCCTCTCGGAAGCCGATCTCGACCCGACCGTGGTCGAGCGCGAGCGCACCGTGCAGACCCAGAAGGCGCTGGAAGAAAACGCGGCCTCGGCCAAGCCGAAGCCCGATGCGGTGATCGAGAACAACATCATCCCGGGCCGGATGAAGAAGTTCCTCGAAGAGAACACGCTGCTTGGCCAGAAGTTCGTCATCAACCCCGACCTGACCGTGGCGGAAGCCGCCAAGCAGGCCGGCGTCGAGATCGTGGGCTTCGTGCGCATGGCCGTGGGCGAAGGCATCGAGAAGGAAAAAGAGGATTTCGCGGCCGAGGTCGCCAAGACCCTCGCGGGCTGATCCCTTTCTCCTCGCAGACAGAGCGGCGCGATCCTCCGGGATCGCGCCGTTTTTCTTTGCCGCGGGGCCCTTGGACAACGGCTCTCCCGCGCCTCCGGGATGTGACCGCTCCGTCAGGCATCATGGCCCCTGAAAGGCGGCTCGCCCGCAGGTCCGGCAGCGGACGGCTTCTAGGGCGGCAAGGCCCCTAACCCTCGGCTCTCCCGTAGCTGCTGAAGCGCACCGCCTTTCAGGCGGCACGATCCCCGGCAATCGGCTTCCCCGTGCCTCCGGGAGCGTGCCGCTTTTTCAGGCGCTGCCATGCCGCGAATGTGGCTGCCGCGCGTGGGCTCTGGCGGGCGCCGGGGCGCTGATCTAGCGTCGCGGCAAAGGGCAGCGGGGCAGGGGCATGAGCGGGCGCACGGCGGATGTGGTGGTAATCGGCGGAGCGGTCATGGGCGCCTCGGCCGCCTACTGGTTGACCCGGATGCAGCCGGGCCTGCGGGTGATCGTGGTCGAGCGCGACCCGACCTATGCCCGTGCCTCGACTGCTCTGTCGGTGGCCTCGATCCGGATGCAGTTCACGACGCCGGTCAATGTGGCGATCTCGCGCTTCGGGATCGGCTTCATCCGCGACTTCCGCGAGAGCCTGGGGCAGGAGGTGGGGATCCCGTCGCTGGGCCTGACCGAGAACGGCTATCTCTTCCTCGCCTCGACGGCCGAGGGCGCCTCCGTGCTGGCCGAGGTGGCCGCCATGCAGCGCAGCCTCGGCGCCGCCACCGAGATGCTCACGCCCGCGGCGCTCGCCGCGCGCTTTCCCTGGCTCGAGACGGGGGATCTGGCCGCGGGCTCTTTCGGGCCGCGCGACGAGGGCTGGTTCGACAATATGGGCCTGCTGAACGGCTTCAGGACGGCGGCGAAACTGCAAGGGGTGGAGTTCCTGCGCGATTGTGTCGTGGGGCTCGAGCAGGCGCAGGGCAGGGTGCGCGGCGTCCGTCTCGCCTCGGGCGAGACCATCGCCTGCGGGGCCGCGATCAATGCGTCCGGCACCCGCGCCGCCGAGGTCATGCGGATGGCGGGACTCGCCCTGCCGGTCGAACCGCGCAAGCGCACGGTCTTCGTGATCGACGCGCCGAATGCCCGGCACCCGGACGCGCCGCTTCTGGTCGACCGCGGCTTCTATCTGCGGCCCGAGCGCGGCGGCCAGTGGATCACCGCCACCGTGCCCGAGACCGACAGTCCCTGCGACCCGCAGGATTTCGAGCCCGACCTGCATCTCTTCGAGGAGGTGATCTGGGAGCAGCTCTATACCCGCGCTCCGGGCTTCGATGCGGTGAAGGTGGTGCGCCACTGGGTCGGGCACTACGCCTACAACCGTCTCGACCAGAATGCGATCCTCGGGCCGCATCCGGCGCTGCCGAACCTCTATCTGATGAACGGTTTCTCCGGGCATGGGCTGCAACAGGCGCCGGCCGTGGGCCGCGGCATCGCCGAGCATCTGCTGACGGGCGGCTGGCAGAGCCTCGACCTGTCCGATCTCTCGGTCGAAAGGGTCCTCGCAGGGCGGCCCTTCCTCGAAAAGGCCGTGGTCTGAAAATCACGCAACGCCCGTGCGTTGCGCCGCGTTCCTCACAGGATGCATGAGGGTCTGCCGCATCCGGCAGACCCGTCCATCCTCACTTCGCCGCGAAGGCCTGACCGAGCGACGCCTCGGCTGCCGCGCGGATCGCGCGGATATTGGCGCCGTAGGGCTCGGGATTGTCGACCGAGCCGCCCTTGAAGACGGCCGAGCCCGCCACCAGCACGTCCGCACCGGCCGCGGCCACCAGCGGCGCGGTTTCGGGGGTCACGCCGCCGTCGATCTCGATATGGATCGGCCGGTCGCCGATCATGGCGCGCAGGTCGCGCACCTTGTCCACCTGGCTTGCGATGAACTTCTGTCCGCCGAAGCCCGGGTTCACCGTCATGATGCAGACGAGGTCGAGCAGGTCGAGAAGATGGCTCACCGCATCGAGGCCGGTGCCGGGGTTGAGCGCAAGGCCCGCCTTGCGGCCCGTGCCGCGGATCGCCTGCAGCGTGCGGTGGATGTGCGGGCCGGCCTCGAGATGGGCGGTGATGACATCGGCGCCGGCGGCCGCGAAGGCCTCGATATAGGGGTCGACCGGCGCGATCATCAGATGCACGTCCATGACGCCCTTGATGTGCGGCCGGATCGCGGCGCACATCGCCGGGCCGAAGGTCAGGTTCGGCACGAAATGGCCGTCCATCACATCGACATGCACCCAGTCGCAGCCCTGGGCCTCGATGGCGCGGCATTCGGCGCCGAAATTGGCGAAATCGGCGGAAAGGATCGAGGGGGCGATCTTGATACGGCGATCGAAGGACATGGCAACGCTCCTTGGGGATGATCCCGCTTACCCCGAGGCGGTGGGAGGCTTCAAGGCGGCCTTAAGTCTCAGCCCATGCGAGACGGTTCAAAGTGCGGTCCCGGCACGCTTTACAATACATAATTCAGATTATCCGACTCATGCGTGGGGCGCGCGTGAGGCGACGATGAGCTGCTGCCGGTGCCCGCCTACCGCGTGAAGCTGTGGGACTGCCGCCGATTTCCGGGCCTGTCGGCGCCGAGCGGATCGGAGATGCCCCTCGCCACCGGACCGCGCCGACTCTCCCGTCAGAGAACCCTCCGCGCCCTGAGCCGCGCCGCAGTGGCGGACAGGCCGTCCGCAGGACCGCGGCCAGTTCGCGCTTCGTGAACGGGGACCCGCCCGAGGCCCGCGAGGAGCCGCGCGCCCAGGTGTCGTCTTCCGCGAGTCGCTCCGCCGTCAGCGCGGGCCGTAGAGGGCCTGGGCGCGCTTCTCGAAGGCGCGGACGATCCGGTGCATGGCCTCGTTGAACACCACGCCGATGATCCCCTGCAGGATCGCGTTACGGAACTCGAAATCGACGAAGAAATCCACGGTGCAGCCGCCCTCGGGCCGGTCGTGGAAGCTCCAGGAGGACCGCATGTATTTGAACGGCCCGTCGAGATATTCCGTCTCGATCCGCTTCGCCTCGGGAAAGAGCTTCACCCGGCTGCCGAACCGCTCGCGGAAGACCTTGAAGGAGATCACGAGATCCGCCTCCATCAACTCCCCGCCCTGTATGGGTTTTCTCGAGCGTATGCGCGCCGCCGAGTTCCACGGCAGGAACTGCGGATAGCGCTCCACATCCGCGACGAGGTCATACATCTCCTGGGCGGACCAGGGGAGCGGGCGGCTCTCGGAGTGGGTCGGCATCGCGGCGTTCGGTCCTCGGGCAACGGCCCCGGTCGGGCGTGACTTGGGCGTCGTTTCTGGATAAAGGGGCGGCAGGATGCAAGAGGGCGCCATGCCGACGAGACCTTATGTCATAGACCAGCTGATCTCTCCGAAACAGATCGCCGCGCGGGTCGAGGTGCTGGCGCGCCAGATCACCGAACATTTCGCCGGGACCGAGAAGCTGGTGGTGGTGGGCCTGTTGCGCGGCTCCTTCGTCTTCATCGCCGATCTGGTCCGCGAGATCCATCTGCCGGTCGAAGTGGATTTCCTCGAAGCCTCCTCCTACGGCGACGCCATGACGTCGAGCCGGGAAGTGCGCATCCTCAAGGACTTGCGCGGCGAGATTGCCGGGCGCGACGTGCTCGTCGTCGAGGATATCGTGGATACGGGCTTCACCCTCAGCCATGTCGTGCGGCTTTTGCGCTCGCGCGAGCCGAAGCGGCTCGAGGTCTGCGCCCTGCTCGACAAGCCCTCGCGGCGCGAAGTGGATATCCGCGCGACCTGGACCGGATTCGAGATCCCCGACGAGTTTGTCGTGGGTTACGGGATCGACTTCGCGCAGCGCAACCGGAACCTCCCCTTCATCGGCAAGGTGCGCTTCCTCGAAGAGGGCTGACCGAGCGGCTCACCCTCGCCCGCTGGCGCGCTGCGCTTCGAGGCTACCACCTTCGCCATTGGAGGCCGCGCCTCGAGCGGGCGCGCCTGCTCCCCGGAAGCCTGCCTCACCGGCCGGATGTCGGAGCGCGGAGAGCCGGCACGCCTCTTCCGTGGGCCTGCGGAGACCGAAGCGTGCCCCGAGGCTCGGGGATGACGGACGTGCTCTCTCCGATGATCGCGGCCTCGGAAGCTCCGTCGGCGCAAGATGGCCAGCGGGTCCACGATCACATTAAAGTTGCATTTTCCCAGTATGTTTGTCGCCACCGGCAGGCTAGATTTTCGGGATTGAAGCACCAGCCAGGAGGCGTCCATGCGACCCATTCCCGCCCTCGCCCTGACTTTCTCTCTCGTGGCCCTGCCCGCCCTCGCCCAGGACGCGCGCCAGATCGAGCGCATGATCGAAGGCCGCCACGGCCTGATGACGCTCATGGCCTATGAGCTCGGCAAGCTCGGCGGCATGGCGAAGGAAGAGACGCCCTACGATGCGGAAGTCGCAGGCGATGCCGCCTCGAACCTCTCCGCTCTGGCCTCGGTGCTTTCGCCGGAACTGTTCCCCAAGGGCTCGGCCGTGGGTGAGGCCGAGGACAGCGAGGCCCTGCCCGCGATCTGGGAGAAGCCGGACGATTTCGCCCAGAAGATCAGCGACATGGAAGAGGCTGCGGCGAAGATGCAGGCCGCGGCGGGCACGGATCTCGCTTCCCTGCAGGGCGCGATGCGCGATCTGGGCGCCGGCTGCGGCAGCTGCCACGAGACCTACCGCCAGAAGGACTGACCCGTGCGGCGCAGTCTGAGTGCCGGCCTCGCGGTCGTGCTGATCGCGGGCGCGGCGGGGCTCTGGCTCACCCGCCCCGTGAAGAGCGACCCGGAGCTCTTCGCCGGACTGACGGGCGAGGCGACGCGGGGCGAGCGCATCTTCTGGGCCGGGGGCTGCGCCTCCTGTCACGCGGCGCCCGATGCCACCGGCGAGGCACGGCTCGTGCTCTCCGGCGGCGAACGGCTCACGACCGATTTCGGCACGTTCGTCGTGCCGAACATCTCGCCCGATCCCGATCACGGGATCGGCGGCTGGTCGGTGGCCGACCTCGATTCCGCGCTCCGCCACGGCACCTCGCCCGAGGGATCGCATTACTATCCCTCCTTCCCCTACACTTCCTATGCCCATGCGGAGGCGCAGGACGTGGCGGACCTCAAGGCGTTCCTCGATACGCTGCCGCCCTCGGACCGGGCGGACGAGCCGCACGATCTGGCCTTCCCGTTCAACCAGCGCGTCATCCTCGGCGGCTGGAAGCTCCTGGCGGGCGGCCCGTCCTGGATCGTGGAGGGCGACCTGACGCCCGAGGAAGAGCGCGGGCGCTATCTGGTCGAGGGGCTCGGCCATTGCGGCGAATGCCATACGCCGCGCAACGGGCTGGGCCTGCGCGACGAGAGCCGGTGGCTCGCCGGCGGCCCCAACCCCGAGGGGCGCGGCACGATCCCGAACATCACTCCGGCCAAGCTCGACTGGTCGGCGGGCGACATCGCCGAATATCTGAGCTCGGGCTTTACCCCGGAATACGATTCGGCCGGCGGGCAGATGGCGGATGTGGTGCGCAACACGGGCCAGCTGCCCGACGAGGATCGCCGGGCGATCGCGGCCTATCTGAAGCGGGTGCCGGCGGTCGAGTAAGGCCGCCCTGCCCCATGAAAAAGCCGGCGGGGCCTGACGCCCCGCCGGCTTTTTTCGCAGATCGGGCGCTCAGGCCCCGAGGCGCTTCTGCCGGGCGTCGCGCAGCCGGGCGAAATCGTCGCCCGCATGGTAGGAGGAGCGCGTGAGCGGCGTCGCCGAGACCATCAGGAAACCCTTGCCGTAAGCCGCCTTCTCGTAGCCCGCGAATTCCTCGGGCGTCACGAACCGGTCGACCCGGTGATGCTTGGGCGTGGGCTGGAGATACTGGCCGATGGTCAGGAAATCGACATCGGCCGAGCGCATGTCGTCCATCACCTGCAGCACGCCCTGCCGGTCCTCGCCGAGGCCCACCATGATCCCCGACTTGGTGAAGATCGAGGGATCGAGCTCCTTCGCGCGCTGCAGGATCCGCAGCGAGTGGAAGTAGCGCGCGCCGGGCCGCACTTCGGGATAGAGGCCGGGCACCGTCTCCAGATTGTGGTTGAAGACGTCGGGACGCGCCGCCACCACCGTCTCGAGCGCCGAGGGCCCGCATTTCAGGAAGTCGGGCACCAGAACCTCGATGGTCGTGGCCGGCGCACGATGGCGGATCGCCCGGATGGTCTGGGCGAAATGCTCGGCGCCCCCATCCTCGAGATCGTCGCGGTCGACGCTCGTCACCACCACATGTTTCAGCCCGAGCTGGCTGACCGCATGGGCGACGCGCCCCGGCTCGAAGGCATCGAGCGCCTGCGGCCGGCCCGTCGCCACGTTGCAGAACGAGCAGCCGCGGGTGCAGATCTCGCCCATGATCATCATGGTGGCGTGGCCCTGGCTCCAGCATTCGCCGACGTTGGGGCAGCCCGCCTCCTCGCAGACGGTGGCGAGCTTCTGACCGCGGATGATGTCCCGCGTCTCCTTGTAGCCCTCGGAGGTGGGGGCCTTGACCCGGATCCAGGACGGTTTCTTCGGCTGGACATTGTCGGGCCGGTGCGCCTTCTCCGGGTGGCGCTGGTCGGGAATCTTCAGGTCGCGCACAAGTTTTCCGATCATGAAAGCGACATTCCGTGCTCATATAGGCCGTCGCGCGCGACGAAGCCAGCCCCGCACTGCGAAGGTTGCGCAATGCAGGGGCGCCTTCCCGGCGCGAAGAGCTGCCCAGGCCTTTTCATTCATCTCGGAGACAGTCCATGACCAAGAAGCTCCTGGCTGAACTGCTCGGAACCTTCATTCTCGTCTTCTTCGGCTGCGGAGCCGCCGTCCTGATGGGACCGCAGATCGGCATGTTGGGAATATCCCTCGCCTTCGGCCTCTCCATCGTGGCCGCGGCCTATTCGCTGGGGGCCATTTCCGGCGCCCATCTCAATCCCGCCGTCTCGCTCGGCTTTCTCATGGCGGGGCGGATGCCCATGGCCGAGTTCGGCGGCTATGTGCTGGCGCAGATTGCGGGGGCGCTCCTCGGCTCGCTCGTCGTCTTCCTGATCGCCTCGGGCAAGGCGGGCTTCGTGCTGGCCACCGACGGGCTCGGCCAGAACGGGTTCGGCGCGGGCTATCTCGGCGAATATTCCCTGGGCGCGGCGCTGATCTTCGAACTGACGGCGAGCTTCGTCTTCGTCTGCGTGATCCTCGCGGCCACCGCATCCCATGTCTCGAGCGCCTCGACCGCGCTCGCGGGGCTCGCCATCGGCCTCACCCTCACCGGGATCCATCTGGTGGGCATCAATGTGACCGGCGTTTCGGTCAATCCGGCGCGGTCGCTGGCGCCTGCCCTCTTCGTGGGCGGCAAGGCGCTTTCGGACCTCTGGGTCTTCATCGTGGCGCCGCTCGCGGGTGGCGCGGCGGCGGGCCTCGCCCATGCCTCGGGTTTCTTCCGTCCGGGCGGCATCGAGCCCGCGCCCGCGACCGGCGCCGCCACGCTCTGAGCCGCTCGGGCGGCCAGAAGGCGCGCGCAAGTGCCCATGACTTCAGCATCGGCGCGGCGGAGCCCTCCCGCCGCGCCGCAGCATCTTGACCCTCGGGCAACGGACGTTTAGCGGAAGACCGACAATCCGCAACCGCCAGTCGTAAAACGAGGATCATTCCAATGTTGCCCGGTTCCAAGCTCCCGTCCGTGACCTTCCGCACCCGTGTCCGCGATGACAGCCTCGGCGGGCCGAACCCGTTCCGCTGGCAGGACATGACCACCGAGGATTATTTCGCGGGCAAGCGCTGCGTTCTGTTCGCGCTGCCGGGCGCCTTCACCCCCACCTGCTCGACCTACCAGCTGCCGGGCTTCGAGAAGGGTTTCGCCGATTTCCAGGCGCACGGGATCGACGCGATCTACTGCCTCTCGGTCAATGACAGCTTCGTCATGAACCAGTGGGCCAAGGCGCAGGGTCTCGAGAATGTGCAGGTGATCCCCGATGGCTCGGGCGAGTTCACCCGCCGCGTGGGGATGCTGGTGCGCAAGGACAATCTGGGCTTCGGCCTGCGCTCCTGGCGCTATGCGGCCATCGTGAAGGACGGCCGCGTGGAAGCCTGGTTCGAGGAGCCGGGCCTCTGCGACAACCACGGCGAAGACCCCTACGGCGTCTCCTCGCCCGACACGGTGCTGGAGTGGCTCGCGGCCGACGCGCAGGGCGCCGCCGCCTGACGCATCCGGGTCTGGCGCGGGCAGCCCCTCACGCCGGCACCGCCGCGCGCGCGAGGCCGGTCAGGGTCTCGCCCGCCTGTGCGAGCATCCGCGCCAGATCCTCGAACCAGTCCGACGCCGAACTGGCCGCCCGCCGCGCGAGCATGATCTGCCGCGCGGGCTCGGGCTTCGAGAAGCGGCGCACGGCCAGCCCCGGCGCCGCCGCCCGTTCCTGCCGCCAGGCGATCTCGGGCAGGAAGGTCATCCCCAGCCCCTGCCCCGCCAGCCCGCAGAGCGTCGTGAGCGACGAGGCCCCGAGGTCGAGCCGCGCCTGCCGCCGGTCCATCCCGCAGACCTCGAGCGCCTGATCCGCAAGGCAATGGCCCTCGTCCAGCAGCAGCAGCCGGTCGGGATCGAGCCCCACCGGCCGCAGCGCCTCGGTCCCCGCCGCCGACAGCATCGACTCGCGCCCCGCCAGCAGGAAACGGTCGGAAAAGAGCGGCACCAGCTTCAGCCCCGCCACCGCCTGCGGCGCGGCGATCACCGCGGCATCGATCTGTCCGCGGTCGAGCGCCGACAGCAGGATGTCGGTGGTGGCCTCGCGCACCCGCAGGTCGCGCGAGATGTCGCGCGCCCGCAGCAGGGGCAGCACCTCGGGCAGAAGATAGGGCGCAACCGTGGGGATCACGCCCAGATTGACCCTCTGCGCAAGCCCCCGCTGCCGCGCCGCCGCCTCGAGCTCCGTAACCTCGGCCAAGATGCGGCGCGCGCGCCGCTCCACCTCGCGCCCCTCCGCCGTCAGCCGCACCTCGCGCGGATGGCGCTCGAACAGGACCGCGTCGAGCGTCTCCTCCATCTCGCGGATCTGCATCGACAGCGCCGGCTGCGAGACATGCACCCGCTCGGCCGCGCGGCCGAAATGCCGCTCTTCGGCGAGGGCGAGAAAGTAGGAAAGCTGCCGCAGCGTGAGTCTCATAAGCTGGCCTTATCGCATTACACAGAAGTTCCGATTTATATTTATTCCAAAACTCAGGCATATGTCACCGGGCAAAGACGCCAACCGAGGGAGCAACCATCATGACCCGCATGACCACAACGGCCGGCGCGCCGATCGCCGACAACCAGAACACGCTGACCGCGGGTCCCCGCGGCCCGGTGCTCTTGGAGGATTACCAGCTGATCGAGAAGCTCGCGCACCAGAACCGCGAGCGCATCCCCGAGCGCGTGGTCCATGCCAAGGGCTGGGGCGCCTTCGGCACCTTCACCGTGACGAACGACATCACCCGCTACAGCTGCGCCAAGGTCTTCTCGGAAGTGGGCAAGCAGACCGATCTCGCGGTGCGCTTCTCGACGGTGGCGGGCGAGCTCGGCGCGGCCGACCACGAGCGCGACGTGCGCGGCTTCTCGGTGAAGATGTACACCGAGGAAGGCAACTGGGACCTCGCCGGAAACAATACCCCGGTCTTCTTCGTGCGCGACCCGATGAAGTTCCCCGACTTCATCCACACCCAGAAGCGCCACCCGCGCACCAACCTGCGCTCGGCCACCGCCATGTGGGACTTCTGGTCGCTGAGCCCCGAATCGCTGCATCAGGTGACGATCCTGATGTCCGACCGCGGCCTGCCGGTCGATCCGATGCACATGAACGGCTACGGCTCGCACACCTATTCGCTCTGGAACAGGCAGGGCGAGCGGTTCTGGGTCAAGTTCCACTGGAAGACCCTGCAGGGCCACGCGCATTACACCAATGCCGAGGCCGCCGAGATCGTCGGCCGCACCCGCGAGGGCTATCAGGAGGCGCTCTTCGGCGCCATCGAGGAGGGTCGCTTCCCGAAATGGCGCCTCATGGTGCAGGTGATGCCCGAGGCCGAGGCCGAGACCACGCCCTACAACCCGTTCGACCTGACGAAGGTCTGGCCGCATTCCGACTATCCGCTGATCGAGGTCGGCGTGATGGAGCTGAACCGCAACGCGGACAACTATTTCGCCCAGATCGAGCAGCTGGCCTTCTCGCCCTCGAACAAGGTGCCGGGCATCGGCTTCAGCCCCGACAAGATGCTGCAGGCGCGTGTCTTCTCCTATGCCGACGCGCACCGCTACCGGCTCGGCACCCATTACGAGGCGCTGCCGGTGAACGCGCCGCGCTGCCCGGTGCATCACTACCACAAGGACGGCCAGATGAACTTCTTCGGCCACCGCACCGGGGCGGTCGATGCCTATTACGAGCCGAACTCGGTGCCGGGCGCGGCCGTCGAGGATCCGACCGTGGCCGAGCCGCCGCTCAGGATCTCGGGCGATGCGGCGCGCTACAACCACCGCGAGGGCAACGACGACTACAGCCAGCCCCGCGCCCTGCATGACAAGGTGATGACCGACGACCAGCGGGCCCGGCTCTATGCCAACATCGCCGAAGCCATGGCGGGCATCCCCGACGAGATCGCGAACCGGGCGCTGGCCCAGTTCGACCTTGTGAGCCCCGCCTACGGCGACGGCATCCGGGCGGCGCGCGCACGGCTCGCCGGCGCCCTTCAGGCGGCGGAATAACGCCCCCGGCAGGCCCGCCCCGGGCCTGTCGCCGAAGCACCTGCCCTGACGGCCGGAGGGATCGACCCCTCCGGCCGTTGTCCTTCCAGCGGGGCGACGCGGGGGGGCAG
This sequence comes from Cereibacter johrii, assembly GCF_001720585.1. Classification (GTDB taxonomy): domain Bacteria; phylum Pseudomonadota; class Alphaproteobacteria; order Rhodobacterales; family Rhodobacteraceae; genus Cereibacter_A; species Cereibacter_A johrii. The sequence goes on along the minus strand of NZ_MABH01000043.1, from coordinate 20,164 downwards.
ATGCGCGCGTGGAAACAATACATCCTTAAACTATCCCTGCGATTCTCCTCTCTACCGGAGGTGCCCATCAGCCGCCGGTGTTCCTTCCTCCCTGAACTGGACTGGCCGCGCCTTCTCTCGAAGGCGCGGTTTTTCCTGCCTTTTCGGCGGCGGCTGCGGAAACGATTCGCTGTTGACGGGCTTCCCTTTAGCCCTTAGCGTTCCCTTTCAGATGAAGTCGGCCAGTCCGACAGGGAGCAAAATTGACGCTGAGAAGGGCCGGATTGCCGGCCCTTTTCGCTTTTCGGCGTCGCCTCCGCGCCCCGACGCTCCATGGGAGCAAGGCCCCGCCACCCGCAGGCCCTCGCGCATTTGGCACCTGACACTGTGGGGCGGGCGTGCTACAGCGCGCTCGACATAATGTGAGGACAGGATCGCGCATGTCGAGCAAGCAACTGAAAACCCTCTGCGTCATGGCCCTGGGCATCGCCCTTGCGCCCGCCGCCTGGGCACAGGAGACGCCGGCCGCCCCGGCCGCCGAAGCTCCCGCCGCGCAGGCGCCCGCCGAAGGCGCCGCGGCTCCGCAGGGGCTGTCCATGGGTCAGGAAGACCAGGCCGACGGGATCGGCTCCACCTATGTCGCCGCGACCCACGGCGACTGGGAACAGCGCTGCGTCCGCACCGAGGACGGTGCCGACCCGTGCCAGATGTATCAGCTTCTGAAGGACGGCGAAGGCAACTCGGTGGCCGAGATCAGCATGTTCGCCCTGCCCGCGGGCCAGCAGGCCGCAGCCGGCGCGACCATCGTGGCGCCGCTCGAGACGCTGCTCACCGCCAATCTGACGATGGGCGTCGATGCGGCCAAGCCGAAGGTCTATCCCTTCTCCTGGTGCAACCGCGCGGGCTGCTTTGCGCGCGTGGGCTTCACCCAGGCCGAGGTGGATGCCTTCAAGAAGGGCAACAAGAGCGTCGTGACCATCGTTCCGGCCGTGGCGCCGGATCAGAAGGTCGCGCTGAACGTCTCGCTGAAAGGGTTCACCGCCGCCTATGACGCGGTGAAGAGCTCGAACGAGAAGGCCGAGGCGGCCCAGAAGCCCGCCGCGGAATAATCTTCCGAACGCAACCGAGAGACGCCGCCCGCAACCCGGGCGGCGTTTCGCTTTCGAGCCGCCCGATCAGACCCGCCGCAGGGCGAGCACGGCGTTCAGCCCGCCGAAGGCGAAGGCATTCGACAGCACCACATCCACCCGCGCCTGCCGCGCCACGTTCGGCACCACGTCGAGCGCGCATTCCGGATCCGGCTCCTCGTAGCCGATGGTGGGCGCGATCACGCCCTCGCGCAGCGCGAGGATGCAGGCCAAGAGCTCCACCGCCCCCGTCCCGCCGATCAGATGCCCGTGCATCGACTTGGTCGAAGAGATCATCAGCCGATCGGCGTGATGGCCGAACACATCCGCCACCGCGGCGCATTCGGTCTTGTCGTTGGCCGCCGTCCCGGTGCCATGGGCATTGATGTAGCCCACCGCATCCGGATTGACCCGCGCATCCCGCAGCGCCCCCTCGATCGCCCGCGCCGCGCCGAGCTTCGAGGGCATCACGATGTCGGACGCGTCCGAGGTCATGGCAAAGCCGATCACCTCGGCGAGGATCTCGGCGCCCCGCGCGCGGGCATGCTCGTACTCCTCGAAGACGAAGATCGCCGCGCCCTCGCCCTGCACCATCCCGTTGCGATTGAGCGAGAAGGGCCGGCAGGCGTCCTTCGACATGACCCGCAGACCCTCCCAGGCCTTGATGCCGCCGAAGCAGAGCATGGCCTCGGATCCGCCGGTCAGCATCGCCCGCGCCATCCCCGAGCGCACCATCTGGAAGGCCTGCCCCATCGCATGGTTCGAGCTGGCGCAGGCGGTGGCCACCGTGAAGGAGGGTCCGCGAAGCTGGAACTCCATCGACACATGCGAGGCGGCCGCATTGTTCATGAGCTTCGGGACGACGAACGGATGGACGCGGTTCTTCCCCTCCTCGTAGACCACCCGGTAATTCTCGTCCCAAGTGTTCACGCCCCCGCCCGCGGTGCCGAGGATCACCCCCGCCTCGAGCCCGAGGCTGCCCGCAAAGGTCAGCCCCGATTGCGCCACCGCCTCGCGGGCGGCGAGCAGGGTGAACTGGGTGAACTTGTCATAGAGGACGATCTGCTGGCGGTTGAAATGCGCCTCGGGATCCCAGTTGTGGACTTGGCCGCCGATCTGGATCGACAGCCGGTCCTTGTCGCGGATGTCGAGCTCGGTGATGCCGCAGCGCCCCTCGCGGAAGGCGGCCAGCGTGCCCGCCACGTCGTGCGCCAGCGCGTTGATCGTGCCGGCGCCCGTGATGACCACTCGTTTCATGCGCTGTCCGTTCAGGCAGCCTGCTGGGCCACCAGCCCCTCGACCGCGGCGACGATGGCGCGCACCGACGAAATGTCGAAGCCGCTCGCCTCCGGATCGTTGGCGTTGAAGGGCACCGAGATGTCGAAGGCTTCCTCGATGGCGAAGATCGATTCGACGAGGCCCAGGCTGTCGATGCCCAGCTCTTCGAGCGTGGCATCCATCTTCACGTCGGAGGGCTCAAGCACCGCCTGCTCCGCAATGATCGCTATGACTTTATCCTGAACGCTCTGTGCCATGGTCTTCCCCTTGCACCGTCTGGTGGCGGTGATTTAGTCACTCTGCCCCTTCAATGAAACAGCTTTCTGAAGCGCCGCCACGGTCGCGGCCAGCCGCGGCAGACGGCGCATCGCCTTCTGGATCTCGATCTGCGTTTCCATCTTCACCGCCGGATCGCCGAGGATCACCCGGCCCGCCGGCGCATTGGTGCGGATCTTGGTCGAGCCGCCGGCGATCACGTCGTCGCCCACGAAGATATTGTCCGAGACACCGACCTGCCCGCCGAGGACCACCCGGTTGCCGATCCGGGCCGAGCCCGCAATGCCCACCTGCCCGCAGAGCAGGCAATCGGAGCCGACCTGCACATTGTGGCCGAGCTGCACGAGATTGTCGATCTTGGTGCCGTTGCCCACCACCGTGTCGCGGATCGTGCCGCGGTCGATGGTGGAATTGGCGCCCACTTCCACATCGTCGCCCAGACGGACCGACCCCAGCGAATGGATCCGCACCCAGGATTGCTGGCGGATCTCCTCGCGCTCGCCCAGCGTCTCGCGGATCTCCTCGACCCCGGATTTCTCGGGCGTGACGAAGGAGAAGCCGTCCGCGCCGATCACCGCGCCCGGCTGGCAGATGAACCGGTCGCCGATCCGCACCCGCGCGCCGATCCGCGCGCCCTGCAGGATCAGCGCGTCCGCCCCGATCTCGGCGCCCTCGGCGATCGAGACATGGCTTGCGATCCGGGCATTGGGCCCGATGCGGACCTGCGCGCCGATGGTGACGAAGGGCCCGATGGCCGCGCCCTCGCCGATCTCGGCCGTGGGATCGACCAGCGCCATCGGATGCACGACGCGGGCGATCTGCGGGCCGGGATCGAGCATCCGCGACAGGCCCGCCATGGCGAGGCGCCCGCGCGGCACGAAGATCGCAGCCTCCAGCCCCAGCGCCTGCCAGTCGGCTCCCTGCCAGAGCATCGCCGCGCGCGCCGCACCCTGCCGGATCCCCTCGGCGTAACGCGCATCCATGGCCAGCGCCAGCGCGTCGGCATCGGCCGCGGCAGGCTCTGCCGCGTGCGTCACGACGAGATCGAGATTGCCGGCGGCCTCGGCGTCCAGCGCCGTGGCGATCTCGCGGATGGTATGGCCCATGGTGCCGCTCCGAACCGTCGGCGGCCCGCTGCCGCCCCGCCTGAAGATTTAGCCCTGAACCGCGCCCGGCACCACCCCGGCCTCGGACAGCGCCTCGAAGATCACCCCGTCGCGGCCGTAGATGTCGTCGCGGTAATTCATCCGTCCCGTGGGCCCGGCCCAGGCGGTGAAATAGACCAGATGCACGGGCACCGGCTTCTCGAGCCGCACGACGCTCTCCTTGCCGCTCGACAGATGCGACTGGAACAGCCCCTCGGGGTCTTCGGACTGCGCGGCGAGCAGCGCATGGGCGAAGTCGAACGGTCGGCCCAGACGGATGCAGCCATGCGAGAAGGCGCGCACCTCGCGGTCGAACAGCGACTTCGACGGCGTATCATGCAGATAGATGTTCCACTGGTTCGGGAACATGAACTTCACCAGCCCCAGCGCATTGCCGTCGGATGGCGGCTGCCGCATCGAGAAGGGGAAGTTCCGGGCATTGTAGGCGTTGAAGTTCACCGCACCGCGGCTGACCTCGCGGCCGCGGCTGTCGATCAGCTTCAGATGGCCCGCGGCATTCGGGTTGCGCTGCAGAAGCGGCAGATACTCCTTCGTGGTGATCGACCGCGGCACATGCCACGACGGGTTGATCACCATATATTCCATCTCGTCCGAGAATTCCGGCGTCCGCTGGTCCGGGCTGTCCTTGCCGATCACCGACCGGGTCTCGAACGTGACCTTGCCATTGTCGATGAGGCGGGTGGAGAAGTCGGCGAGGGTCACCCAGACATGCCGCTCGCCGCGGTCGATGCTGAGCCAGCGTTCGCGTTCGAGCGCCACGAGGATCGACCTCAGACGCGCCTCGGGCGCCACGTTCAGCGCGGCGATGGTGCCCTCGCCCGCCACCCCGTCGGGGCTGAGCCCGTGATCGGTCTGGAAGGACCGCACCGCGGCCGCCACCTCCGCATCGTAGCTCGCGGCGGTGCTGCGCCCGAGATAGCCCATCGCCATCAGTCGGTCGCGCAGCGCAAGAAAGGCCGGGCCGGTGGCGCCGGGCTTCAGCTTGCCCCCGGGCACCTCCGCCCCCCAGCCGCCCGCGGCGATGGCCGCCTCGAGATCCAGCCGCGCCCGCATCAGCCGGGCATAATCCGGCCCGCGCGGCGCGAGACTGTCGAGGAAATGCACCGGGTTCGCCTCGAAGGCCGTAAGCACGCTGCGCGGATCCAGCCGCTTCACCGCCCGCTTGATGCCGGGATCGACCTTGCCCGGCTCCAGCGCGCCGCCGTGCAGATCGTGCGCCCAGGCCAGAAGCGCCTGCGTCATCGCCACTTCGAGCCGCCCGCGGTCGGCTTCCGTCCGGGCCGCGCGGAAGCGCGCGATCAGCGCCGAGGCATCGTAGCGCTGCACCGGCAACCCGTGCGCCGGCGCCTCGGCGATGGCCGTCAGCAGCGCCTCGCGGCGGGCGGCATCCTCGGGCCCGGTCCACAGCGTCCGGTAGGAGCGGGCCGCATAGAATTGCGCGATCAGCTCGCTCCGCCCCGCAGCCCCTGCCACCGAGCGGCTGAAGGGCGTCAGCTCGACCGGGGCCGCCGGGGGATTCGCGAAAGCCTCCGCTCCGAGCGCCACGGACAGACAGAGGGCAAGTCCGAAACCGGTCTTGCGACGGAGGGGGGAGGACATTGGCACCTCAAGCGGGGATGGTCGCTGCATTCTCTACCAACTTCGGCTATTTGCACCGCGGCGTAAATCCGGCACCGCGCGGCCCGCGGCTTTTGTCGCTTTTTCGTCACGCCGCGCAACTTTCCCGATCCCGCCGATCCTCAGGCTATCGTTCAGCAATTTTTTGCCTATCGGGCCTTAACTGCGCCGGTGCGGCCAATCCGGGCCTTCTGTTGCAGGGAACCATATGGCATAGGAGGTAAGCACTTGGGGACGAGTAGCAAAGAAAGCCGCCGGAACAGGCGGACAGAAGACCAGGCGACGGGACAGGCGCTCATCATGACACTGACGAACACGCTCATCACGCGGCGCGGCCTTTTGGGTGCGTTTGCCGCCACGGCCGTGGTTGCGGCTCCCACCTACGCGAATGCGTTCGGATTTCTCCGCGGAGCGGGCGATGTGCGACGGATCCGCATGTATTCGGGTCGCACCGGCGAGTCGATGGACACGATCTACTGGATCGAGGGCGAGTACATTCCGGAAGCCCTCAAGGAAATCAACCACTTCATGCGCGACTGGCGGACGAACGACGTGATCCGCATCGACGCGCGCACGGTGGACATCATGGCGGCCTCGCATCGCCTGATGGATGTGAGCGAGCCCTACATGCTCCTCTCGGGCTACCGCTGTCCCAAGACCAACGCCATGCTGCGCTCGCGGTCGAGCGGCGTGGCCCGGAACTCCCTCCATCTCAAGGGACAGGCGGCCGACCTGCGGTTGAAATCCCGCTCGGTGGGCCAGATGGCGAAGGCCGCAGAAGCCTGCGCCTCGGGCGGCGTCGGCCGCTACTCGCGCTCGGACTTCGTCCATATGGATTGCGGCCCAGTCCGCCACTGGGGCCGCTGAGCCTCCCCTTTCTTTCGTGCAGGATCACGGGCGCCTTTGGGGCGCCCTTTCTTTTGGCCCGTCGGCCGCCCCTGTGTTCCGGTCATGGCAAAGGGCGCCTCGAAGGCGCCCTGTCTTCGGCCCCGCCCGACGCAGACCGGCTCAGGCCTCGCCGTCCTCGGGCTCGGACGCACGTCCGCGGAAGCCCATCGCCACCACGAACTTCTCCGAACTGTCGGCCCGGCTCGCCGGCGGCTTCACGTTGGCAACCTTGGTGAAATTCCTTTTCAGGATGGCCTGAAGCTCGTTCTCGGCCCCGCCCGCCAGCACCTTGGCCACGAAGGTCCCGCCTTCCTCCAGCACGTCGAAGGCAAAGGCCGCGGCCGCCTCGCACAGCGCGATGATCCGCAGGTGGTCGGTGCCCTTGTGGCCCGAGGCGGCGGCGGCCATGTCGCTCATCACCACATCGGCCCGCCCGCCCAGCCAGCCCTTCACCTTCTCGTCGGCATCGTCCGACAGGAAGTCGAGCTGGTGGATCTCGGCGCCGCTGATCGGCTCGACCTCCTGCAGGTCGACCCCCAGCACCGTGCCCTCGGGCTTGTTCTTGCGCTGGCCGAGCGCATTCACCCGCTCGACCGCCACCTGACACCAGCCGCCGGGCGCGCAGCCCAGATCGACCACGCGACCGCCTGGCTTGAGGAACCCGAACTTATCGTCGAGCTCGAGGATCTTGTAGGCCGCCCTGCCCCGGTAGCCTTCCTTCTTGGCGCGGATGACGTAGGGGTCGTTCAACTGCCGCTCGAGCCAGAGCGTCGAGGAGAGCTTGCGCCCCTTCGCCGTCTTCACCCGCACGCGCAGCTCCCGCTGTCCCCGGCCCGATGTGTTCTTCGTGGTCATTTGTAGGGTCCGTCTTCCAGAACGCCGTCCGCGCTCATCTGTGCATAGAGAAGCCCCTCGCGGAGGCCGCGGTCGGCCACCGACAGCCGGTCCGTGGGCCAGATCCGCATGAGGGCTTGGAGAATCGCCGCGCCCGACATGATGAGCGAATGCCGCTCGCGTCCGATGCGTGGGTCGGTGCGCCGCCCCTCGGGGCCGAGGGTCAGGTAGTCGCGGATCACCGTGTCGATCTGGTCCGAGGTCATGTGCAGCCCGTCCACCTTGGTCCGGTCGTAGCGTCGCAGGCCGAGGAACGACGCCGCGACCGTGGTGATCGTGCCGGAGGTGCCGATGATCTGGAACCCCTCGCGCGGGTTCTCGGCATTGTAGGGCGAGAAGCTCGCGAGATTCTCCTCGAAATACCAGCTCATCAGCGCGAAGCGCGCGGCATCGTCGTCCACGTCGCCGAACTGGTCCTTGAGGGTCGCCACCCCCAGCGGGACCGAGATCCAGTCCACCACCCGCGCCTCGGGCCCGATCCCCTGCGGCGTGAAGCCGGAATGGAGCCGCATGATCGCCCTGGGCCGGTCCTCGCGCGGGACGGCCGACAGATCGATCCAGACGAGCTCGGTCGAGCCGCCGCCGATATCGACCACCAGAAGCTGCTCGGTGCGCCGCGAGACGAGCGGCGCGCAGGAGATGACCGCCAGCCGCGCCTCTTCCTCGGGCGCGATGATCTCGAGCGCGAGGCCCGTCTCGCGCCGGATCTGGCGGATGAAGTCTCGCGCATTCCGCGCCCGCCGGCAGGCCTCGGTCGCCACCAGCCGCATCCGGCGCACCTGATGCTTCTCGATCTTCTTCTGGCAGATCCTGAGCGCCTGGATCGTGCGCCCCATCGAGGCGCGCGACAACCGGCCGGAGGCCTCCAGCCCGACGCCGAGCTGCACGGTCTTGGAAAAGGAATCCACGACCTGAAACTGACTGCCCTTCGGCTGGGCAATCAGCATGCGGCAGCTGTTCGTGCCGAGGTCCAGCGCCGCATAAAGCTGCCCCCGGTCGCTTGGCGGGGTGACGGAAGGTTCCACTGCTGCGCCGACGATCAGCTCGTCGCGCGCCGGGATCGCGTCCGCACCCCTGGGACGCTCGGGCGTCATCGTCGCCCTCCATTCATGGTTGCTCCAAGAGTATGCGCGCGAGCCTCCCGCCGCAAGGTCGGATCGTCGCAGGGAGCACACCCGAGGCCGCACGGCGGCAGGGCCGGCAGCCACCCCGGACCCCTTTGACGCGCCTGCGATTGTGGCGCGCGGGGGACGGCCGGCACCGCCCGGAGGGGCCGCGTCGCTCCGCGCGCGCACCATGTCGAAAACCGACAGCGAGCGCGGCATTGCGACGCGTAAGAGAAGCCGAGGAAGAGGAATCGCCGATGCCCGAAGTCACCATCGTCTACTGGCGAGATATCCCGGCCCAGGTCATCGTGGGCCGCGGCCGGAGGGGCTCCAAGGCGCCCCTGCCGGAACGTTTCGAACAGGCGATCGACCGCTGCGCCATGAAGATCGGCGCGAAGGACAGCGACGCCTACCTCGCCGAATGGCGCAAGGCCACGCACGAAGCCGAGGGCGAGCCCGAGGCGCTCGCACGCTCGGAAGCCGACCGTCTCGACCGCGATTACGATGCCGCGCGCCTCCGGGCGCTTATCGACAACGATGGCCGGGCCTGACCTGCCCCGCCGCCTGAAGGAGGCCGCCATGGCGCTTTTCCGACTCCGCCGCGAGGCGGCCGCTCCCTCCGCTCCCGCCCCCGTCGAGGCGCTGCTGAAGGGCTATTCCATCGAGGTGATGCCGCGCACCGCCGAGAAGGTCGCGGACTTCCGCGACCTGCTGCCCCGCGGCACCCGGGTCTATATCGCCCATATCGACGGCACGCCCATCGAGGAGATGGTGGCGACCGCGAAGCGCCTGAATGCCGAGGGCTTCCCGGTGATGCCGCACTTCCCGGCGCGCATCATCAAGGACCGCGCGACGCTTGCCGACTGGATCGCCCGCTACCGCGGCGAGGCCGACGTGAAGCAGGGGCTGATCCTCGCCGGCGGCCTGCGCGCCCCGCAGGGCGACTTCCATTCCTCGATGCAGCTTCTCGAAACCGGGCTCTTCGACGGGTTCGAGCGGCTGCATGTGGCGGGCCATCCCGAGGGCTCGAAGGACATCGATCCCGATGGCTCGGACCGGATGGTGATGGAGGCGCTGCGCTGGAAGCAGGCCTTCTCCGAGCGCACCGACGCGAAGATGGCCATCGCCACCCAGTTCTGCTTCGAGCCCGACCCGGTGATCGCCTGGGCCGAGCGTCTGGCGGCCGAGGGCATCCGGCTTCCGATCCATATCGGCATCGCGGGCCCCGCCAAGCTTCAGACCATGATCAAGTTCGCCGTGGCCTGCGGCGTCGGCCCCTCGATGCGCGTGCTCCAGAAGCGCGCCATGGATGTGACCAAACTGCTCCTGCCCTACGAGCCCACGGAGTTCGTCAGCGGCATCGCGGCGCACAAGGCCAAGAACCACCTGTTCGGCATCGAGTCCGTGCATTTCTTCCCGCTTGGCGGGATAAAGACCAACGCCGAATGGGTGACCGCGAACGGCGGCCGCTCCGGCATCCCGGCCAACATGGAAAAGGTTGAAGCATGACCCGTACCGTCCTCGAGTCCAAAACGAAAACCGTCGTCATCGGCTTCGACGAGCCCTTCTGCGTGATCGGCGAACGCATCAACCCCACGGGGCGCAAGAAGCTGGCGGCCGAACTCGAGGCGGGCGATTTCTCGACCGTCGAGAAGGACGCGCTCGAGCAGGTCGCCTGCGGCGCCACGGTTCTCGACGTGAATTCGGGGGCGGTCTTCACCAACAAGATGGCCGAGGATCCGCGCTACGCCGACAACAACTTCGTCGAGCCGCCGCTGATGAAGGAACTTGTCTCGCGCATCCAGGCCATCACCGACGTGCCGCTCTGCATCGACAGCTCGGTGCCCGGCGCGCTCGAGGCGGGCCTGTCGGCCTGCGAGGGCCGGCCGCTCCTGAATTCGGTGACGGGCGAGGAGGAACGGCTGGAACTCGTCCTGCCGCTGGTCAAGAAATACAACGTGCCGGTGGTGGCGATCTCGAACGACGACACCGGCATCAGCCAGGATCCCGACGTGCGCTTCGCCGTGGCCAAGAAGATCGTCGAACGCGCGGCGGATTTCGGCATTCCCGCGCATGACATCGTGGTCGATCCGCTGGTGATGCCGGTGGGCGCCATGGCCTCGGCCGGCCAGCAGGTCTTCGCCCTCGTCCGCAGGCTGCGCGACGAGCTCGGCGTGAACACGACCTGCGGCGCCTCGAACGTCTCCTTCGGCCTGCCGAACCGGCATGGGGTGAATGCGGCCTTCCTGCCCATGGCCATCGGCGCGGGCATGACCTCGGCCATCATGAACCCGGTCCGCTCGGTCGAGATGGAGGCGATCCGCGCTGCCAACATGCTGATGAACCACGATCCGAACGGCAGCGAATGGATCCGCTTCTCGCGCATCCTCGATGCGGTGAAGGAGGGGGCCACCTTCCCCGAGGCCTGCGCCGCGCAGGCCGCCGCCGGCGGCCGCAGCCGTCGCCGCGCCCGCGCCTGACGGGGCTTCGGACCGGGCGGCCCTGCCCGGTTCCCGCGCATCCGCGCGACATCCTGCGGGGGAGCGGCTGGCACCAGCGGCTCCCCCGTCGCATATCTGCCCGAGCCTGGCTTTCCCTGACGGAGTTCCCGCCCATGTCCGATCCGCTGGTCATCTTCACCCCCTCGGGCAAGCGCGGCCGCTTTCCGGTCGGAACGCCGGTCCTCACCGCCGCGCGCCAGCTGGGCGTGGATCTCGATTCGGTCTGCGGCGGGCGCGGGATCTGCTCGAAATGTCAGGTCCAGCCGGGCTTCGGCGAATTCGCCAAACATGGGGTGACGGTGGCGCGCGATGCGCTTTCAGACTGGAACGCGGTCGAAGAGCGGTATCGCGCAAAGCGCGGCATGATCGACGGCCGCCGCCTCGGCTGTCAGGCGCAGATCCTGTCGGACGTGGTGATCGACGTCCCCCCCGAGAGCCAGGTCCACAAGCAGGTGATCCGCAAGTCCGCCGCCGAGCGGGAGATCGCCATGGATCCCGCGACCCGCACCCTCCTCGTCGAGGTGGCCGAGCCCGACATGCACGAGCCCTCGGGCGATTTCGAGCGGCTGCAAACCGCGCTTCGCGAGCAGTGGGGCGTCGAGCGGGTCGAGGCCGACCTCTCGATCCTGCGCCGTCTCCAGCCCGCGCTGCGCAAGGGCGGCTGGAAGGTCACCGTGGCGCTCCACCGCGGCAATCACGATGCCGCGCCGCGCATTCTCGATCTCTGGCCCGGCTTCTTCGAGGGCGCCATCCACGGCCTTGCCATCGACCTCGGATCGACCACCATCGCGGCCCATCTCTGCGACCTGCGCGACGGGCGGGTGCTGGCCTCGAGCGGCCTCATGAACCCCCAGATCCGCTTCGGCGAGGATCTGATGAGCCGGGTGAGCTATGCGATGATGAACCCCGGCGGCGATGTCGAGATGACCCGTGCCGTCCGCGAGGCCATCGACCGGCTCGCGCAGGAAATCGCGGCCGAGGCGGGCGTCGATCCCGCCTCGATCTACGAGCTCGTCTTTGTCTGCAACCCGGTCATGCACCATCTGCTGCTCGGCATCGATCCCGTCGAGCTCGGTCAGGCCCCCTTCGCGCTCGCGACCGGCTCGAGCCTTTCGCTCGGCGCCCGCGACCTCGAGTTGTCAGCTGTCAACCCGGCGGCGCAGGTCTATGTCCTGCCCTGTATCGCGGGCCATGTCGGGGCCGACTGCGCCGCGGTGGCTTTGGCCGAAGAACCGCAGACCTCCAAGGACATGGTGCTGATCGTCGATGTGGGCACCAATGCCGAGATCCTGCTCGGCAACGAGGCCCGGGTGCTGGCCTGCTCCTCGCCCACCGGCCCCGCCTTCGAGGGCGCGCAGATCTCGTCGGGTCAGCGCGCAGCACCCGGGGCCATCGAGCGGGTCGAGATCGATCCCGCCACCAGGGAGCCGCGCTTCCGCGTGATCGGCTGCGAGCTCTGGTCGGACGATCCGGGATTCGCCGAGGCCGCGGGTCCGATCACCGGCATCTGCGGCTCGGGCATCATCGAGGCGGTGGCCGAGATGCGGATGGCGGGGCTTCTCGATGCGCGCGGCCTGATCGGGTCGGCCGAGCAGACCGGCAGCCCGCGCTGCGAGCCCGACGGGCGCACCCACTCCTATCTCCTCCACGATGCCAGCGCCGCGGGCGGCCCGCGCATCCTCGTGACCCAGGGCGACATCCGCGCCATCCAGCTGGCCAAGTCCGCGCTCTATGCAGGGGCGCAGCTTCTGATGGACGAGATCGGCATCGAGAAGGTCGACCGCGTGGTTCTGGCCGGTGCCTTCGGCGCCCATATCAGCCCCCGGCACGCGATGGTGCTGGGCATGATCCCCGACGTGCCGCTCGAGAAGGTGGTCTCCGCCGGCAATGCCGCGGGCACGGGCGCCCGGATCGCCCTCGCCTCGGTCGCGGCGCGGGACGCGATCGAGGCGCTGGTGCACCGGATCCACAAGGTCGAGACCGCCATCGAGCCGCGCTTTCAGGAGCATTTCGTGGCGGCGAACGCGATCCCCCACGCGACCGCCCCCTTCCCCTGCCTGCGCGCGATCGTCAGCCTGCCCGAACCCGCCTTCAACAGCGGCGGCGGCAGCGAACGCCGTCGCCGGAGGAGCTGATCCGCCCGCAGGGACGGCGGTGCCGAGTCACAACCGGGGCGCGCCTGCGGCCCTCCTGCCAGCCGCAGACGGCGCGCTATACGCAGATCTTCTCGGGACGGGCGGCGCTCCTGCATCCGGGGGCCTTCACCGCCACCATCATGAGCGGGAACGTCTTCCTGACCATCCCTCGCTCCCCACCCGGACGTGGAAGGAGCGCCGCAGAGGTCCGGTCGACTTCCAGCGCAAGAAGCGCGCGCCTCGCTCGCCAGGAGTCCCGGAGGCGCCGCCGAGAGGGGCGGCGACGGGCGGGCGGCGGGCCCAAGCAGACGCGATGGCAAAGACTGCTATCGCCCGGACAAGGCAGGCGGCGCAGGCACCCTGCGGAGAGGCGGGGGACTGCCGCGTTGCAGCCTCTCGGCCGACATACTCCTCCCATGGAGCCGGGTCTCCCGGAGGCGCCTGCCGAGCTTAGGCACGGGTCGCACGGCGTCCGTCCGCGGCGATGGCGGCTTCGGCGCCCTCTGCCGCCGAGGCCTTGGATGAACACCGCATCCAACCGCTTGACGAGGCGCCTTGGCTGGCTTAGGTGGATGCCTGACGCGGGTGTAGCTCAATGGTAGAGCAGAAGCTTCCCAAGCTTACGACGAGGGTTCGATTCCCTTCACCCGCTCCAACTTCCCACTAAAATTCTCTTTGTCATGCGGGCACTTGCCTATCCCGGAAGCGGCGCATGATGCTGCCGCTCCGAATGTCGCAATCGGCGCATACGGCACGATTCCGGCACCGGGTTCCCAGTGATCCCCAGCCTGTATTCGCGAGTCCTGCGGGAGAACATCCACGGAAGCGTCGCCGCTGCCGACGACTGGTCCGAGATTTCGGCGAAGGCGGCGGAGGCGCTCGACCTCTGGTTCGAGGACGGACCGGCCGTCGAGCCTGCCCCCTCCGGGGCTCTCTCAGGGCGCGGTGCCGGCGGGGTCAGGCGGGCATGGCGGCGATGTCCCGGCCGGAGCGCGGACGGGCCGCACAGGCGCGTCGGGCGCCTGTTTCCTTCGGTCCGGGAAGAGGGATCTCGCCTTCGGGCCGCGGGCGTCCGGAACCGGGTGGGGCCGGCCCGGTCCTCGGGGGCCGGTTCTTTCAGAAGTGAGAAAGTGGCCATCCTCGCTGCGCGATCCGCTCGGGCCGCGGGGAGGTCATCTCGTCTCATTGTCCGCACGGATTGCCGGATCTATGCAGGATCCGTCCCCGGCCGGAGCCTGCCTCGTGCCGGGGCCGGATCGGAAGGATTAGCCATGTTCCTCTTTCTCACCCTGTCGCTCGCCGTCTCGCTGGCCCTTCTCTTCGGGGCGACCGAGATCGAGCGGCGCGCCATCGTCGGGCGCTACACCGGCGTCAACGGGCTCGCGATCCTCTGCTGCTTCACGCTCTCCTTCGCGGGCTCGCTCGTGGTCGTGGCGCTGGCGACCGTCTGGGGCGGCTGGAGCTACCTGCTGCACCTGCTGCCGGGCACGATCCTCTACCACTTCTTCATGGGCGTCTCGCTGGTGCACGGCCTGCAGAAGACCTCCGAGCGAGTGGCGCTGGAGGATCAGGCCATGCGCCGAGGTGCTGCCTTCGCCTGAAGCCCCGCCCCGCCGTCAGGGGACCGGGCGTTTCGAGGGACCGCCGCGGCTCGGGATGCTGGAGGATCAGGCCATGAGCTTCGGCGCCGCTTTCGCGCGACGCCCTGCCCCGCCCTCAAGAGCGGGCGCTTCAAGGGACTGCCGCAGCGCGGGACGCTGGCGGATCAGGCCATGAGCTTCGGCGCCGCTTTGGCCTGAGGTCCCGCCCCGCCCTCAAGAGCGGGCGCTTCAAGGGACCGCCGCAGCTCGGGACACTGGAGGATCAGGCCATGCGCCGCGGTGCCGCTTTCGCGTGACGCGCTGCCCTGCCCTCAAGAGCGGGTGTTCCCTTGGGACTGCCGCAGCGCGGGCGATGGGGGAGCGGGCTGCGTGGCCCGCCGCCCGTTCGCCTGAGGCCCGGCCCGACCCTCAGGGGGCCGGGCGCGCGCCCCGGGGGACCGGCGCCGTCACGGGGGTGGGTCGATCTCGATCTGCACGGCCGCATACCAGTCGGCGGCCGCGCGGATCTCGGCGTCGGTGAGCTCTGCCGCGATCGGCGACATGATCTCGTGCGTCCGCTTGCCGGTGCGGAAGGCCTTGAGCTGGGTCTCGATATAGACCGCGTTCTCGCCCGCGAGGTTCGGCGCATCCTCGAGCACGGCCACCCCGTCGGCCCCGTGGCAGAGCGCACAGGCCTCGGGCGCCGCATGGGGATCGACGCCGGGCTTCAGCGCCACATGGATCTTCTGCATCGCGAACCACGCCGAGAGGTCGGCGATCTGCGCATCGCTGAGCGAGGCCGCGACCACCGACATGATCTCGTGCTGGCGCGTGCCCGATCGGAAGGCCTCGAGCTGGTGGCGGATGTAGGACGGATGCTCGCCCCCGATATGGGGGGCGATGGGGATGCGGGCGAAGCCGTTGAGCCCGTGGCAGGTGCGGCAGAGCCCCGCCGCCACCTTGCCCGCCGCAGGATTGCCCTCGGGCGCCGCCGGCTGCTCGGCGGCGACGGACTGGGCGAGGAGAACCCCGCCCAGACCGCCGAGAAACGCGAGCCTCCTCATTCCGGCTGATACCAGATGCGGTAGATCGCGCCCGCGAGATCGTCCGAGACGAGGATCGATCCGTCGCGGAGCTGCGCCACATCGACGGGCCGGCCGAGATATTCCCCGTTCTCGTCGATCCAGCCCTCGGCGAAGGGCTTCGTGGTGGCGGTGCCGTCCTCGGCGAGCGTCGTCACCATGACGCGCGCCCCCACGGGCGTGGTGCGGTTCCACGAGCCGTGCTGCGCCGAGAAGATGGCGCCGCGATATTCCTCGGGGAACATCGAGCCCGTGTAGAACATCATGCCGAGATCGGCCGCATGGGCGTCCATCTCGACGACGGGCATCACGGCATCGGCGGGCGGCTCCTCGTCCTTGTATTCGTTGGTGCGGATGCTGCCGCCGCCATACCAGGGGAAGCCGAAGTTCTGGCCCGGCCCGGTGGCGCGGTTGAGCTCGCCCGGCGGAATGTCGTCGCCCATCCCGTCCACCTGATTGTCGGTGAACCAGACGTTGCCGGTCTCGGGGTCGATGTCCATGCCGACCGAGTTGCGGATGCCGCGGGCGAAGACCTCGCGGCCGGTGCCGTCGGTCTTCATCCGCACGATGCCGCCGATGCCCCACTTGTCGTAGAGCTCGCGCTTCTCGGGCGCGGGCACGTTGAAGGGCTGGCCCAGGGTAATGTAGATCATGCCGTCGGGGCCGATGTCGCAGACGCGGGCGGTGTGGTTGAAGCTCTCCTCCTCGACCGGGATCAGCTCGCCCTGCTTCACGAGGTTGAAGGCCGCCACATCTCCCGATTCATAGAAGAATTCGGCTGCGGGAAAGAGAAGCACGCGGTTCTGCTCGGCGATGTAGAGGAAACCGTCCTTCGAGAAGCAGGGCCCGTTCGGGATGGTGAAGCGCAGCGAGGGGGCGAAATCCTTCACCTCATCGGCCACGCGGTCCTTGTTGCGGTCGGTGACGGCCCAGACCTTGTCCTTCCGGGTGCCCACGAAGGTCACGATGCCCTGCGGCCCCACCGCCATGTGGCGCGCATCGGGGACGACGGCATAGAGGCCGATGCGGAAGCCCTGCGGCAGCTCGATCCGCTCGAGGTTGCGCTTGATGCCTTCGGCGAACTCTCCGCCCTGCTCGACGAAGGTGAAGTCGGTGGCACCGGTGCTCTGGAAATTCGACAGTTTCTCGAGATTGTCGGGCACATCCGCCGCTTGCGCATGGGCCAGTCCTGCGGTCAGGGAAAGGGCCGCGAGGGACGTCGTCAGTCGCTTCATGTTTTCCTCCCTTGTTGAACCGTCATACCCGGAGAGGCCGCGGCCGAGGGCGGCGCAGCAGGGATCCGGACTGTCGTGCAGAAACGGCTCCGCCTCCCAACGGCGCCGTGCGGTCAGAATAGCTGACCGGTTCACGCGTCTGTCAACGAAAATTCCGCAAGCCATGGGTCGGGCGCGGCGGAGAAGGCGTCCGGCGCCTGCGAGGGGCGGCCGAAACGCGAACGGCGCCCCGGAGGGCGCCGTTCCTGTCGGACGGTCGGGCAGGATGCCCCCGAGGGCGCTCCGTCAGGATCCGGCGGCGGAACAGTGGGCGCCGCCCGGGGCGAGCCCCGAGCCGAGCGCGAGGATCGGCGGCGCCTGATAGGGATTGGGCGGCGCGCTGACCGCCGTGTCGAGGGCCAGCACACCGGCCACCGCCAGCACCACCACGAGCGCCACGGGCTTGCGGGTCATCGCGGCCCCTCCAGTCCGAGGCCGGGCCGCAGGCGGATCCCCAGCGAGGAGCCGGCAAAGGCCGCGACGAACCAGACCCAGCCATGCAGGCTGCCGGTCGAGATGCCGCTGAAGAAGGCGCCCACGTTGCAGCCGAAGGCCAGACGCGAGGAATAGCCCAGAAGCAGGCCCGAGACGATGGCCGCGATCCACGCCTTGGCCGGAAGACCGGGCACCGCCGAGCCGAGGCCGCCGCGCCAGAGGCTCACGCCCACCGCGCCCGCGATCATGCCGATGTTGGTGAGCGAGGTCACGTCGGTCAGCAGGCTCTCGCGCAGACGCTCGACCTGGGCGGGCGCGCTCCAGAAGGCCGAGCCCGAGAGATCCGCCCCCATCGCGACGGCCCCCTTGGCGGCCCAGAGGCCGAGGCCGTAGACCACGCCCCAGGGCTGGCCCGCCACCACGAGGTTCAGAAGCGCGAGCCCCGCGAGCGCCGCCGCCGCGATCCAGAGCCGCCGCGGCAGCCGCGCCCCGCCGGGCACGCCGAACCAGACGGCCAGAAGCGCCACGGCGGCCAGACCCGCCAGCGTCACCGCAAGGCCGCCCGTCCCACTCAGCACGACGAGGGGCGCCATGCCGAAGCCGTTCCACCAGTCGATGTTGTAGGCGCCGAGGAAGCTGCCCACGGCGAAGAAGGGCAAGGCCACCGCCGCCACCGCATTGCCGCTGCCCGCATTGACGAGCGTTCCCGAGCCGCAGCCCAGCACCAGCTGCATGCAGATGCCGAAGACGAAGGCGCCGCCGACCATCGACCAGCCGACCGGCGCATGGGCGCCGGCCAGCTCGGCCGGATGGGCGGCCAGAAGCGGGATCGCCACGATCGCCACGAGCCCGATGGCGAGAAGCTGCGCCAGAAGGCCCGCGGGCTCGCGCCGCAGGATCATCGCGCGCCAGGGGCCCGCGAAGCCGAAGCGCAGCCCCTCGAGCGCGATCCCGAAGCCGAGGCCGATCGCGAGCAGAAGCCCGTAGCGCGCCCCCGCCATCACCGCGACCGCGCAGACGGCGAAGAGCGCCGCGCCCAAGAGCAGGCTCTTGCCGCCGGGGCCCGCCGGGACCGGCCCGGCGGCCGCCATGGTGTCCGTCATGTCGCGATCCTCAGAAGACGCCGGAGATCTGGTTCCAGAGGTTCTGGATCGGCCCCGGGACATTCTCCATCGGCAGGCCCGCGTTCGACCAGCCCACCATCGATTCGGGATAGAGCTTCACATTCTCGACGCCCGCGAGCTCGCTCAGTGCGAACCAGTTGGTCGCGGCCCAGTGGCCGGTGTTGCAGAAGGAGATGAGCTCCTCGCCGTCGGTATAGCCCGCCTCGGTGGCGAGGCTCTGGGCGCGGTCCGCATCGATGATCGCCGGATTCGAGCCGAACCAGCGGTCATGGGTGAAATATTCCGACTGCGGCAGCGTGCCCGGACGGGCCGCGGCGGGAGCGGCCTTCTTGCCTTCCCAGAACTCCTGCGGGCGGGCGTCGATGAGCTTGGCCTCTTCCTTGCCCTCGACCACCTGCTGCACCTCGTCCTGGGTGGCGAGCCAGCGGTCGGAGAAGGTCACGGTGAAGTCGCTGGGCTCGGGGGTCACGGCCTCGGTGCTGAGCGGAAGGCCCGCCTCCTGCCAGCCGCGCATGCCCCCGTTGATGATGGCAAGCTGGCTCACGCCGCTCGACTTGAGGGTCCAGTAGACGCGGGCGGCCGCCCCGAAGTCGGTGGCGTCCTTGCCCTCGTGCACGATGACCGTGGGCCGGTCGGCGGTCACGCCGAGCCCGCTCAGGATCCCCGTGAGTTTCGCGGCCTCGGGCACCTGACCCGGGTTCTCCTTCGGGCCGCGGAAGAGGCCGTAGGGCGCGGGCACCGCGCCGGCGATATGGCCCGTCTCGTAGGGCGTGGCCGCGCCCTCCTCGCCGGTGCGGATATCGAGGAACAGCGCCTCGCCCGAGGCCTGCGCCTCGGCCGCCTGCTCGGGCGTGAGGAGCGGCCCGAAGCCCGTCTGGGCGAGAGCGGGAGCGGAAACGGCCACAAGAGCCGCGGCGGCGAGCGGGATCAGTCGCATGGCGTCACATCCTGAATCTGGGGTCGCTCCTCAGATCGGCCGGCAGAGCGGAAAAATCAAGTCAGGATGTTCCGGTAAGGCCCGCCGGAGGGGGCGGAAGGCCGGAACGTTCTTCCGGCCTCAGGCGCGGAGGAGACGATCGTTCCGGGACGGGCCGCAGGCGGGGAATATCCGCACGCCGCCGCGCGCCGGAGCGGGACGGATGTCGTTTGTTTCAGGGAGAGCCCAAGCGCGGCCGCCGCGCTTCGGGTCACGCCGGGCGCGCCGCAGGAGAGGGTTTCGCGCCCGCCGCCCGTGGGCTAACAGGAGGCGTCACTTCAGGAGGCTTTGATGACCGAAATCACCCGCTTCGAAACCGGCGCCCGCATGAGCCAGGCCGTGACGGCCAACGGCATGGTCTGGCTGGCAGGCCAGGTCGGCAATCCCGGCCAGTCGGTGGCCGAGCAGACCCGCACCTGCCTCGCCGAGGTGGACCGGCTGCTGGCTCTGGCCGGCACCGACAAGACGCGCATCGTCTCGACCCAGATCTGGCTCGCCGACATGGCCGATTTTGCCGAGATGAATGCGGTCTGGGACGAGTGGGTGCCGCAGGGCCATTGCCCCGCCCGCGCGACCGGCGAGGCGAAGCTGGCGGCGCCCGACTACAGGGTGGAAGTGATCGTCACCGCGGTGCTCTGATCACGGAACGTCCGGGGCGGGCCCCGAAGGACCGGGGGCGCTGCCCCCGGACCCCCGGGATATTTGCGCCAGCGTGAAAGCGCGCGG
>NZ_MABH01000042.1 GCF_001720585.1 Cereibacter johrii | reverse complement strand
CGATCCTCTGGCGCCAGCGCGGGCCGCGGCCGAGCGCGTCGCCGTAGGCTTCGGCCAGATCGTCCGGCCGGTCGGCGGCCAGCAGCTCGATCAGGAAGGCCGCCTGCCCGCGATCCTTGCGCGCCTTGCCCCGGTCCGGGCCCTCGCGGCGGCGGTCGGCCACGATCAGCTTGTGGATCGCAAAGCGCTCGGGCCGCGGGATCTGCACCAGCACGCCCGACCGGTAGAGCGCCACGGCGGGAATGGGCTCTGCAATCAGGAAGTTGAGATAGTTCAGCCCCTGCGCACTGATGCCGAGCGCGGGCAGCGGCTTCACCCGTTCGTCGCCGAAGGCGGGCGTCAGGAACTCGACCATCGCCTGCCCGCCGCTCTGGCGCCATTTCCAGACCTGCCGGTCGGCCACCCCCGGCACCGGATCGAACTTCAGCGTCTGCAGGATGTCGCCCGGCTCCTCCTCGACCCGGTCGCCGAGCGCGACCGACAGCCGCTCGAAACTCGCGAAGTCGATGTCTCCGGTCTGGGCCAGCTCCTCGGCATCGAACCGCACGCCGAGCTCGCCCTGATAGAGCGCATAGGCGGCCGTGCCCACCAGCGTGCCGCCCAGCCGGAACACGCCCGCCCGCGCGAAGGCCAGAAGCAGCGAGCCCGTCTCGCGGTCGGTGGCGGTGAAGCCTTCCGCGCGCAGCACCCGGGCGAGGCGCGCCATGGTCGCCCGGCGCTCCTCGGCCCCGGCCTTCAGCGCAGCGGCCCGCTCGAGCCGCGCGAAAAGCTCGGGCGTGCCCTCGCCGAGATACCGGCTCTTCATCTCGGTGCCGATGCGGAACTTGTCGTAGAGATAGATCCGCCCGTTGCGGGTCCGCTGCTCGATGCTGCCGATCAGCGCCGAGGCGCTCTCGTCGAGATGAAGCCGGAGCAGGTCCTGATAGGCGACCTGCGCGGCCCGGGAATGCGAGCGGATCGTCATGGCGGGCCCTCCGGGAGTGTGTGCATCAAATATCTTCCCGCTGCACATGGCGCAAGGGTGCAGCGGGAAGTTGTTTGATGCACACGGGGCGCGGCGGCCCTGACGCCCGTCTTCGGCGCCCCTCTAGCGGCCGTCCTTGCGCGGCACGACCGAGAGGCTGCCATCCGTCTCGAGCACCACGGACCGGGCGGCCCCCGGGCTCTCGAGGCCGCTTTCGCGCAGGGCTGCGAGGATCTCCGCCCGCGTGACGCGCTGACGGCGCATGGCATCCTCGAGAAAGCAGCCCCCGTGCAGGAGCAGCGTGGGCTCGCTCTTGACGATGCCCTCGACCGGGGTCCAGCGCACCGAGGTCCAGGTGATCGCATATTGCAGGCAGATCAGCAGGGCCAGCGCCAGCACCCCCTCGGCCAGCGGCACGCTCCGGTTCAGGATCACGGTGGCCAGCGTCGAGCCGAGGGCCACGGTCACGATCAGGTCGAAGGCGTTCATCTTGCTCAGCGTGCGCTTGCCCGAGACGCGCAGCATCGCAACCAGCGCGCCGTAGGCTACGGCGCCGGCGAACAGGATCCGCCCGAGGCCGGTCCAGCTGTCGAAGATCAGGGGGTCGCTCATCGGTCCTCCTTTCGAATGCGGCGTCATGTCCGGGCACCCCTGCCCCGCCGGCTCTGTTCCGACGCGGCGGCCTGACCTGTCGAAGCGGCGGGGGGTTCCGTCCGGATCTGCGGCCCGAACCGGCGGGCCCCGGGCCGGAAGAATCGCCGTCCCGCCGTTCGCGCCCGCGTGAGACGGCGGCAGGGACGCCAGGATACGCAACGTCATCCTGCTCCCGGGGGAGCCCGCCCGCGCGGAAGAGATCCGGGCTTGAGCGCTCAATCTCCAAGAAATCCCGGTCACGCCTCGGGGCGTTTGCTCAACCCATAGGCAAGATCACGCCTGTTTGACTTTACTTGAACGGGAACAGGAACGGGTCAACGCTGTTCGGCAGCACCGAAGCATGGGCCAGCCAGCCTTCAGTCAGGGAGAGCCGAAGATGCCGTCTGCCAGACAAGTCACGGACGCATGGTGGGTGAACGACCAGACGCCCGACAATCCTTACGGCAAGAGCGAGGATTACGATGCCTTCCTCGATTATCTGGGGGCGCTGAACCGCAGCCTCACCCCGGCCATCGCGGCCGAGCCGCTCAGGATCAATGTCACCGACCTGAACGACCACCCGGATTACAAGGCGGCTGCCGTAGGCGCGCTGCAGACATGGGCCACGGTCACGCCGCTCCAATTCGAGATCGTGGACGATGCGCCCTTCGACCGCGCGACCGACTGGATGGAGGTGGTGAGCCCCGAGATCGGCGAACCGAGCGACGGCAGCGCCTTCTCGAGCAACCGCTATGTCAGCATCGGCCAGCGTTTCCACGACACCGAGCCCGACAAGACCGCCCTCGGCGGCTATGTGTTCGACTCGTTCGTCCATGAATTCGGCCATGAGTTCGGCCTGAACCACCCCGGCCTCTACAATTACAGCGGCCCCGGCGGCGTGCAGATCAACTATCTGAACAATGCGACCTGGACCTACGACCGGCAGCAATACAGCGTCATGTCCTATTTCGACGGCATCGACGTGGGCGAGACCAGCCGCTGGTCCGCCACCACCCCGCTCATGGCCGACATCGAGGCCGTGATCCGCCGCTTCTTCTCGACGGTGGACGAGGACGGGGTGCGGACCTACCAGACCATCGACCTCAACACGGGCGACGACGTCTACGGCTTCAACAGCTCCGTCTATGGCTACGAGCTGATGTCCGAGGGGCTGCAGCACGACATCGGCTTCGTGATCCACGACACCGGCGGCATGGACACGATCGACTTCTCGGGCTCGACCGCGGGCACCATCCTCGATCTGCGCGCGGGCCGGTTCTCGAGCGTGAACGGCCACAGCAACAACGTCTCGATCTTCGCGGGCCACAACGAGGATGCCAGCGAATATTACATCGAGGCGGGCATCGGCAGCCGCTTCGCCGACACGCTCATCGGCAACGACGGCGACAATGTGCTCGACGGGCGCGGCGGCGGCGACCGGATGGCGGGTTTCGGCGGCGACGACACCTATTTCGTCGATTCCGCCGACGATCTCGTGCGCGAGTTCGCCGACGGCGGGAACGACACGATCATCGTGCTGACCGAGGGGCTCGATCTGGGCGAGATCGCCAATGTCGAGACGATCGTCTATGCCGGCGGCTCGGCCCCCGCCCCCGGCGAGACGCCAGCGCCTGTGGCCGGCGCGGGCGGCACGCAGGGCAGCATCCTCGTGGGTGAGGCCGGCGCCGATACGCTCAACGGCGGCGCGGGCGGCAACACGATCTTCGGCCTCGGCGGCGACGACCTGCTGATCGGCGGGCGCGACAGCCTCGCCAGCCGGGACATCAACAACACGATCGCGATCGAGGATCTCGAGGACCAGACCGAGAGCGACGACGGCAACGACGCGCTCTATGGCGGGGCCGGCAACGACACGATCATGGGCGGTGCGGGCGACGACACGCTCGACGGCGGCGCGGGCAACGACCTGCTGCGCGGGCAGGATGGCATCGACGTGTTCCGCGGCGGCGCGGGCATCGACACGGTCGATTACGGGATGGAGAGCCCGTTCCAGCTTCTGGTCAATCTCGAGACCAATGTGGCGAGCGGCGGCACCGGGTCGGGCGACACCTTCTACAGCATCGAGAACCTGATCGGCTCGGACGACCGGATCGACCGCTTCATCGGCACGGCGGACGCGAACCACTTCTGGGGCCGGGGCGGCGGCGATTATTTCAACGGCCGCGGCGGCGCCGACATCCTCGACGGCGGGGCGGACGGCGACATCCTCTATGGCGAGGGCGGCAACGACACGATCATCGGCGGCGCGGGCCAGGATTACATGAACGGCGGCGCGGGCATCGACACGGTGGTCTATGCCGGAAGCTCGGCCGGGGTGACGGTCGATCTGGCCCAGGGCACCGCGCGCGGCGGCGATGCCGACGGGCCGGTGCAGATCGTGGGCCGCGGCACGGTGATCCGCCACGACATCCTCGCGGGCTTCGAGAATGTGGCGGGCTCGTTCCACGACGACCGGCTGATCGGCGACGGGAGGTCGAACGTCCTCTCCGGCGGGCGGGGCGACGACATCCTGACCGGCGGCGGCGGCGCCGACCGGCTGAACGGCGGCGCGGGCCGCGACACGGCCGACTACAGCACCGCGGCCCGCGGCGTGGCCCTGTCGCTGACGCTGGGCTCGTCGGACGGCGACCGCTACCGCTCGATCGAGAATCTCGCGGGCTCGGGCCAGGACGACGTGATGATCGGCGACACTGCGGCCAACGTGCTGACAGGTCAGGGCGGCAAGGACACGCTCTTCGGGCGCGGCGGCGACGATGTCCTGCTCGGCGACTTCGCCCCCGAGGGCGCGGCGGTGCCGCGGCCGGGCCTCGGCACGGGCTATGCCACCCTCGGGCCGGAGGCCGCCAACAACTCGATCGAGACCGCCTTCGACCTGTCGGAGAACTTCTCGCTGACCGAGGATCCCGACATCTTCGACTCGAC
Organism: Cereibacter johrii; assembly: GCF_001720585.1. GTDB lineage: Bacteria > Pseudomonadota > Alphaproteobacteria > Rhodobacterales > Rhodobacteraceae > Cereibacter_A > Cereibacter_A johrii. The sequence continues at coordinate 1,138 of NZ_MABH01000042.1, read as the reverse complement.
CAGCGTGCTGCATACGACGGTCGCGGCGACGGGCAACGGCCAGGGGGGCTACTACAGCCTCGATCTCGCCGCGGGCACGGTGGTCACGGTGGATATCGACGGGATCGCGGATCCCAACATCCATGACAGCTGGGTGCGCGTGCTCGACAGCGAGGGCCGGATCGTGGCCGAGAACGACGACGGCGGCGGGGATCCGGGCTCGACCAGCAGCCGCGATTCCAGCACCGTCTTCACCGTCGAGGAAACCGGAACCTACTATATCGTGGAAGGCAGCTGGTCGGAGGATGCGCCCGGCGACGGCTGGAGCGACGCGGTTCCGGACGGGTCCGACTACAAGCTGAACGTGTCGGTGGAATTCCCGCCCGAGCCGGTCCGGCCCGGCGAGGCGGGGCGCGACCGGCTGGTCGGCGGCGCGGGCAGCGACCTGCTCGACGGCGGGCTCGCGGCCGATGTGCTGCTGGGCGGCGCAGGCGAGGACAGCTTCCGCTTCTCGACCGCGCTCGGCGCGGGCAATGTCGACCGGATCCTCGATTTCGAGGCGGGCGAGGATCTCATCCTGCTCGATCGCGCGATCTTCGCCGAAGCGGGCGGCGCGGGCACGCTCTCGTTCGGCGCCTTCCACCGCAGCCCGTCGGGCGCCGCGCAGGATGCGTCCGACCGGATCCTCTACGACACCGACAGCGGCTTTCTGGCCTACGACGCCGACGGATCGGGCGAGGCGGCCGCGGTGCGCTTCGCGCAGGTGCGCGCGGGGCTCTCGCTCACGGCGGACGACTTCTACCTCGTGTGAGACCGGGCCGGGGCGGTTCCCGCGCGCCCCGGCCTTCCTCCCCCCGGCCTTCCTTCCCCGGCCTCCGCCCCGAGGCGGCTGCCTCCACCCTCCGGCTCAGGAGCTTCGCATGACCCTTCCGGGCAAGCCCCGCAGCCTTCTTCTTGCCGCAGCCTTCGCCGCGGGCACGGCCCAGGCGGGCGGCCTTTCCGGCACGCTCGACCATGAGGGCGGGACGGCGCTGCCGAAGGGCGTGATCGAGATTTCCGCAGGCTCGGCCGCCCCCCTGCGCCTCGAGAGCGACGGGGCGGCGCGGACCATGGCCTTCGCCCTCCCCGATACGCCCGCAGGCACCGAGGTCGAGGCCCG
>NZ_MABH01000041.1 GCF_001720585.1 Cereibacter johrii | reverse complement strand
CCTCCTGCGCCGCGGGTCTCCCGCTCGTCCCGGCCCCCTGGCCCCGCAGCAGATCCTGGATCGCCCGCGTCGCCCCCGCCGGATCGCCGGCGCGCACCTGATCGAGCGCCCGGCCCATGGCCGTCGCAAACTCCGTCTTCATCTCGGTCTTCCTTGCCAGAAGGGCGCTGTGCGCCTAGCGGATGCGGTCCCGGAGGGCCGCCTTGATCTCGGCGGACGCCTGAAGCGCCCCGAGCACGGTGAGAGAGCCGATCGTGGCCCGGGCCAGATCGGCGGAAACGTCGGGCGCGATCCGGGCCAGTCCTACGACGCGCACATGCAGAAGCTCACCCGCCGCCTGTGCCGCCTCGAGCTCGGCCCGGCCGATGTCGCGCAGGCCGAGCTCGAGCGTGTGGCGCTCGATCGAGCGCGTCACCGCGTCGGCCTCGGTCCCCAGCTGGTTGCGGATGGCGGTGCGGATGAAGTCGCTCCGGTTGGCATAGAACCCCTCCTGCACCAGAAGGTCGATCCGGCCGAGGTCCACCGGACCGAGGTTGATCGTGATCTTCTCGCTGTCGCTGGTCTTCGGAACCGGGGGCTGCATCGGCTTCTCCATCCGTGTGGATGGTATATGGATGTAGAAGCGGCCGATGCAAGGGGAGGACCGACGCGCCCCCGCCTGACGTCGGGGCGCCCTCGGCGGGCGGTGGCACGCTTGCCGCGAGGGCAACGAGACATCCGCGGACAGCTCCCCCCCCCCCCGGGCATCCGGCGCTCCCGGGCCGGAGGGCCGTGGTCAGCCCCTGCGGGCCAGAGCGGGAGCCGGATCGGAGGGACGGGCGCGCCGGGGGCGTCAGACGAGCGCGCCGGACGGCGCAGCCTCAAAGGGAGCCGCGCTGGATGGGTTGCACGAAGGCGCGTTGGAAGAGGGATCCCCGGTGGACCGGCAAGGCCACGGGAGGCGCCGGAAGAGTGCGCCGGAATGAACACCCCGGGCGGAGCGCGCCGGAGGGACCTCCCCTGTCCGAACCGTCAGACGCGCAGGCTGCGGCTCCGGGCGGAGCCGCGTCTGAGGGACCTCGCCTGTCCGAAGCGTCAGAAGCGCGCGCTGCGGCGCGGGCGGGCGAGCTTTGCGCGGGGCCGGGGGGCTTCGGCGGCGGTTTCATGGGCCAGGGTCGTGCAGACCCAGCGCCAGGTCTCGGCCAGCCCCTCCTCGAGGCCGATGCGCGGGGCCCAGTCGAAAGCCGCGCGCGCGCGGGAGATGTCGAGCACCACGCGGGGCACGTCGTAGCCGCGGCCGGGCAGGCGGAGCGCGCGGACGGGCGGGCCGCCCGAGGCCTGCACGGTGCGGTCGATCCCGGCCACGATCTCGGCCACCGAGGTGCCGGTGCCGCTGCCCGCGTTGAAGCAGCCGCAGGTGCCCGAGCGCAGGGCCTCGACGCAGAGCGCCGCCAGATCGCGGACATGGATGAAGTCGCGCGTCACCTGCCCGTCGCCCCAGATCTCGACCGGCTCGCCGCGCGCGGCGCGCCACAGGTGGGTGCCGATGATCCCCTGCACGCCGGTATGGCCCTGTCGCGGCCCGTAGGGGTTCGATGCCCGCAGCACCACGGGCGCCATCCCGTAGAGCGCCTGCTCCATGCGGATGTAGCTCTCGATCGCGACCTTCACGATGCCGTAGGAGCCGATCGGGCGCAGCGGATGCTCCTCGGGCACCGGATCGGTCTGCGGCACGCCATAGACCGTGCCCCCGGACGAGAGGAACACGAGCCGCCGCTTGCCCGTCGCGCGCATCACGTCGAGAAGCCGCACCGTCGCCAGGAGGTTGGCCTCGATATCGGTTACCGGGTTGAGGTTCGCGGTCGCGGGCACCGTCGCGCTCGCCAGATGGAGCACCGCCTCGACATCGTGCAGCGCCTGGAACACCAGATTGGGATCGCTGTAATCGCCCATGACATAGTCGACGCCGGCGAGCGGCGGCCGGAAGGCCTCGGGCCGTCGGTCGAAGACCCGCACCCGGCAGCCTTCCCGCAGCAGAAGGTCGACGACATGTGACCCGATAAAACCGCAGCCGCCTATTACCAGCACTTTCATCACATGATCCTCGCCACGCCCTCGGGCGGCTAAAACTACTTCCGATTGTATTGAGCCGGGCCAGATGTCAAGCTTGATTATTCCTCAAGGCGAGAAAGACACATCCGGGGGTAGAAATTGCTGTGGACGCGGCAGAAGATGCCCGCTATCAACCACCGGCATGGACCTGCCGTTGTGAGATCATGCTGGCCGTCACGAGCAATGCCTTTGTGGGTGATTCGAATAAAGATTTCCTTGCCGATTGGCGGGAGACCTTCGTTCTCTTTGCGCTCCCGGGCAGCAGATTCGCCCACAAGGCGCTGCTGGAACGCAACCGGAGCGCGATCATCATCGAGCATCTGCGGCCGCCGTCCGGCCCGTTCGCCCTGCTCGCGGACCTGCCGAAATGGCTGGGCCACCATCTCCTCGACCCGACGCGGCCGCTGCTGTTCCTCGACCGGGCCTTCGAGGTGGGCGAGGTGACCGAGGAAGAGCGCGCGGGCCGGGCCAGTCCGCGCGGGGTGCGGGCCGAACTCGATGAGGGCGGGCGGCTCCGGCTGCTGCGGCTGGGCGGCATGATCGCCACGAGCCCGGTGCTGCCGCCCTTCCTGCGCATCCTCGCCCGGCAGCAGGTGGCGGAGGCCGCGGCGCTCGACCTTCTGCGCACGGCCTTTCCGGACAGCGGCACATGAGCGCTGTCGACGACCTGTGGCGGAGCCTCGCGCCCGAGCATGTGCTGGCCGTGCGGCCGGATTTCCGCCACCATCCGGACGGAGAGGAAGGTTTCTACGACGAGTTGAAGGCGCAGCTGCCCGGGCTCGACAGGCTGGTGGCGGGACTGACGACCCTGCCCGCCCTGTCGGAGGCCATCGCCGCGGGCGAGCCCGACGCCTGCCATCTGGCCTGCGAGCTGATCCGGCTGGGCGAGCCGGTGGACCGGACCGTGTCGGATTTCTCGCACGAGGCCTACCGGGCCTGGTATCCCGACATCGCGAAGGCGGAGATGGATCCCTTCCGCCACTATCTCGAGCATGGCTGGAAGGAGGGGCGGCGCACGCTGGCGAGCCTGCGCGACAAGTGCCACGCCGGGCGGCGGGCCTACAACCCTGCCGTGCAGACCTGCCTCATCGCCGTGCATGAGCTGTCGCGGACCGGCGCCCCCATGGTGGGGCTCGATCTTGCGCGCGAGGCGGCCGAGACTTGCAATGTGGTTGTCGTCGCAGTGCGGGGCGGCCCCCTGCTGGAGGATTTTCTCGAGCATGTCTGCCATCTTGTGATTACGGAAAATCCTTTTGGGGATATTCTTTTTCTCTCTCTTGAAAGTTTCAACAGGATAGACTTCGCGATCCTCAATTCGGTGGAGGCCGTTCCGCTCGTTCGCTATACCGTCGCGCGGGACATTCCCTTCGTGACCTATATTCACGAATATACCGATTACACCTATCCGAATTACAAGGTGACACTCACCTCGCTCTTTTCCGATCTGATGATCTTTTCCTCGGATCACGTCCGGCAAAGCTGGTCGGGGTGGCTGCGCGACGTGGAATGCGACATCGACCGCGACACGCGGATCCTGCCGCAGCGCCCCGCCCGGATGGGAGGCTGCACCGAGGACCGCATCCGCGAGGCGCGGGAGCGGATCTCGGCGCTGATCGGGCGGGACTGCGCGCATGTGCGCCTTGTCTGCGGGGCGGGGCATCTCCAGTGGCGCAAGGGCACCGACATCTTCGCCATGGCGGCCCAGATCTGCGCCCCGCGCGATCCGGACACGGTGTTCCTCTGGATCGGCGACGGGCTCAATCCCGAGGACATGGAGTTCGGGGTCTGGATGAGCTACCACCTGCGCCAGATCGGCGCGGGGCGGCCCGAGGGCAATCTCTTCCTGCTGCCGGCGGGGCCGGCCTATCCGGATGTGCTCGCGGCCGCGGATGCGATGTTCGTCTCGTCGCGGCTCGATCCGCTGCCGAACGTCGTGTTCGACGCGCTGGCGGCCGGGTGCCGGATCGTGCTCTTCGAGGGGGCGAGCGGCTTCGGCGATGCGGTCTACCGCCGGTCGGGCCGGATCCGCACCGTCGAATACGCCAATCCCGCCGCCGCGGCCGAGGCGCTGCTCGACCTGCCGCGCAAGACCCCCGGGCCCGCGCGCGAGGCCGCGCCCGAGGCGGACGGGCTCTTCGCCCGCATCCGCCGCGCGCTGCTCGACCGGCTCGCCACGCATCGCTACTTCGTGCGCGGCGCGAGCGAGATCGACATGCCGATGCTCTTCCACGAGCCGGAGCAGGCCGAGTACCGCATCCTCGAGCGCGAGAAGATGATGCGCTACGGCCGCCGCCGCATGTGGCGCGATCTGGCCGAGGTCGAGGAGAGGCTGGCGGACTCCGACAACTGGGTCCACCGCAAGCTGCGGATCGCCCCCTACGGCACGGCGCAGACCTCGGAGCTGCCGCGCTTCTCGCTGCATGTCCACGCCTTCTATACCGACGATCTGGCGCAGGACGTGCGCCAGCACGCGGCCTACCGCTGCGCCAGCCGGATCGTCGTCACCACCGACAGCGACCGGAAGGCGGACGAGATCCGCACGCTGATGGGGGCGGTGGGGCTCGCGCCCGAGGTGCTGGTCCGGCCCAACCGCGGGCGCGACATCCTGCCCTTCCTGCAGCTCTTCCTGCCGGGGGGTGCTGCGGGCGAGGACGAGATCTGGTGCCACCTGCATCAGAAGAAGTCGCTCGCCACCACGGACAGCGGCGACATCTGGCGCGCCTTCCTCCTGCGCATCCTCCTCGGGGATGAGGCGTCCCTGTCGGATGCGGTGACGCATCTGCGCGACCCGGGCGTGGGCCTCGTGGCGCCGTTCGATCCCTATTTCATCCCGTGGGATGCCTCTCGCGCGCTGCTGCCGCGGGTCGCGCCGCGCCTGCCGGGCCCGCTGCCCGACAATCCGCTGCTCTTCCCGGTGGGCAACATGTTCTTTGTGCGCAGCACGGTGGTGCGGGCGATGAACGACCTGTTCGGCGCCGCCTATCCCTGGCCCAACGAACCCATTCCCAACGACGGGACCGAGTTTCATCTCATCGAACGGCTCTGGCCCGCGATGGCCGCGCAGTGCGGCCTGGCCTCGGTCTTCGTTCACAAGCTGGATCAGAGGAGGGTGTAGGGCGCATGGAAGTCATCCTGCACATCGGCATGGGCAAGACGGGGACCTCCTCGATCCAGAAGGCGCTGGAGCAGAACGCGGTCGCGCTGCGCAGACAGGGCGTCGACTATCTCGGCATGTGGTTCGGCATGCTCGGTCCCGACTTTGGCGGACTCTCCGGGCAGACCGCCTTCTTCGGCTCGCCGCCGCAGGAGATGCGGGCCCATGCCCATCACTTTGCATCCGTGCTGGCCGAGCGGCAGCGCACCGGCGGCTGCAGCCGCTTCGTCCTGTCGAACGAGGGGATCTACGGGGAGGTGCACGCCGTGCTGCCCTTCGTCGAGGAACTGCGGCGGCATGTGCGCCTGCGGCTTGTGGCCTATGTGCGCGACCCGCACGAGTGGCTGCCCTCGGCCTACGGCCAATGGTCGATCTTCCACAAGAATTACGAGGGCCCCGTCCGGCCCTTCGCCGAGATCGCACGCGAGCAGGTGCAGGTCTATTGCTGCTTCCAGGCCTGGGGCGAGGCGGTGCCCGACCTGCTGACGGTGCGGCCCTACCTGAGGCAGAAGAACGTGGTCGAGGATTTCTCGGAGGTGCTGGGCATAGCGCTCGCCCCGCTCCCGGAGCGGCAGCAGGCGCGCGTCACGGCCGACGAGGCGGCGCTGCGTATCTTCTACAACACCCGCCTGCCCGGCGAGACGCTGCCCTGGATCTTCGACGAGGCGTTCGAGGGCCTCGACTTTCAGGCCGCTCCGGTGCTCGAGGATGTCGTGGCCCGGATGCTCGATTACCGCGAGACCGACCGGATCGTGGACGAGGCCCGCCCGCTCTTCGACTATCTGCGCACCCGCTTCGGGATCGACTTCCCGTCCGCCCACGCCGAGATCGAGCCGCCCCCGGATCCCGAGGCGCTGCGGCGGCGGCTGACCGAGCATCTGCTGCAGATCGTCATGCATCAGGCCGACCGCATCACCGCGCTCGAGACGGCCGTGGCGGCGCTTCAGGCCGCTCCCGGCAAGCCTTGAGCGGGAGGCGCGATGGACGCTCCGGCATTCTGACAGGGGTTATCGATCATCATGTCACTCGACCAAGCCTCCCCGCCGCGGATCGCGCTCATCGTCCTCGGGATGCATCGCTCCGGCACCTCCGCCCTCGCGGGCGTCCTCGCACACATGGGTTGCGCCCTGCCGCAGGATCTGATGCCCGCCACCGCATCCAATCCCCGCGGCCATTTCGAGTCGCTCAAGGTCTATCACCTGAACGACGCGATCCTCGCCTCGGCAGGCTCCGCCTGGAATGACTGGGGCCCCTTCAACCCCGACTGGTACCGCTCGCCGCGGCTGGGCGAGTTCCGAGAGCGCGCGGCCGAGGTGATGGCGCAGGAATTCGGCCGGTCGAGCCTGATCGTGCTCAAGGATCCGCGCATCTGCCGCCTGCTGCCCTTCTGGAAGGAGGTGCTGGCCGAGGCGGGCATCCGGCCGCTCTTCCTCTGCACCCACCGCGCCCCGGACGAGGTGGCGGCCTCGCTCTCGCGGCGCGAGGGCTGGCCTGCGGGGTGGGGGCAGCTCCTCTGGCTGCGCCATGTGCTCGAGGCCGAGGCCGAGACCCGGCAGGAGCCGCGCCTCTTCGTGTCCTACGAGGCGCTCCTGTCGGACTGGCGCGCCACGGTGGCGCGGATCGGCGAGGGCTTCGGGCTGCGGTTCCCCCGCGCGGCGGATGCGGTGGCCCCTGCCATCCGCGATTTCCTGGCCGACGAGCTGCGCCACTTCCGCTCGACCAGCGCGCGCGACGGCGTGCTGCCGCCCGACTGGATCCGCCGCCCGGACGGGATCTTCGGCCGCTGGGCCGCCACGGGCGAGACGGCCGAGGACCGGGCCGAGCTCGACGGGATCCGGGCGGAGCTCGACCGTGCCATCCCGATGCTGGGGATGGTCGCGCGCGACGCGGCCATGGCGGTCGCGCAGGGCCGGAACCGAGAGGCGGAGGCGGCCGAACAGGCGGCGCAGGCGATGCGCGAGGAGGAGCTCGCGCTGCTGCGGCGCGCGCAGGCAGATGCCGAGGCCCGCCTGCGCCATGCCACGGTGCATCTGGAAGCCATGACCCGGAGGCTGGCGGCCGAGTTGGAGACGACGGTCCCGGCCGAACTCCAGGCGCGGGAGCGGCTGCCGGCGGTCGAGGCGGCCCGCGCCGCACTCGAACGCGAGGTGGGCGACCTGCGCGAGAGCCTGCGGCACCGCGCGGCCCATGTGGCCGAGCTCGAACGCCACGCGGGCGCCCTGGCCGAGCGCATGGCG
>NZ_MABH01000040.1 GCF_001720585.1 Cereibacter johrii | reverse complement strand
CGCCGCATCGCGCGGGGCGCGACCCGCGCGGGGCTCCTCAGGCCCTCGCGGATCCGCTCCCGCCGCCCCGTCTTTCCCCCGCCCCATGCACGCCCCCCCTTTCTTCCAAGGCCTGTCGCACCGCGCGTCGATCCGCCCGGCATCGCCTTCGCCAAGAAGCCCCCGGAACCCTTTACCTCCCTTTAGTTGCCGTGTGGTTAAAGGGAGAATGCGTTGCTCCTGGACCCTCTGCGACACCCCGCGCCTGCCCGAAGGGGCCGGCCTGCCGATGCAGCAGCATCCCTCCTACGGCCGGGCCTGTGGCAGCCTCGGGGCCGAGGCCTTTCGGCTCGAATGGCGCGAGGGGCGCCGGACGCTCGGCACGGCGCAGGTTCTCGCCCGGCACCTGCCGCTCGTCGGGCGCGTGGCGCTGCTGTCGCGGGGGCCGGTCTGGATGCCGGATATCGCGACCGAGCGGTCGGAGGCGGCCATGGCGGAGCTTCTGTCGGCGCTCGGCCGCAGGCACCGCGCCATCCTCGTCACGCCCGAGACGGCGGACGGGGGCCCCTTCTCACGCGGCGGCATGATCCCGGCGATGACGGCCGCCCATGTGGCGCGGCTGGCGCTGGCGCCCGAGCTGACGGCCCTGCGGGCGCGCCTTACGCCGGGCTGGCGGAACGCGCTGACGCAGGCGGAGCGCATGGGGCTCCGCGTCACGGAGACGGGCCTGCCGGACGATCCGGGCCACTGGCTGCTGCGGGCCGAGGCGGCACAGGCGCAGGCGCGCCGCTATGCGCGCCTGCCGCCGGCCTTCGCCCTCGCCTGGGCGCGAAACGGCGGGACGTTGCTTCTGTCCGTCGAGGGGGCCTGCGGGCCGGTGGCGGGTATCCTGATCCTGATCCATCCGCCCTGGGCCACCTACCACCTCGCCTGGACGTCGCCAGCCGGGCGCAGGCTCAACGCGCATACTCTGCTGCTCTGGAGGGCGATCGAGCGGCTGAAGGAGATGGGGATCGAGGCGCTGGAGCTGGGCCTGATCGACACGGAGCGGACGGAAGGCATCGCGCGGTTCAAGCTCGGAACCGGTGCGGCCGCCTGTCCGCTCGGGGCGACCTGGCTCCGCGCGCCCGGCACGGGCTGGGTGGCCCGGCTTGCCCGTCTCGTGCACCGCGCGAGCGTCACGCAGCAGGCCGCGAGAACCCTGCGAGGATAGGGGTTCCGCGCCGCGCGCGGGGGGCCCGGCGCAAGCCTGCCCGGATGCCGCGGCCATCCCGGGCTCGGCGCGCGGCGGCCGGGAAGGGCGTCCAGGCCGTCTCCACCTCGGGCGCCGCGATGCTCCTCTCAGGCGCCTTCGGGACGCGGGGGCTATCCTCCGCCCTGCCCGGCAAAGGAGGGGCCGCCCGCCGCTCCGGAGAGCGATCCCTCCCGCGTCGCTCCACGGCGCCGGGCCGGTCCGCATCGGGACGGTCGGGAAGAGACCGTGCCAGCCGCAGAAGGCTGGCCCGAGCCCGCACGGCAACCGGCCCTCTTGCCGTCCCGCGGGCGGGTCCGCGAGCGGAGCGGACGCCGTCGACCGATGCGCCATCCGGCGACCGCCCGGCGGCGTTCCGCGGGCGTGATCTGCACATTGTCGATGACGGACGCGAGCCGGGCCTCTCTCACCTCAACCTGGGCGCTTAATTCCGGGACGATCTTCGCAGCCATCAAGTCATTGTTTGGGAATATTTTTTTGCCCGTCTGCTCAAAAGACAGGCCTCTCGCAGCCTTACCTTTTGCGCAACTTGAGAATGGAACGGCGGCACGGTCTCCTCGCGCCGCAATCGGCAGCCCAGCGAAATGAGAAGATGACGCGTGGAACCCTCTCGGCTCTGACGGATCAGGAACCTCTGTTCCGTGATCTGGCTCCGGCCGGATGCTATGTGGCGCTGAGGGTGGGGTTCCTGGCGCCAGAGGACGAATTCAACCTCTTTCCCTCGGCCTGGACCCGCCATTACACGATCCAGGCCTTCGGCCTGCGCGACCCGCTGATCCGCTGGGCGGCGACCGCGAACGGCGCCACCCGCTGGAGCGCCGTCCATCTGCCGGACGAGGCGGGGGTGCTGGCCGCCTACCGCCGCCACGGGCTGCGCTTCGGCTGCGTGATCGGTCTGCCCGCCCGCACCGCCCGCAGCCGCAAGCGGAGCTTCGGCCTCTTCGCCCGCAGCGACCGCGAGATGACCAATCACGAGATCGCGACGCTCCGCGCGACGATAGCCGAGCTTCATGCCCCCAACCGCGATGCGCTCACCCCCAGCCAGGCGGAAGTCCTGCGGATGCTGAGCGAGGGCGTGCGCTACAAGGAGATCGCGCACCGCCTGGGCATCACCGAGGGGGCGGTGAAGGCCCGCTTCAAGGCCGCCTGCGACCGTCTGGGCGCCCGCACCGCGGTGCAGGCCGCCAACATCGCCCAGCGCCGCGGGCTGCTCTGACCGGTTGCGGCCCGGCTGCCGGGCAGCGCGCTGCGCAGGCCGCGACGTCGCGCGGAACAGCCCAGCGGGGCTCACGTTGATCCGGCTCATTCAGATTGAAAGGGCCTTTCGATGAGTAACCAGTCCTACACCCCCGACACCGCCGCGGCCGACGCGCTCGAGGCGCTGCACGACCGCACCCTCGACGTGCTCGCAGGGTTCGACACGATGGTGGAGAAGGCGGAGCCGGAGTTCCTTCCGCTCGCCCGCCGGTTCCAGGAGCTGCATCGCCGCCAGTCCTCCGAGATCGCGGCGCTTCTGTCGGTTGCCGGCCGGACCCCCGGCGACGACGGCACCTTCATGTCCACCGTCAACCGCGCCGTGGTCTCGTTGCGCGCGATCTTCGACAAGATCGACGAGGATGTGCTCCAGCAGGTCGAAAGCGGCGAACAGCATGTCATCGACGCTTTCGACGAAGCGATTGCCCAGCCGCAACCGCCCGAAGTCGCAACGAAGCTGAGCGAACTTCGCCAGGAGCTCGTGCGGCTGCTCGAGGAGGCGCGCGCGCACACGTCCTGACCGGCCCAGCACCGGCCGCACCCGCGCGCCAAGAGGCCAGGAGGCCAGGAGGCCAAGGGGGCCAGGGGGCCAGGGGGCCAGGGGGCCAGAAGAAGGCCCGCGCGGCCCTGCGTCAATATGCAGGACCCCAGCCGGGTTCAGCGCGGTCGCCGGACTGCTAGGATGGACACCGGCCTCATGTCAGAGGCCGGTGTAGTTTGTGGGTAAGCGGTATGGCGCGTTGGACGATCGGGCTCGCGGCCGGGGGATTGGTCGCGCTTCTGGCTCACGGGGCCGGAGCGCAGGAGGGTTCGGCACCTGCAGCCGGTGCGGATGCGCCGGAAAACGCGGCGCCGATGGTGCGAGGAGAGGATCCCGGCGCCGGGCCGGCAGCTGCCGTGCCCATGCCATCTGCCGCCACCGCCGACGCGGGCGGGCTCGCATCCGACGCCGCGGGCGCCGCGGCGGACGAACAACCGGAGGCCCCGGACGCATCGGAGCGTCGAACCCTCGCCGTCGGCCTCGCCGTGGCGCTGGCGTCCCTTCTGCTCCTCATGGGCCTTCAGGCGCGCAACCTCCCGCCGCGTCGGCGCTGAGGCCCGGACAAGGCGGCCAGACGCAGGATCCTCGCCTCGGGGGATGAGGCCGCGGCTGACCCTTCCCGAAGGCCGCATGAAGGCTGAGGGGCTGGCTCACGCCTCCAGACCGAGGCGGCGGGCCGCACGTTCCGAAACACAGGCGCCTCGGCATCGCCTCTCCGCCAGACGCGAAGCGGTCGCATCCTGTCCGGGCCCTCGTGCGCGCCAAGGACATCTTCACGAACCGACAGCGGAGGAGGCAGAACGACCGGAAATCGGTCACTGCCCCTCCCGGAACCGAATGACGCTTTACAGCGGCGGGAGATTCGGCCTAGCGTTCAGATAAACCAGTTTACTAAACCGATTTACTTCGGGATCGGGATCATCTGGACGAGGTAGAATGGCCAATCTTCAGGATGTGGCGCGGGCCGCGAACGTGTCGAAGACGACCGTCTCGCGCTATCTGAACGGCTCGCTCGAGCTGCCCGCGCGCACGGCCGAGGCCATCGACACGGCCATCCGCACCCTGAACTACAGCCCCAATCCCCATGCCCGGCGGCTGAGCCTCGGACGGTCGGACACGATCGCGCTCGTGGTGCCCGACATCGCCACGCCCTTCTTCGCCACCTTCGTGGCGGCGGTCGAGGCCGAGGCCGACGCGCGGGGCCTGTCGCTCGCGCTTCATGCCACGCTGAACCGTCCCGACCGCGAGCTCAAATATCTCGATCATATCCGGCAGGGCCATGCCGACGGGCTGATCTTCATCACCAATCATGCGGGCTCGCGGGCTCTGGCCGAGAAGGTCAATGCCGGCGGCCCCTGCGTGGTGGTGGACGAGGACATCGCCGAGGCGAGGGTGCCGAAACTCTTCTGCGACAATGCCGAGGGCGGGCGGCTCGCGGGCCGCCGGCTCGCCCGCGCGGGCCACCGCCATGTGCTGTTCATCGGCGGCGTCGACCAGATGATCTCGGGCGCGCGCCGCTATACGGGCTTCCTCGAGGGGATGCGCGAGATCGCAGGCCCGGACGTGCGCATCGAACGCTCCTGCGGCCCCTACACGTTCGAGGCGGGACGCGCCGCGGCGCAGGCCTTCGTCGCCCGCGGGTCGGACCGCCCCACCGCCATCTTCGCCACCTCGGACGAGCTCACCATCGGGCTCTACGAGGTGCTGCGCGAGGCGGGCCTGTCGATCCCGCGCGACGTTTCCGTCGTGGGCTTCGACGATGTGGGCCCGCTCCATCTTTTCGCACCGGCCGTGACAGCGGTGCGGCAACCGGTCCGGGATCTGGGCAGGCGTGCCCTCGAGCTGCTGCTCGCCCCCCCACCGGTCGACCCTGAAAGGCTCCCGCCAGAGGAGCTGCTTCCTGTCACGCTGATCGAGCGGGAGTCCGTTGCACCGCCGGTCGGACAGAACTGACGCAACCTGAACAGCGAGGATTGACCATGACCCCCCAATTCACCCGCCGTGCTCTCGGCGTCCTGCTGACCTCGAGCCTCCTCGGCGCCGCGGCTCTGCCCGCCTTCGCGCAGGAGCAGAAGACCGTGGCGCTGGTCCAGATCAACCAGCAGGCCCTGTTCTTCAACGAGATGAACCGCGGCGCGCAGGAAGCGGCCGACAAGGCGGGCGTCAAGCTCGTCATCTTCAATGCCAACAACGACTCGGCCGCGCAGAACAGCGCGATCGAGACCTACATCCAGGAAGGCGTGGACGGGCTCGCGGTGGTGGCCATCGACGTGAACGGCATCATGCCCGCCGTCCAGCAGGCGGCCGACGCAGGCATCCCCGTGGTGGCCATCGACGCGATCCTGCCGGAGGGGCCGCAGAAGGCCCAGATCGGCGTGGACAATGCCAAGGCCGGCGCCGATCTCGCGGCGCATTACAACGAGACCGTGGCCGAGCCTTCGAAGCTCGGGATCGTCGGCGCGCTCAACTCCTACATCCAGAACGTCCGCAAGGACGGGTTCGAGCAGGCGCTGGACGACAAGGTGACGGTCGTGGGCACGGTCGACGGCCAGAACATCCAGGACGTGGCGCTGGGGGCGGCCGAGAACCTGATCACCGCGAACCCCGACCTGACCTCGATCTACGCCACGGGCGAACCCGCGCTGATGGGCGCCATCGCCGCCGTGGCCAGCCAGGGCAAGCAGGCCGATGTCTCGATCTTCGGCTGGGACCTGACCGCGCAGGCCATCGATGCCATCGACGAGGGCTACCTCAAGGCCGTGATCCAGCAGGATCCGGCGGCGATGGGCGCGGCGGCGGTCGAGGCGCTGGTGACGCTCGCCGACGGCGGCGAGGTCGACAAGACCATCTCGGTTCCCGTGACCATCGTCACGAAGGAGAATGTCGACGGCTTCCGGGCGCTCTTTAAATGAGGACGGCGCCTTCCGCACCTGAGGAAGAGAGGGGGGCATCCCCCCTCTCCGCAGCCCCGATCCTGACGCTGCGCAACATCCACAAGACCTTCGGCTCGCATCAGGCTCTGCGCGGGGTCGATCTCGACATCCGTCCGGGCGAGTGCCTGGGCCTCATCGGCGACAATGCGGCGGGCAAGTCCACCCTCTCGAAGGTGATCTCGGGCACCTACATCCCCGACGAGGGCGAGATCACCATGGCCGGCCGGCCCGTCCGCTTCGCCACCCCGTCCGAGGCGCGCGCGCTCAACATTGAGATGGTCTATCAGGATCTCGCGCTCTGCGACCATGTGGATGTGGTGGGCAACCTCTTCCTCGGGCGCGAGCTGAAGCGCGGGCCCTTCCTCGATCAGAAACGGATGCTGGCCGAGGCCGAGCGGATGCTGGCCGCGCTCGAGATCCGCATCCCGCGCCTCACCGCCAAGGTCGAGAAACTCTCGGGCGGCCAGCGGCAGGCCATCGCCATCGCCCGCGCGGCGAGCTTCGAGCCGAAGGTCCTCCTGATGGACGAGCCCACCTCGGCGCTCGCCGTGGCCGAGGTCGAGGCGGTGCTGGGCCTCATCAACCGGGTGAAGGCACGGGGCGTGGCCGTCGTGCTCGTCACCCACCGGATGCAGGATCTGTTCCGCGTCTGCGACCGCGTGGCGGTCATGTACGAGGGCACCAAGGTGGCCGAGCGCGCCATCGCCGACACCAACCTGCAGGAACTCGTCGATCTCATCGTCGGCAAGGGAGGCCACTGATGGCGACCTACACCGAGCGCCAGGCCGGTTCGCGGCTGGCCGACTTCATCGGGGAACATGCGCAGGTCCTGTCGATCGCGCTGTTCTTCGTGCTCTGCATGCTGTTCTTCGGCGCCATGACGACCACCTTCCTCACGTCGGGCAACCTGCTCAACGTGGTGCGGCAGGCGGCGCCCATCCTGATCGTGGCGGTGGCCATGACCCTCGTCATCACGACCGCCGGGATCGACCTGTCGGTCGGCTCGATGGTGGCGCTCATCAACGCGCTCGCGGCCATCGTCATGGCAAGCGGGCTCGACTGGACCCTGACCCTGCCGCTGATGCTGGTCGCCGGCGCGCTGATCGGCGGGATCCAGGGCTGGTTCATCGCCTATCAGGGCATTCCGGCCTTCATCGTGACGCTTGCGGGCCTCTCGATCCTGCGCGGCTTCGCGCTTTACCTGACCGAGGGCTATTCGATCCCGATCCGCGACGCGGCGGGCTTCTTCTGGCTCGGCCGCGGCGAGGTGCTGGGCTTCCCCGTGCCCGCCCTGATCGCGATCCTCGTGGCGGTGCTGGGCTTCGTCGTCATGCTGCGCACCCAGTACGGCCGGCAGGTGATCGCCGTCGGCTCGAACATGGAGGCCGCGCGCCGGGTGGGCATGCCCGCCAAGCGCGTGCTGGCCTCGGTCTATGTCGTCTCGGGCGTGGCGAGCGCGGTGGCGGGGATGCTGATCGCCGCCCGCCTCGGCTCGGGCTCGTCCAACGCGGCGCAGGGCTTCGAGCTGCAGGTGATCGCGGCGGTCGTGCTGGGGGGCACCTCGCTCATGGGCGGCAAGGCCTCGATGCTGGGCACCGTGCTGGGGACCATGACCATCGCCGTCATCGGCAACGGGCTGATCCTCATGCATATCTCGCCCTTCTTCACCCAGATCGTCACGGGCACCATCATCCTCGTCGCCATCTGGATGAACACGCGGCTCTTCGACCGCCAGTGGCGCTTCGGACGGAGGAAATCGGCATGAGCGAGCTTTCTCCCTGCCACGTCCGCTCGGGCCAAATCATGACGGTGGACGGGCCGATCCCCTCCTCTGCCCTCGGCCACACGCTGATGCACGAGCATCTGCAGAACGACTGCCGCTGCTGGTGGAACCCGCCGCAGGAGCCCGAGCGCCAGTATCTGGCCGAGGCGCCGGTCGGCATCGAGATCCTGTCCGAGCTCCGGCAGGATCCGTTCGTGAACAAGCACAATATCGCGCTCGACGATCTCGATCTGGCCATCGCCGAGGTGAAGCAGTTCGCCGCCGTGGGCGGGCAGAGCATCGTCGATCCGACCTGCCGCGGCATCGGGCGCGATCCGGCGAAGCTGCGCCGGATCTCGGCCGAGACCGGCGTGCAGGTGGTCATGGGGGCGGGCTACTATCTCGCAAGCTCCATGCCCGAGAGCGTGGCGCGGCTCTCGGCCGATGACATCGCCGACGAGATCGTGGCCGAGGCGCTGG
The DNA here is from genome assembly GCF_001720585.1 of Cereibacter johrii. Classification (GTDB taxonomy): domain Bacteria; phylum Pseudomonadota; class Alphaproteobacteria; order Rhodobacterales; family Rhodobacteraceae; genus Cereibacter_A; species Cereibacter_A johrii. The sequence continues at coordinate 1,574 of NZ_MABH01000040.1, read as the reverse complement.
AGGGCACCGACGGAACCGATGCGCGCATCGGGCTGATCGGCGAGATCGGCGTCTCCTCGGACTTCACCGCCGAGGAGGAGAAGTCGCTGCGCGGCGCGGCCCGGGCGCAGGTCCGCACCGGCCTGCCGCTCATGGTGCATCTGCCGGGCTGGTTCCGCCTCGCGCACCGGGTGCTCGATCTGGTCGAGGAGGAGGGGGCCGAGCTGCGCCACACGGTGCTCTGCCACATGAACCCCTCGCACATGGACCCGGTCTATCAGGCGACGCTGGCCCAGCGCGGCGCCTTCCTCGAGTTCGACATGATCGGCATGGATTTCTTCTATGCCGATCAGGGGGTGCAGTGCCCCTCGGACGACGAGGTGGCCCGCGCGATCCTCGGGCTTGCGGATCACGGCTATCTCGACCGGATCCTGCTGTCGCACGATGTCTTCGTGAAGATGATGCTCACCCGCTACGGCGGCAACGGCTACGCCTTCGTGACGAAGCATTTCCTGCCGCGTCTGCGGCGCCACGGGCTGGACGACGCGGCCCTCGAGACGCTGATGGTGACGAACCCGCGCCGGGTCTTCGACGCCTCCATCTGACATTTCCTGCAAGGACAAGATCATGAGCACCAAGATACTGCTGGTTGGCGAAAGCTGGACGACCTCCGAGACCCATTACAAGGGCTTCGACCAGTTCGGCTCGGTGCGCTTTCACACCGGCGCCACGCCGCTGCTGGAGGCGCTGAAGGGCAGCGCCTTCGAGGTCGACTACATGACCGCCCACGATGCGGCCGAGGGCTTTCCCTTCACGATGGAGGGCCTTCAGGCCTACGACATCATCATCCTGTCGGACATCGGCTCGAACACCTTCCTTCTGCCGCCCGCGGTCTGGCAGCGCTCGCAATGCGTGCCGAACCGGCTGCGCCTGCTGAAGGACTGGGTGGCCCAAGGCGGCAACCTCATCATGATGGGCGGCTATTTCTCGTTCCAGGGCATCGACGGGCGCGCGCGCTGGCGCAAGACCCCGGTCGAGGACACGCTGCCCGTGACCTGCTTCCCCTGGGACGACCGGGTGGAGATCCCCGAGGGCGCGGTGGCCGAGATCGCGGCGCCCGACCATCCGGTGATGGCGGGGCTGACCGGCATGGACTGGCCGCCGATCCTCGGCGTGAACGAGGTCGAGCCGCGCGAGGGGGCCGAAGTGATCGCCCGCCTGCCCGCCGACCAGGGCGGCCATCCGCTCCTCGTTCTGGGCCAGCACGGCCGGGGCCGCACCGCCGCCTGGACCTCGGACATCGGGCCGCACTGGCTCTCGCCCGATTTCTGCGCCTGGGAGGGCTACGGGCGCCTCTGGAAGAACGTGCTGGGCTGGCTTGTCGCCCGCTGACAGGACAGGTCCGGGATGGGCCCGCGCCCGCAGGGGCCGGCTGTCCCGGGCCGCAGGGCCGGCTGTCGCTCCCCAGCCGGCGGGTCCGGCCCGCGCGCCCCTTCAGGCGAGCGGGTCGGGCCCCTGCCCTGCCCTCAGGTGGCGAGGATCGCGGCCATCTCGGCCCGGTTCGGAAAGGCCGCGACGGTGCCCGCGCGCCCGAC
>NZ_MABH01000039.1 GCF_001720585.1 Cereibacter johrii | reverse complement strand
ACCGGCGCGCGGCGCTGGCCTCGGGCGCGGGGCTGCGGCTGGCCGCCCCCGCCCCGCTCGCCCAAGTGCCCGAGGTGGCGGGCCTGCCCCCCCTGCCGGTGGAGACCGATCCCGCGCTGATCGCGGGGCTCGAGCTGCGCTCGGCCAACGGGGTGCTGCACAATTCGCTGGCCCATGACATCGACCGCATCGCCGAGGCGCTGACCCATGAGCGGTGATCCGGGACTGGAGGCGCTGAAGGCGCGGGTGGCGGAGGTTCCGCTCGGCCCCGAGATCGAGGAGACCGGCCGCATCGCCACGCTGGCCGACGGGCTCGTAGAGGTCGAGGGCCTGCCCGGCGCGCGGCTGGGCGAGGTGGTGCGCTTTGCGGGCGGCGCCGAGGGGCTGGTGCTGACCCTCGATCCCGGGGCGGTGCAGGTGGCGCTCCTCGATCCCGGCGTGGCCTTGGGCTCCGGCACCGAGGTGCGCCGCACCGGGCAGCTCCTGTCGGTGCCGGTGGGCCGCGGGCTTCTGGGCCGCGTCGTCGATCCGCTCGGCCGCCCGCTCGACGGACTGCCCGCCATCGTGCCCGAGGCCAGGCTCGAGATCGAGCGCCCGGCCCCCGGCATCGTCGACCGCGACATGGTGGCCGAGCCGGTGGAGACGGGCCTTCTGGTGGTGGATGCGCTCTTTGCCGTGGGCCGCGGGCAGCGCGAGCTCATCATCGGCGAGCGTGCCACCGGCAAGACCTCCCTCGCGGTCGATGCCATCGTGAACCAGGCCGCGAGCGACATCGTCTGCTTCTATGTGGCCATCGGCCAGCGCACGACGGCCGTCCGCCGGGTGATCGAGACCGTGCGCGAGAAGGGGGCCTTCGCGCGCACGGTCTTCGTGGTGGCGCCCGCGACGGCTTCGCCCGGCCTGCGCTGGATCGCCCCCTTCGCCGCGACCTCCATGGCCGAATGGGTGCGCGACCGGGGCGGGCACGCGCTGATCGTCTATGACGATCTGACCAAACATGCGGCCGTCCACCGCGAGCTGGCGCTGCTCGCGCGCCAGCCGCCGGGGCGCGAGGCCTATCCGGGCGACATCTTCTATCTCCATGCCCGGCTTCTGGAGCGCTCGGCAAAGTTGTCGGCTGTCAACGGCGGCGGCTCGCTCACCGCGCTGCCCATCGCCGAGATCGAGGCGGGCAACCTCTCGGCCTATATCCCCACCAACCTCATCTCGATCGCCGATGGCCAGATCGTGACCTCGGCCGCGCTCTTTGCCGCCAACCAGCGCCCCGCGGTGGATATCGGCCTGTCGGTCAGCCGCGTGGGCGGCAAGGCGCAGCGGGGCGCGCTGAAGGCGGTGGCGGGCCGGGTGCGGCTCGATTATGCGCAATATCTCGAGATGAAGATGTTCTCGCGCTTCGGCGGCTTCGGCGATGCGGCCCTGCGCGCGCGTCTGGCGCGCGGAGAGCGGATCGGCGCGCTTCTCGCCCAGCCGCGCACGTCCCCGCTCTCGATCCCGGTGCAGGTGGCGCTTCTGGCCGCGCTGGCCGAGGGCGTGCTCGACGATGTGCCGCTCGAGGATCTGGCCCGGCTGAAGGGCGCGCTCGGGCCGGTGCTGGCCGCGGATGCCTCGCTCGGCCCCTTCCGCGCGGCCCCCGACCGGCTGGAGCCCGAGACCCGCGCGGCGCTTCTGGCCTGTGTCCGCCGCGCGCGGGAGGCGCCATGAGCCGCCCCGAGGAGGTCCGCGACCGTCTGGCGAACGTGGGCGAGATCGGCAGCGTGATCGCGACCCTGCAGGCGCTGGCGGCGGCGCATCAGCGCGAGGCGGAGGGCCATCTCGCGGCGATCCGGGCGCAGGAGGCGACCGTGGCGGCGGCGCTCTCGGAGGCGCTGGCCCTGGCCGGGGCCGCGCCGGAGGAGGGGCGGGGGGGCGCTGCGCTCACCGTGGTGATCGGGGCGGCGCAGGGCTTCTCGGGCCTTTACGGCGAGCGGCTGGCCGAGGCGGGTCTGGCCGCCGCCGCCCGGGGCCATGCGGTGATGGCCATCGGCGGGCGCACGCGGGGCGCGCTCTGCGACCGGGGCGTCCGGCCTGTCTGGTCCGCCGAGATGGCGCCCCATGTCCCCGAGGTGCCAGCGCTCGCCAGCCGCCTGGCCGACGCTCTCTTCGGATGGCTGCCCGGCCGCCCCCATGGGACCGTCCATGTGGTCTTCTGCGATCCGCAGGAGACGCAGCGCCTGCAGGTCCGGCGCCTCTTCCCGTTCGATTTCACCCGCTTTCCCATCGACCCCGGGCGCCTTCCGCTGATCACGCTGCCGCCCGGAGACCTGCTCGCGGCGCTGATGGAGGCCTATGTCTTCACCGAGCTCTGCGAGATGCTGATGCTGGGCTTCGCCGCCGAGAATGCCGCCCGCGCCGAGGCGATGGCCCGGGCCCAGAGCAGCGTGAAGCGCATCAGCGCCGAGCTGAAGCGCGCCTGGCAGCAGGCCCGGCAGGAGCAGATGACGACGGAAATCCTCGAACTGGTGTCCGCCAGCGCCGCCCCGACGGGATCCGCGCCGGGCGGGTGAGGGGAGGGCCCACGGTCAGCCCCTGCCGCCCGGAAGGTTTCGGCGTCAGCCCCCGCCGCCGAGCTCGCCTTGGGGACATGTCCGGCAGCCGATCCTCCGTCGTTTCGACAGAAGAGGCGACAGCTCTGTTTTGCTTGGATGCGACAATCCCACTTTGCCTGAAGGCCTGAAGGCACAACGATTGCGGCTGGTAATGAACCTTATGTTATTTTTACGAGGACGGGACCGGGGACCGCATCCGCTCGGGCGGCCCGACGCTCGGAAACCGGCCCGCAGGCGCCGCAGCGGGCCGGGAGATGCCGGTCCCGCGGGCCGCGGCCTTGCAGAACCCATCGGCCTCCCGGACGCGGAAGACCGGGCAGCCCGCCCGGCCGATGGCCGTCCCGGGCCCGGCTGAAGGCGAGGGAGGTCAAGGCGCCCGCTGCCCTTTTACATGGCGAGGAAGGGGCGGGCCAATTCCAGCCGATATGTCGGGTCCCTGACGCTCGAAGCCGACGACTTCCTGTTCCTCTGAGGGCGGAAGGCCCGCCTTGGTCCGGGTCCGTCGCAACCTGCGGCGGGTCCGGCCGTCCGGCCGGGGCGTCTGCCGGAGGATCGGGAGGCCATCGGGGGCCCGGAGCCGCGCAAGGCGGCCCCCTGCCCCCGGCTCCGCCCCGCTGGGGCGGGGCCAAGGGCCGTCCTCGGAGGCAGGCTTCTCCAGCGTCCCTGCGCGCGGCCTTCCGGCCGGACTACATGATCTCGATGCGCCAGTAGGAGATGTCGGAGACATTCTGCAGCAGGATCCGGTTGCCGCCGCCGAAGTCGAGCAGGAAGCCTCCGGCCGTTTGCTGGCCATACATGTCGTAGACCTGGTCGTCGCTCTGCGCGCCATTCGCGAGTTCAGACGAGATGTAGATAAGTTCGTTGTAATAGCCTTGGATCGTGTCGGCGCCGCAGCCCGCCTCGAACACGAAGATGTCCGTGCCGTTGCCGCCGACCAGCAGATCCGCGCCACTGCCGCCATGGAGGCTGTCGTTGCCCGCCCCGCCATAGAGCGTGTCATTGCCGGCGCTGCCGTAGAGCTCATTGTTGTCGTCATCGCCCCGGATCAGGTCCGCGCCCGACCCGGTGACGATGCCTTCGACGCCGGTGATGCTGTCGGTGCCGAAGGCCGTGGAGCGGACGATCCCCTGGGCGAGATCGACGGTCACGGCCCCGGGAGTGAGGAAGTTCGCCCAGTCGAAGGACCCATCCTCTCCCCCGTCCAGCACGTCGTTCCCGGCCCCGCCCAGCAGCGTGTCGGACCCCGATCCCCCCAGCAGCGTGTCGTTGCCCGCCTGACCGGTGAGCAGGTCGTTCCCGTCCTCGCCCGACAGCAGGTTGTTTCCGGCATTGCCGCCGATGGTATCGCCGTAACGGCCCCCGATGACATTCTCGACCCCGGTCAGGATCTTCCGGCCATCGCCCGTGTCCTGCCCCTTCGTCACGTCGAGCCGGACGGTCAGGGCTGCATAGCTGTCGAAGCTGACGGTATCGATGCCCGAACCCCCGTCCACCCGATAGGCGCTGCTGGCATAGAGCCTGTCGTCGCCCGCCCCGCCCATCAGCGTGTCCAGACCGTCATAGCCGTCGAGCGTGTCGTCGCCTGCATCGCCCTGCAGCAGATCGTTGCCGGAGCCGCCGTTCAGCCTGTCGTCGCCCGCTCCCCCATAGAGCCGGTCGTTGTCGCCGCCGCCATCGAGGCTGTCGGCGCCACCGCCCCCGCGCAGCGTGTCGTTGCCGCCGTTGCCGCCGAGCGTGTTCGCCGCATCGTTGCCGATCAGCACGTTCCAGTTGTAGGTGTCGTCATAATAATAATCCTCGGCGAAAAGATCGATCTCCGCCCGGCCCGTCAGCCGTGCATTGTGGATGCCGCCGACCAGCGTGAGCGTCGCGGAACTGAGCAGCAGGCTGTTGTTCACCAGATCGATGCGCGCATCGCCCTCGGCGAATTGGACGCGCGCGCTGATCTGGATCGCGCCGTGGCGGATATAGAGATCCGAGGTGGAATAGGGGACCACCGCCATGGCATAAGTGCCGGTCCCGGACGTGGTGGCCTGTTTCGATCCTACCCTGAACAGGGTATTGGCCAGCCCCTCCCCCGGATCCCGTAAAAGATCGCTGTCCAGATCCCGAAAGGCCGCGCCATAGATCCGTCCCGACATGACATCCCTCTTTACCAACAAACAAGGGAATTTCTATCCGGTCCGGCCTCTGCTTCAAGCCATTTCCGGGCGGGAGGGACGGGAAATGCCCCTCCCCTGCCGGTCGCGGTGGTTTTGCACCGCAAATCCGGATCGTTAGGCTTCATTGGCCCGATATTTAAAATACGCGGCAGCATCCCCCGCCCGACTTCGGCGGGTAGAAGCCCTGCCTCGCGTCCCGGTTGAAGACCCCTGTCCCGCGGCCCGATCCCGGGGCGGCCGGCAGGCGTCAGACAAGCAGATCGCCGAACACCAGCCGGGCCTGCGCATTGGCGATGCTCACCCCCTGCAGGAGCAGACTGTCCTCCGGCGAGAGAACCACGAGCGTGTCGGCCCCCGCGGCCGTCAGCTCCTGCCAGCCCGTGTGACCCTCGATCTCGACCCGCTCGCCGGCCGCGAGATCGGCGATCACATCGTGCCCGTCGCCCGCGCGGAACAGGAACCTGTCGATGCCTGCCCCGCCCATCAGCATGTCCTGGCCCAGGCCCCCGACGATCGTGTCGTTGCCGCCGCGGCCGTCGAGGGTGTCCCGGCCCGCGCCGCCCGCGATCCGGTTCGCGCCGCTGTTGCCGGTGATCTCGTTCGCAAGCCCGTTGCCGGTTCCCGCCAGCGAGGCGGCGCTGCGCAGATAGAGCCGCTCGGTATGATCGGCGAGCACCCAGTCCACGAAGGCATGGACTGTGTCCTGCCCCTCGCCCGGCTGCTCGAGGGTCGTGTCGCCTGCGTGGTCCACGAAATAGATGTCGTCGCCCGCGCCGCCCACCGCCTTGTCAGCCCCGCCGCGCCCGTCGAGAAGGTCGTTTCCCCCGAGCCCGGTCAGGAGGTCTGCCCCCGACCCGCCCGTCAGCGTGTCCGCCCCTTCGGTGCCGCGGACGCCCGGCTCCTCCGGGGGCTCCTCGGGCGTGGGGGCCAGGCCGTCGAAGCGAAGCCGGGCCTGCGCCTCGGCGAGGGTCACGTTCCGCAGAAGCAGGCTGTCGGCGGAGGAAAGCCGCACGAGCGCATCGGCGCCCTGCTGGCGCAGCTCCTGCCAGCCCCCGTGGCCCTCGACCTCGACCAGCTCGCCGGCCGCGAGATCGGCGATCACATCGTGCCCGTCGCCCGCGCGGAACAGGAACCTGTCGGTGCCCGCCCCGCCCATCAGCATGTCCTGGCCCGGACCCCCGACGATCGTGTCGTTGCCGCCGCGGCCGTCCAGGGTGTCCTGGCCCGCGCCGCCCGCGATCCGGTTCGCGCCGCTGTTGCCGGTGATCTCGTTGTCGAGCCCGTTGCCGGTGCCGGCCAGCGAGGCGGCGCTGCGCAGATAGAGCCGCTCGGTATGATCGGCCATCGTCCAGTCCACGAAGGCATGGACCGTGTCCTGCCCCTCGCCTGCGCGCTCCACCGTCCTGTCGCCCGCATGATCGATGAAATAGATGTCGTCGCCCGCCCTTCCGGTCAGGCTGTCGGCCCCGCTCCCGCCGTCGAGAAGATTGGCCGCGCCATCGCCCCCCAGACGGTCGTTCCCTGTCGAGCCGGTCAGGTTCTCGATCCCGGTGAAGCTGTCGCGTTCCGGTCCGAGGCCCGTCCCGTCGAGCCGGACATGGGTTTCGAGGGCGGAGGTCCAGAAGGCGGCCATCTTCTCGTAGCCCGCGGCCGTGGGATGGAGGCCCGAATCCACCGAGAGAGGCGAGATGTCCTCGAGCGTCAGGGGCATCGGCACATGCCGGACCTGAAGGCCCTGATCCGCGATGTCGGCTAGAAGCGCGGGCAGGCCCGCGTTGAAGGCCTCGACCCGGTCGGCGCGCTCCTGACTGTGGGTGCCCACGCGGACGGGCGGCAGCGAGGCCACGAGGATCAGGGCCCCCGGGGCGGAGGCCGCGAGATTCTGCAGGAACGACCGCATGTCCGCGAGCATGCGCGAGGCGCTGTCGGTCGCGCTGTCGTTGGTCCCGGCCATGAGCAGGATCACATCCGGTTGCGCCGCCGCCGCGATGGCGGCCTGCCGGTCGTTCAGCTGGTCGATGGTCCAGCCGCGGTGGCCCTGATGGTGGCGGTCGATCGCGGCGGGCCCGTTGCTCAGGCTGCCGGTGAAATCGGCCAGCACGCCGAGATCGGCGAGCCGGGCCTGAAGCGCGGTGCGATAGCCGCCGCTCTCGGTGTCGCCGGAATGGATCACGCCGTGCGTGATGGAATCGCCCAGCGGCAGGAGGTTGAGCAGCTTGTAGGCGGTGCCCCTCTCCAGATCGGCGATCACGGGCCGGCGGGAGCCCTCGTAGGAGACCGTGTCTCCCTCGCCGGTTCCGGAATAGGCGTCCGACCGCGGGCCGTCGCGGAAATGGGTGGCTGTCATGAAAGGGCTTTCTGAAGGTGCGGACAGCCCCGGGGCCGCCACAGGATCATCGGTTCAAAACATCTCGGTACTGGAAATCCGGCCTCAAGGCCGGCCGGCATCGTCAGGAATGGGTCTGCGCCTGAAGAAGGCGGTGCGGCAGATGCCGCCGGGAGATGGAAATGGGAGGAAATGTAGATGTGCCGCGGGAGATGTCCACCTTGGGGCCGTGCGGGAGAGGGACGGCGCAGGGCCCGGGACGGCAGCCTTCCTGAGCCGGTGGCCGTCTTCCGGGGCGGGTCCTGTGCGGCTCAGGCCCGCGACCCCTCCATCGCGCGCCTGCGGATGCGGGGCTGCAGAAGGGCGTAGCCCGCGGCGCAGGCAAGGCAGAAGGCGGCATAGCCCACCGCCTGCCGCTCGAGCGGCAGGCCCCTGTCGATCAGCCAGCCGGCGAGGCCGGGCCCGAGCGCGGAGGCGGCCACCAGAGCCGCCGTCGCCAGCGACCGGATGGCGCCGATATGGGCGGTGCCGTAAAGCTCGACCCAGACGGCGCCCATCACCGGGTTCATGACCCCCTGAGTGAGGCCAAAGCCGAGAAAGACCAGCGGGATCGACCAGGCCTGCGTCACCGTCGCCAGCGCCAGACAGGCCAGGGCCAGCGGCAGGAGCAGGACGGGCATCAGCCGCCAGGCGCCCAGCCGGTCCACGAGAACGCCTGCGGCGAGCGACGAGGCCGCCACCGTCCCCGCCAGAACGGGGAAGAAGGCGGTGAAGGTGGTCAGATCCCAGCCTTTCGCCTCCACCAGATCGGCCTGATGGAAGATGAAGAGCGTCCCGATCCCGGGCATCGCCATGATGCCCGGCAGGATCGCCCAGAACAGCGGATCCCGCAGCACGCGCGCGCGGCGCCACTCCAGACCGGTCGCCGCCGGCGCAGGGCCCCCTGCCGGAACGGCCCCTCCTTCGGGCGAGCCGCGCAGCAGGAGGAACACCAGCGGCATCAACACCAGGGCCAGCGCGCAGGCCGTGCCGATCCAGACGGTCCGCCAGCCGAAGGCCGCGATCGAGACGGTCAGCGTGAAGGGCAGAAGCGAGTCGCCCAACGTCATCCCGAACATCGCGAAGGACAGGGCCCGCCCGCGAAACCTGTCGAACCAGCGCGCCATGGCGGTCAGCGCCACATGCATCAGCATCCCCTGCCCGAAGAAGCGCAGCAGGGCCAGCGCCACCACCAGCAGCGGCAGGTTCTCGACCCGGGACATGAGAAGGGCCGTCGCCGCGAGCCCCGCCATGATCGCCAGGGCCAGCTTCCGCGGCGCGATCCGGTCGGCCAGGGCCCCGGCGAAGATCAGCCCCGTGGCGCTGGTCAGGGTCGCGAGCGTGTAGAGGCCGCCGAACAGGCCGCTGCTCAGGCCGAACTCGGCCCGCAGCACCGCATTGAACTGCGCGATGAAGTTGGTCTGGCCCGGCATGGTCGCCAGTGTCATCACCAGCCCGCCGGCAATCCAGCCTGCCCGCCGCCCCGTGAGCTCGCTCGGGGCCGGCGTGGGTGTCAGTGTCATTCGGTCAAAGTCCTGTGTCCGCGGCCTGCGATCGGCGCACGCAACCGGCACAATGCGCAGGCGGGGGATCGAGATCCATCCGGTTCGTGCCGAACGGCTCGCCGCCCGCCCCGCATCAGCCGAACGCCCCGTAGGGGCGGGCGCCCGGGCCCGGGGGCGAGGTGGGCGAGGTGGTGGTCGCCAGGCTCAACCGCGACTATCCCCTCGTCCGCTTCGCTAGGTCGGGGCCAAGCGCGGGGGTCGTTCATCGCCCGGCCCTGCGGCGCATCCGTCCGCGACCGCCGGCCGGCAGCCTGCGGGCCGCCCCCCACCGGGAGCCGCGCCTTCGGACGCGGCTTCCGGCTCGACGGGGCCGGTCCGAGGTCCGGGCCGGAGCGGGCGGCTCTCTCTCGGCTAGCGGTAGACGAGCATCGGGACCCGGCAGGCGCGGATCAGGGCGGTGGTGGTCGAGCCGATGATCAGCGTGCGGATGCGGCTGTGGCCATAGGCGCCCATCACCAGAAGGTCGAAGCCCCCGGCCTCGATCTTCCGCTCGATCGCCGCCTCGGGCTCGCCGGACAAAAGGCAGGTCTCGGCCGCAAGCCCCGCGGCCAGCAACAGGCCGCGGGCGCGCTCGAGCGTCGCGCGGGCCTCCTCGCCGCCCGCGCAGGCCAGCGTGATCGCAAGGCCGCGGAAGACCGGGCTTGCCGCCATCCGCTCGATCGCCACGCGGGCGCTTGTGCCGCCGTCATAGGCCACCAGCACCTTGCGCACCGGCCGGCAGTCCGCGGGCACGATGAGGACCGGCACCTTCGCCGCGCGCAGCAGGCGTTCGAGATTGGAGCCGAGATGGGCGCTGGCGAAGCCCGCGGCCTTGCCGCGCTTGCCCACCACCAGCACCCGCCCCGAGGGCTCGAGCTCGGCCACCGTGTCGATCAGGTCTCCCTGCCGCAGATGGGGCGTGGCCTCGACGCTCTCGGCGGCCAGGATCGCCTGCGCATCCTCGAGGATCGCCCGCCCCTGCGCCTGCGCGAGCCGCGCCCGCTCTGCATCGAGCGCGGCCAGCTCCTCGAGCAGGGCGGTGCGGGCGCCGAGCTGCAGCGCGCCCGACAGATCGCCCCGATCGGCCCCCTCGCGGCGGCCCAGCACATGCAGCAGGTCCACCGGAAGCCCCAGCCTCTGCGCGATCCAGGCCGCATGAAGGCAGACGCTGCGCGAGAAGTCCGAGCCGTCCACCAGGGCCATGATCCTGTCTGTCATGTCGTCCTCCCTCTCAATGGGCCGTGAGCCGGTCCATGGCCCCCGGCTTGTCGTGAAGGGCCAGCCGGTCGACGAGGGTCTCGGAGGCCTCGTTCATGCCCACGATCCGCACCTCGGCCCCCTCGCGGCGGAACTTCAGCACCGCCATGTCCAGCGCCTGCACCGAGGAGATGTCCCAGATATGGGCGCGGCTCACGTCGATGGTGACGCGCTCGAGCAGCTCGCGGAAGTCGAAGGCGGCCATGAAATCCTCGACCGAACCGTAGAAGAGCTGGCCCTCGACCCGGTAGGTCCGCGCGCGCCCGTCGGCCGAAAGCTCGGAGGTGACCGCGAAGAGCTGCGCGATCTTGGCGGCGAAGAAGATCCCCGAGAGCAGCACCCCCACGAGGACGCCCAGGGCCAGATTGTGGGTCCAGACCACGGTCGCCACCGTGGCCAGCATCACCGCGGAGGAGGAGCGGGGATGGGTGCGCAGCGCCTTGACCGACGACCAGGAGAAGGTGCCGATCGAGACCATGATCATGATGGCCACGAGCGCGGCCATCGGGATCCGGCTGACGAAATCGCCGAGGCCCACGACGAGGATCAGCAGGAACACGCCCGCCACGAAGCAGGACAGCCGCCCGCGCCCGCCCGATTTCACGTTGATCATCGACTGGCCGATCATGGCGCAGCCCGCCATGCCGCCGATGAAGCCGGTGGCGGTGTTGGCCAGCCCCTGCCCGATACATTCCTGATTGCGGCTCGAGCGGGGGTCGGTCAGCTCGTCGACGAGGGTCTGCGTCATCAGGCTTTCCAGAAGCCCCACCACCGCCACGGCTGTGGCCGGAGGCAGGATGATCCGCAGCGTCTCGAAGGTCAGGGGAATGTCCGGGATCAGGAAGACGGGCAGCGTGTCGGGCAGCGCGCCCATGTCGCCCACCGTCCGCACATCGAGCCCGAGGCCGAGCGTCAGCGCCGTCAGCACGACGATGGTGACGAGCGGCGAGGGCACGGCGCGGGTGAGGCGCGGGAAGAGATAGATGATGGCGAGGCCCGCCGCCACGAGGAGATAGGTCAGCGGCGGCACGGTCCGCGGGTCGAGCTCGGGCAGTTGCGCGAGGAAGATCAGGATCGCCAGCGCATTGACGAAGCCCGTCATCACCGAGCGCGAGACGTAGCGCATGACGAAGCCGAGCTTCAGGAGCCCGAGCGCGATCTGGATCAGCCCCGCGAGCACGGTGGCGGCCAGCAGATAGTGCAGCCCGTGGTCGCGCACGAGGGTCACCATCAGCACGGCGGTGGCGGCGGTGGCGGCCGAGATCATCCCGGGCCGTCCGCCCGCGATGGCGGTGACGACGGCGATCGAGAAGGAGGCATAGAGCCCGACCTTCGGATCGACGCCCGCGATGATCGAGAAGGCGATGGCCTCGGGAATGAGGGCCAGCGCCACGACGAGCCCCGAGAGCAGGTCGCCCTGCACGTTGCCCAGCCATTGCTGGCGATAGGTGGCGAATGAAATCATGAGTGTCCCGTTTCCCGCCGGCCCGGGCCTGCGCGCCGGCGGATGTTCCTGCTGGTGCTGGTGGGTTGTCCGGCGGATCGGCGGCCGGAGGAGCCACCCGGGGATCGCACCCGGGTCCTGACGAGTGGGACGGACGTATCCGATGTGCGGGCCCATGCCAAGCCGTCCGGCACGAGACTTCGCGCAGGGCCACCGGGATCGGTGCCGCGACGACCGGCGCGCGAGGGTCCTGCAGACGCTCGAGGCGGTGCAGGCCGCGCTCGATGAGGCAGGAGCCAAGGAGGTCCGGTCCCATGTCTTGCCTCCGCCCCCCGCCGGGCCCGTCTGCCAGGGCGCCGGGCGTCAGCGCAGGGCGACGGGGACGGCGGCGGGCATCCCCGCCCCCGGCGTAGCGCCTCCGTCCCGGGGGCAGAGCAGGGCCACCGGGGGCTGCGGCAGCGGGATCCCGGCCCGGCGGAGTGCCGCATCCACCTCGCGCCAGATCGCGTCGCGGCAATCCCATTCGTGATCGAACCGGCCCAGCCAGTAGCGCAGCGCATACCGCACCCCGTCGGGCTCGATGGCCTGGATGCGCACGTCGGGCGCGGGCGACTGGCGGATCAGCGGCGCCTCCCGCAGGGCCTTGTGCAGGAGGGCCGCCCCTTCGGCCGCCGGTGTGGCATGTCCCAGCTTGATCTCCATCTGCGCCCGGAACTCGGACCGGGGGGCGCTGTAGTTGACGATGCGTTGCCGCGAGACCTGGCTGTTGGGCAGGATCACATAGGTCGAGTCGCGCGTCAGAAGCCGCGTCGTGCGCCAGCCGATCTCGACCACCCGGCCCCGGCCCAGCCCCTCGATATCGACCCAGTCGCCGATGCGGAACGGCGCCTCGAGGCCCAGGGCGATCCCCGAGAGCGTATCGGCCACCACATTGCGGATCGCGAAGCCGAACAGGGCCAGCACCACCCCCGACCCCGCCAGCGCGCTGCCGGCGCCGTGGCCCAGGATGAGCAGCCCCCCCGAGACGATCGCCGTCAGGAACAGAAGGGCCGAGACCAGATCGCCGAGCAGCTTCGGCAGCGGGCGGCTCTGCGGCCGCAGGCGGGCCAGCAGCTGACCGAAGGTCCGGCTGAGAAGCCAGGCGAGGCCGAGATAGGCCGCCATCTGCAGGGCGTTCTGTCCGTTCCGCCCCAGCGGCGCGATGCCGAAGCGCCGGCCCGCCTCGGCCTGCGCGAAGGTCGCCCCGGCGATGCCGAGCAACAGAAGCGCGGGCGCGATCAGGGGGCGCAGCCGGATCATGGCCGCCTCGCGGGCAGAGGGGGCATGGCCCCGCCG
>NZ_MABH01000038.1 GCF_001720585.1 Cereibacter johrii | reverse complement strand
CTCACGGGGCCTGCGCGCCGCGAGGAGGCGGCGCGGGTCCGCCTGCCTCCGAGGCGGTCCGTTCGGCGCCCGGCTTGCCTTGGCAGGGCGGCTTCCCTATGAAGCGGCAAACCTTCAAGGAGTGGATCATGGGCTTCCGCATGGGGATCGTCGGCCTGCCGAACGTGGGCAAATCCACGCTCTTCAACGCCCTCACCCGCACCGCCGCCGCGCAGGCGGCGAACTTTCCCTTCTGCACCATCGAGCCCAACGTGGGCGAGGTGGCCGTGCCCGACGCCCGGCTCGAGATCCTCGCCGAGATCGCGGGCTCGAAGCAGATCATCCCGACCCGCATGACCTTCGTCGATATCGCGGGCCTCGTGCGCGGCGCCTCCAAGGGCGAGGGGCTCGGCAACCAGTTCCTCGCCAACATCCGCGAGTGCGACGCCATTGCCCATGTGCTGCGCTGCTTCGAGGATGGCGACATCACCCATGTCGAGGGCCGCATCGACCCCGTGGCCGACGCCGAGACCATCGAGACCGAGCTCATGCTCGCGGACATGGAATCGATCGAGCGGCGGCTGGCCAACCTCGCGCGGAAGCTGAAGGGCGGCGACAAGGAGGCGGCGGATCAGGACCGGCTCCTGCGCGTCGCCATGGCCGCGCTCGAAGCGGGCCGGCCCGCGCGCAGCGTGACCGTCTCGGCAGACGACCAGCGCGCCTGGCGGATGCTGCAGCTTCTGACCTCGAAACCCGTCCTCTATGTCTGCAACGTCGAGGAAGCCTCGGCCTCCAAGGGCAATTCGCAATCGGCCCGCGTGGCCGAGATGGCGCGCGCGCAGGGGGCGGCAACCGTGGTGATCTCGGCGCGGATCGAGGAGGAGATCGCCCAGCTTCCCCCCGAGGAGGCCGGGATGTTCCTCGAGGAGATGGGGCTCGAGGAAGCGGGCCTCGACCGGCTGATCCGCGCGGGCTACGAGCTTCTGGGGCTCCAGACCTACTTCACGGTGGGGCCGAAGGAGGCGCGCGCCTGGACCATCACCAAGGGGATGCTCGCGCCGCAGGCGGCCGGCGTGATCCACGGCGATTTCGAGAAGGGCTTCATCCGCGCCGAAACGGTGGCCTATGCGGATTATGTCGCAGGCCGCGGCGAGGCGGGCGCCAAGGAGGCGGGCAAGTTCCGCATCGAGGGCAAGACCTACGAGGTGCAGGACGGCGACGTGCTGCATTTCCTCTTCAACGCCTGACGGTTCCGGGCGGGGCCTCCCCGCCCGATCCTGCATGGCGCGTCAGCTCGACCCTCACGGTCGAGCGGCAGGCTGCGGATCCCGTCCGACCGCTTGCTGTGGGACGCTTCCCCGAAATGCATATATACTTCTCCAGATGAGGTAATTTCCTTAACCCTCAAGGAGGATGCGACTGCCCCAAGGGTCGGCTGCGCTCCACCTGCCCTACCGGAAGGAGGACGCGCCGAGGAGGCGGCCTCGCCATTCCGATGCCTCGGGCCGACACAAAGTCCGTCGAAGCAAAGGCCTGCGCCTGCTACAAAGGTGTCATTCATTTGATGACGGATGGCCCCATTGAGCGATCTCATTCATCCCGTTCTTCTGTGCGGCGGTTCGGGCACACGCCTGTGGCCTTTGTCGCGCAAATCCTATCCCAAGCAGTTCGCCCGGCTGACGGGCGACGAGAGCCTCTATCAGGCCTCGGCGCAGCGCCTGTCGGGGGCGGGCTTCGCCGCCCCCACCGTGGTGGCCGCCAGCGATTTCCGCTTCGTGGTGATCGAGCAGCTCGCCGCGCTGAAGATCCAGCCCGCCTGCGTCCTGATCGAGCCCGAGGCCCGCAACACGGCGGGCGCCATCGCCGCGGCCGCGCTGGCGCTCGAGGCGCGCACGCCGGGGGCGCTCATGCTCGTGGCGCCCTCGGACCATGTGATCCCCGATGCGGACCGCTTCCGCGCGGCGGTGCAGGCCGCCGCCCCCGCCGCGCGGGCGGGGCAGATCGTGACCTTCGGCATCCGCCCCGACCGGCCCGAGACCGGCTACGGCTGGCTCGAACTCTCGACACCCACCGCCGATTTCGCGCCCGACCCGCAGCCGCTGCGGAGCTTCGTCGAGAAGCCGGACCTCGCCACGGCCGAACGGCTGCTGTCGGGCGGGATGCATCTGTGGAACGCGGGCATCTTCCTCTTCACCACCACCGCGATCCTCGAGGCGCTCGAGCGGCACGCGCCCGAGGTGCTGGCTCCGGTGCGGCAGGCGGTGGAGGCGGCCGAGAAGGACCTCTCCTTCACGCGGCTCGCGCCCGGCCCCTGGGCGGATCTGCCCGACATCTCGATCGATTATGCGGTGATGGAGCGCGCGGAGAACCTGACCGTCGTGCCCTATGCGGGCGCCTGGTCGGATCTGGGCGACTGGCAGGCGGTCTGGCGCGAAGCGCCGCCGCAGGAGGGGGGCGTCGTGCTGAGCGGCCCCGCCACGGCGATCGACTGCCACGACAGCCTCCTGCAGGCGACGAACGCCGCGCAGCAACTGGTGGGGATCGGCCTCACCGACATCATCGCGGTGGCCATGCCCGATGCGGTGCTGGTGGCCCACAAGGACCGGGCGCAGGAGGTGAAGCGGGCGGTGGCGGCACTGAAGGCCAAGGGCGTGGAGCAGGCCGAGACGCTGCCGCGCGACTACCGGCCCTGGGGCTGGTACGAGAGCCTCGTGAAGGGGCCGCGCTTTCAGGTCAAGCGCATCGTCGTGACGCCGGGCGCGACCCTCTCGCTGCAGAGCCATCACCACCGCGCCGAGCACTGGATCGTGGTCGAGGGCACGGCGAAGGTCACGATCGACAATCAGGTGACGCTCGTGACCGAGAACCAGTCGGTCTATATCCCGCTCGGCGCGCGCCACCGGATGGAGAATCCGGGCAAGGTGCCGCTGACGCTGATCGAGGTGCAGACCGGCGCCTATCTCGGCGAGGACGACATCATCCGCTACGAGGATGTCTATGCCCGCGGACAGGGCGCGCGGGGATGAGCTCGCTCGGCTGCTTCAAGGCCTATGACATCCGCGGGCGGCTGGGCGTCGATCTCGACGAGGGGATCGCCTACCGGATCGGGCGCGCCTTCGCCCAAGCGCTCGGCGCGCGGACGGTGGTGCTCGGCCGCGACATCCGCGCCTCGTCCGAGGCGCTGGCCGCGCGGGTGGCGGAGGGCCTCGGGGACGAGGGCTGCCGGGTGCTGGATCTGGGTCTCGCAGGCACCGAGGAGATGTATGCGGCCACGAGCCATTTCGGGGCCGACGGCGGGATCTGCGTGACGGCCTCGCACAATCCCATGGATTACAACGGGATGAAGATGGTGCGGCAGGGCTCGGCGCCGCTGGATGCGGCGAGCGGCCTTGCGCGGATCCGGGAGCTGGCCGAGGCGGAGGACTTCGGCGCGGCCCGTCCGGGCGGGGCGGTCGTCCCGGTGGCAGAGGAGGCGCGGCGGGCCTATGTCGAGCGCGTGCTCTCCTTCGTCGAGGTGGCGGCGCTGAAGCCCCTGAAGATCCTCGTCAATGCCGGCCACGGCGCGGCGGGGCCCACCTTCGACGCCATCGCGGCCCGTCTCGAGACGCTGGGGGCGCCGCTCAGCTTCGAGCGGATGCACCATGCGCCCGACGGCAGCTTTCCCGCGGGCATCCCGAACCCGCTCCTGCCCGAGAACCGGCCCGCCACCGCCCTGCGCGTGCGCGAGACCGGCGCCGATTTCGGCGTGGCCTGGGACGGCGACTTCGACCGCTGCTTCTTCTTCGACCACGAGGGCCGCTTCATCGACGGCGAATATGTGGTGGGCCTCCTCGCCGAGGCCTTTCTCTCGCGGCATCCGGGAGCGACCGTCATCCACGATCCGCGGATCATCTGGAACACGCAGGATGTGGTGGCCCGTGCCGGAGGGCGCGCCGTCCAGACCCGGACCGGCCATGCCTTCATCAAGCAGGCGATGCGCGACGAGGCGGCGCTTTATGGAGGCGAGATGTCGGCGCACCATTACTTCCGCGACTTCTACCATTGCGACAGCGGGATGATCCCCTGGCTGCTCGTGGCCGAGCTGGTAAGCCGCCACGGCCGCCTCGCGGATCTGGTGGCGGACCGCAGGGCGGCCTTTCCCTCCTCGGGCGAGCTCAATTTCGTGCTGGAGGATCCGGCGGCCGCGATGGCGCGGGTGCGGCAGGTCTTCGCGCCCGAGGCGCGGGCGGTGGACGAGATGGACGGGCTCGGCTTCGACCTCGGCTCCTGGCGCTTCAACCTGCGGAGTTCGAACACCGAGCCCGTGGTGCGGCTGAACGTCGAGGCGAGGGGCCGGCCGGAGCTGGTGGCGCAGGGCGTCGCTGCGGTGAAGGCGCTGATTCTGCCGGCGGGCGGCTGAGGGCGTTCCGCCGGTGCGGGCGGGGCCCGGTGAAGGCGCTGATTTTGCCAGCGGGCGGCCGAGGGCGTTCTGCCGGTGCGGCGGGCAGGCCCGCTGCTAGGGCGCCCTCTTGCGGCGCGCCGCGGCTCGCTCCGGGCGAGGGGCTGAGCATCTCGGGCGCGTTGCAGGGCACCGCGCGGTGGGGTTCACCTTTCTCAAACTCTGCAGGCCATCACCCTCTGACGAAGGCGCTGCCCTCTGGCGGCGCCCAGCGCAGCAGAGGACGTGCCATGGCAATCGACCCCGACATCATCCCTCTTCTCGACGCGCAGGTGGCTCAGGTCGCCGCTCTCGAGGCGCGGCTTGCCGCCCATGTGAAGGCCTCGGCGCAGCAGGACGCCGACCTCGCCGCCCGGATCGAGGGGGTGCAGGCGGCGGTGAGCCGGGTCGACACGGGCCTCACCGCCGCCCTGGGCCGCATCGGCGCTCTGGAGGAGGCGGCCCCGCCCACCGCCGATCTGTTCGAGGATGGCACCGGCACGGCGCCGCGCGGCTGGACGCAGGTCTGGCACGCGCTGAGCTGGATCGAGAAGGGCGGCTACCTTCAGGCGCAGCCCGCCAGCGGCGCCCGGACGCTTCTGGCCTGCGATGCGCTGAACGGGACCAGAGACCTCGAGATGCTGGCGCTGTTCACCTTCGCCGAGGCCGCAGGCTATGCGGGGCTCGCCCTGCGGGCCTCGGGCGCGGCCGGCGCCGAAACCGGCTACCGGGTGATGTTCAGCACCAATCCCGCGGGCCCCTCGCTGCAGGTGGCGCGCTTCAGCGCGGGCGTGGCGACGGGCCTGTCGAACGTCGCCTTCGCGCGGTCGGCGGCGGGCGACTACTGGCTGCGCGTGCGGCTGGTCGGCGCCACGCTGTCGTGGAAGGCCTGGGCCCGAGGCGCGGCCGAGCCCGCCGACTGGACGGGCAGCCTCACCGACCCGAGCCCGGTCACGGGGGCGGGCTGGGCCGGGATCTGCGCGAGCGGGGCGAATGTGGCCGTGACGCTGCGCTGTCAGCAGATCTCCTGGGCGGTGTTGCCGCGTCCGGCCGACACGGGCACGGCCGCCGAGACGCTTCCGTGGGACCTGCTCGGCACGCTGCCGCTGCCGGTCATCGCCTTCGACGACGAGGCGGCGCGCACGGTGCATGTGCCTCCGGGCCAGCGCCATGCCCATGTGAAGGTCACGGCGGACCAGCCGATCCGCATGACCGCCATCGGGCGCCCCTCGGTCAGCAACGTGAACGGCGGCGGGATGAATGTCGGCGGCGACCAGGCCCTGTGGGTGGGGGATTACTGGGCGGTCTGGCGCCCCGGCGACGACCGCGAGATGTGGCTGACCGTCGACATGCAATACGGGCGGGCGGCGGGCAACCGGGTGGCCTTCTCGATCGCGACGGACATGGGCGGCTGGCGCAGCGCCGCGCCGGTCACGGGCTTCATCGAGATCCGCGAGGGCGCCGTCAATGCGCTGCCCGCGACCCTGCCCCGGCACCGCGCACCGATGCGGCTGACCTTCACCGGAAGCCCCAGGGCGAGCCTCGATCCGGCCACCGTCCAGTGGTCGGACACGGGGTTTGCGGGCAACGCGGCCACGGGCACCCCCTGCTGGCGCGCGCGCCTCGCCCATGGCTACACCCAGGACGGGAACGGCGAGGTCGGGCTCTACATGAACGCGGATGTCTGGCCCACCCAGTCGGCCGCGCCCCATGCCCGCGTCACCGACCGGCAGGGCCGCAAGGCGATCCGCCTGCGCTCCTGCCGGCTGCCCGCGCCCGTGACCTTCGCGGCGGAGGGGGGCGACCGGATCTTCTACCATCAGGCCTCGGCGCTCATCGCGCAGAACCTGCCCGAGTGGCGCGGCAAGACCGGCGTCTGGACCGCCCGCTGCATGACCGCGAGCCGCCTCTGTTCCTGGCCCGCCTTCTGGCTGCTGGCGGACGGCTGGCCGCCCGAACTCGACATCTTCGAGCATTTCAACGGGATCTACGGCAGCTGGCCCGATGGCGGCTGGTCGACCTGCACCGGCCATTCCGGCCCCTATGGCGGGCTCGATGTGAAGACCCGCACGCCGCTGAAGTTCGACCTGCGCAAGCTGGGCTTCGCGAGCTTCGACGCCTATTCCCAGATCCATGACTATGCGGCCTATGTGGATCGCGACTGGATCTATGCCTTCGTCGACGGGATCGAGGTCTATTGCACGCCGAACATCGCCCGGCATCAGAGCTGGGATGCGGGCTGGTCGCTCTATCCGATGTTCGACGTGGCGGCGAAATTCGCCAACCCCTCGAGCTATGCCTATGCCGACGGATCGGGCGACATGCATGTCTATGGCGCGGCGCATTACGCGACCTCGGCCGTGGCGCTGGTGCCCTGCACCGATGCCCGGCCCTGGCCGAACGGACGGCAGTTGCCGGACCCGACCTTCTGAGCGCCTGTGCCCCGGGGACGGCCGCCCTTCGCCCGGGGCGGCCGTCGTCTTGCGCGAAGGGCCACCCTGCGGCCCGTGGGGGCGCCTCCCGCAAGGTCCGGGGCGAAAGGGCGGCTCGCGCCATTTCCAAGCCCGGTCCGCTCGATTAGGGTGCCCCCGAGGCGAGGCGGGACGGACAGGATGGATGCTCTGGTGATCGGCGGCGGCCCGGCCGGCCTAATGGCGGCCGAAGAGCTGGCGCGCGCGGGCCGCCGCACCGTGATCTGCGAGGCCAAGCCCAGCGTCGGGCGCAAGCTGCTGATGGCCGGCAAGTCCGGCCTCAACATCACCAAGGACGAGGCGCCGGAGCCGTTCCTTGCCCGCTATGCCGAGGCCGCGGACTGGCTCGCGCCGATGATCGACAGCTTCGGCCCCCGGGAGGTGCAGGACTGGTGCCGGGCGCTGGGCCAGCCGGTCTTCACCGGCTCGTCCGGCCGGGTGTTTCCGCAGGCGATGAAGGCCTCGCCGCTGTTGCGCGCCTGGCTTGCGCGGCTGGCGGGGCTCGGGGTCGAGATCCGCACCCGCTGGCGGTGGGAGGGCTTCGGCGCGGGCTTCCGCTTCGCCACGCCCGAGGGCGGGATCGAGCTTGCGCCGCAGGTCGCGGTGCTGGCACTCGGCGGGGCGAGCTGGTCTCGGCTCGGTTCGGACGGCGCCTGGGCCCCGTGGCTCGCGTCAAAAGGGGTCGAGATCGCCCCTTTCCGGCCCGCCAACATGGGCTTCCGCATCGACTGGACGCCGCATATGGCGCGCCATTTCGGCACGCCGGTCAAGGGCGTGGCGCTTCTGGTGGGAGAGCGGCGCGAGCGGGGCGAGTTCGTCCTGTCCGAGCGGGGTCTCGAGGGCGGCGGGATCTATGCCGTCTCGCGGGCGCTGCGCGAGGGGGCGGGGCTCGCGCTCGATCTGCTGCCGGATCTGTCCGAGGAGGAGGTGGCGGCGCGGCTTGCCCGCGGGAAGCCGGGCGAGAGCCTTGCCAACCGGCTGCGGAAACTGGGGCTTTCTCCGGCGCTGGTGGCCTTGGTGCAGGAATTCGCCCGGCCCCTGCCCGCGGGGGCGGCGCTGGCCTGCCGGCTGAAGGAGCTGCCGGTGCCGCTTGCCGGGCCCCGGCCGCTCGACGAGGCGATCTCGACCGCGGGAGGGATCGCCCGCGCCGCGCTGACGGAGGATCTCGAACTGAGGGCCCTGCCCGGGGTCTTCGCCTGCGGCGAGATGCTCGACTGGGAGGCGCCGACGGGCGGCTACCTCCTCACCGGCTGCCTCGCGACCGGCCGTCATGCCGGCCGCGCGGCGGCCCGTGTCACAGGCCCGGCGCGACCGCGCTGAGCGAACGGCGGCTGAACATCGCCCCGCGGCCGAAGTCGAAGCGGGCGCCGATGCCCACATAGGGCTCGGTCCCGTCGAGGCCCAGATCGTCGGCATTCACGCCGCCGATCTCGGCCGTCAGCGCCAGCCCGTTCGGCAGCGTATAGTCGCCGGTCAGGCCGAATCGGGTCGTGTCGAGCCCCTCGACATCGAGATGGTTCACCTTGCCGCCGACGCCGAAGCCGCTGGCCATCAGCACCCGCCCCTCGAGCCCCATCATCGAGCCGGTCAGGCCGGAATTGTCGGCGCGCCCGACATAGGCCTCGACGTCGAAAAGGTCGCTCTTCTGGCCCACTTCGAAGCCGTAGAAGTCGACGCTGTCGCCGGCCAGATCCTCGATGCCGTAGAAGGCGCCGATGGCGGTCTCGGGGTTCACATAGACCATGCCGTGCAGCGCGGCGGCGGTCGCATTCTCATCCACGCCGTGCAGGCGGCTGTAGCCGAGATCGCCCTGCAGCGCGAAGCTGGTGCCGAAGCCGAATTCGGCACTGCCGCCGAGGCTGGTCTTCGAGATGCCGCTGTCTTCGGTGAAGAGGGAATGGCCGAAATCGAGGGTCGCACCCGTCATCTGCGCTGCCGCCGGCGATGCCGAAAGCGCCGCCACGAGGGCGAGCAGGGAAAGCCTGTTCATTGTCTGCTCCGCGTTTCTTGTTTTGCTTCCACAGGATGTAGCATGTTCCGAAACCGGATTCACCCCCGGTAGAGGGCGGCGCGGCGAAGCGGCCGAAATCAGCCGTCAGCGCACCGTGCAGAGCCGGATGAGGGCGCGCTCCATCACCGCCATGGCGGGCGCGCGGCTCGCCGAGCGCAGCGTGAGGTCGGTCTCGACCAGAAGCGCCAGCGCCTCTTCGAGCCGGTTCACGCCCCATTGCCGCGCCTGCCGCTGCATCCGCTCCTGCCGGGGGTTGAAGCCGCCGCGGCCGGGATCCGCGCCCGCGGCCAGACGGTGCAGGCTGCGGAAGTGGCGCATGGCGCCGATGCAGAGCGCGACCGCATTCACGCCCTGCGCCTCGAGCCTGCGGACGAGGGGCGAGACCTCGACCCGGCGGCCTTCGGCCACGGCATGGATCACCTCATCGACCCCGGCCTCGATCGAGGCGGGCGCCATCTCGGCCACGTCGGCGGCCGAGAGCGGCGCGGGATCGCCGAGCTTGTAGAGCGCGAGCTTCTCGACCGTCTGGCGGAAGTCGCCCGGATCGAGATCGCGGGCGAGCGCGGTGAGCCCGGCCATCGCTTGCGGGTCGATCTGCCCGAGACCCGCCTGCCGGAGCATCGTGTCGACCTCCTCCCGCGTCGGCGGGTCGTCGTAGAGACCGATGCAGACGGCGTTCGGATGGGCCTCGAAAAGTTTTTTCAGGGATGAGCGGCCGGTGAGGCCGCCGGCGGTCACCACCACCTGGGCATCGCCGGGGCGCCACTCCTTCAGCACATCGCCGATCAGGGCGGTGAGCCCGTCCGCGGCCTCTTCGACCAGCACCGCACGAGGGCCTTCGAAAAACCCTTTCGCCGTCATGGCGTCCATCAGCGCGGCCGGATCGCGCCGCAGGTCCGAGGCAGGCAGGCGCGTGAGCCGCATCTCGGCCGCGCCCTCGGGGCCGATCAGGCCCAGCACCGCCTCCTGCCGCTTCAGCGCCACGCGCATCGAATCCTGCCCGAAGATCAGCAGACCGGCGCGCGAGGGATCGGGCTTCGCCAGATAGCGCACGGCCTCGGCGCCGCGCAGGATCATGCGAGCCAGCGCCCGGAGGTGGCGATCAGCTGCGTGACGATCTGGTCGGCAAGGATGCGCATCAGGCGATAGTTCGCATCCTCCTCGGCGACGAGCGCCGCCACGGTCGAGCCCGTGGCCGACCAGGAGGTGAAGTTGGTGACCGTCCCGCTCTCGACCACCTTGCCCGTGGCGCGGCTCGTGACGGTGAAGGCGATGCGCCCGGTCAGGTTGTAGCGGGTGATCGAGTTCGCGGAGGTGATGCCCACATTGTCGATGCTGGTCGAGATCCGGTAGGCGAGGTCGAAGCGCGGCGCCTCGGGGCGGCCGATCCGCTCTTCGAGCCGTTCGACGAGGTCGAAGCCATTCTTGTCGACCGGATCCGCCACCCGGATCGCGCCCTGCAGCGTTTCGGCCGGGCCGCCCGGCCCATAGGCCGGACGGAAGCCGCAGCCAGCCAGGGCCAGGGCTGCGAGAAGGAAGGTGCGGCGGTCAGATGACGACATTGACGATGCGGCCCGGGACGACGATCAGCTTCTTCGGAGCGGCGCCTCCGAGCGCCCGCTGCACAGCTTCGTCCGCCAGCACCAGCTTTTCAACCTCGGAAGCGGCCATCTCCTTCGGAACGGTGATCTCGCCCCGGCGCTTGCCGTTGACCTGGATGGGCAGCGTCACCGTATCGTCGACGAGGAGCGCCGGATCGGCCTTGGGCCAGGCGGCCTGCGCCACCAGCCCCTCGCCGCCGAGCATCGACCAGACCTCTTCGGCGAGGTGCGGCACCATGGGCGACATGAGCTGCGCCATGGTCCGCATCGCGCGCTTCTTCGCCGCGGCGCCCGCCCCCGACCGCGAGAGCGTGTTGGTGAATTCATAGAGCTTGGCGATGGCCTTGTTGAAGGCGAAGCCCTCGACGCCCTGCGTCACTTCGGCGATGGCGCGCGCCGTGGCCTTGTCGAGTGCCCCGTCCTCGGCATTCGCCTCGCCGTCGGCGCGCGAGATCTCGTCTGCCAGACGCCAGACCCGATGCAGGTGCTTCGAGGCCGCCTCGGCGCCCGAGGCCGTCCATTCCACGTCCCGTTCGGGCGGGCTGTCCGACATCACGAACCAGCGCGCCGTATCGGCGCCGAACTGGCGGATGATGTTCATCGGATCGACGACGTTCTTCTTCGATTTCGACATCTTGGCCGAGGGGATGATCTTGACCGGCGTGCCGTCCGCGAGCTTGCCGTCGGTCACATCCTCGGGGAGGTGATAGACCGGGCGCCCCGCCGCATCGCGGGTCAGATAGATCTCGTGCGTGACCATCCCTTGCGTGAAGAGCGCATTGAAGGGCTCGATGGCCTTCGCCGGCAGATGCCCCGTCTTCTGCATCGCGCGGGCGAAGAAGCGGGAATAGAGCAGGTGCAGGATCGCATGTTCGATGCCGCCGATATATTGATCGACGTTCATCCAGTAGTCCGCTTCCTCGGCGTCGGTGGGCGTGGCCGCCCGCGGCGCGGTGAAGCGCGCGTAATACCAGCTCGAATCGACGAACGTATCCATCGTGTCGGTCTCGCGCCGGCCCTTGGCGCCGCATTTCGGGCAGGTGCAGTCGCGCCAGGTCGGGTGACGGTCGAGCGGGTTGCCCGGCACGTCGAAACTCACGTCGTCGGGCAGGCGGACGGGCAGGTTCTCCTTGGCCTCGGGCACCACGCCGCAGGTCTCGCAATGGATGACCGGGATCGGGCAGCCCCAGTAGCGCTGGCGGCTGATGCCCCAGTCGCGCAGGCGATAGTTGGTGACGCCGCGCCCCACGCCCTGCGATTCGCAGAAGTCGATGGCGGCGGCGACGCCCTCCTCGCCGGTCTGCACCTCGGCGCCGGCAAAGCCGCGGATATAGTGCACGCGCTCGGATTTCATCGGCACGAAGGCTTCGGCGAGTTCCGTCTCTTCGGCGCCTTCGGGAACGAAGACGGGCCGGATCGGCAGGCCGTATTTCGTGGCGAATTCGAAGTCGCGCTGGTCATGCGCCGGGCAGCCGAAGATCGCGCCGGTGCCGTAATCCATCAGGATGAAGTTCGCGATATAGACCGGCAGCTCCCAGGCGGTATCGAACGGATGCCGCACGCGGATGCCGGTGTCGAAACCCTTTTTCTCCGCCTTCTCCAGCGCCTCTTCCGAGGTGCCGACGCGGCGGCATTCGGCCACGAACTCGGCCACCTCCGCATCGTGCCGCTCCAGATGCCGGGCCAGCGGGTGATCGGGCGAGATCGCCGCGAAGGAGGCCCCCATCAGCGTGTCGGGACGCGTCGTATAGACCTCGAGCCGGTCGAAGCCCTCGGGCGCGCCGGCCGTCGAGAAGGCGAACTGCAGCCCGCGCGATTTGCCGATCCAGTTGGCCTGCATCAGCCGCACCTTCTCGGGCCAGTCCTTCAGCGTGTCGAGCGCCTCCAGCAGCTCGCCCGCATAGTCCGAGATGCGGAAGAACCACTGCGTCAGCTCGCGCCGCACCACGGGCGCCCCCGAGCGCCAGCCCTTGCCGTCGATCACCTGCTCGTTGGCCAGCACCGTCATGTCGACCGGGTCCCAGTTCACCACCGCATTCTTGCGGTAGACGAGGCCCGCCTCCATCATGTCGATGAACATGGCCTGCTGCTGGCCGTAATATTCCGGATCGCAGGTCGCGAATTCGCGGCTCCAGTCGATCGAGAGACCGAGCGGCTTCATCTGCGCGCGCATGTCGGCGATGTTGCCGTAGGTCCAGTCCTTGGGATGGCCGCCCCGCTCCATCGCGGCATTCTCGGCGGGCATCCCGAAGGCGTCCCAACCCATCGGATGCAGCACCGAGTAGCCGGCGGCGGCCTTCTGCCGCGCCACCACATCGCCCATCGTGTAGTTGCGGACGTGCCCCATGTGGATGCGGCCCGACGGATAGGGGAACATCTCGAGGACGTAATATTTCGGCCGGGCGGGATCGTGCCGGGCCGTGAAGACCCCCGCCGCGTCCCAGGCGGCCTGCCAGCGGCTTTCGGTTGCTGCGGGATCGTAACGCGACATGGGCGGCCTCTTCGGAAAGGATCGCCCGCAGTTACACCGAGGCGCGGCCCAAGGTCCAGAGCCGCCCCCGTCCGGTGCGGTCCGCGGGCCGGGGCGAGCGCCCGGCCGGCGGCCGCAGCATCAAAGGCGCGAGTCGCGCAGGCGCAGCTGCCGCGCGCGGGTGAGGATCGCATCCTCGACCGCCCGCTGCGTCTCGGCCGAGACCGGCCCGCCGCCCTGCCCCTGCAGCGCCACCTTGAGCGAGCGCGCATCGAGCGCCGGATCCTGCACATAGATCGTGGCGCGGTAGGCGCGGCCGCCGCCCGGCGGCACGCCGTAGCCCGTCGAGATCACGCCGGTGAAGGGATCGACCGACTGGACCGGCAGGAAGTTCAGCACTTCGAGCGCCGCGTTCCAGATATACTTGTTGACCTCGACCTTCGTGTTCGGGTCGTCCTTGGTGCCGAACAGGTCGAAGAGCGAGGACCGCGTGCTTCCCGTCCCGGCCACCGTCGCGCCCGCGTTCCGCTCGGCGATCTCCGCCTGCCGCTGAGCCGCGCCCGCCTCGATCTGCCGATCGCCCGAGGAGGCGTCTCCCCCACCCAGGCCGCCGCAGGCAGAGAGCGAAAGCGCAAGCCCGACCGGCAGGGCGGCGCGCGCGAGGCTAAGGAAGGTCATGAAGTCCCCCGTGTGTGACGTCCCGTGCTGTCTAGCCGAGGCACCGGACCGTGCCAAGGTTTTTCAGGCATCCCGCCCGGCCCTGCCAGAAAGCGAAAGTTTTTCCGACCTTTGGACGGGCCGCGGGGCCCTGCCGCTCACTGTGGCAACTCTGCACCATCATCCACGTCTTTCCCTGCAACAGGCCCGTTCCGTTTGCAATCGAGCCCATCCGGAGGGAAACAGAGGCAGGCCCACTCGGATTCCCCTGAGCTGGGGCGCAGACGAGACAAACGAGGGAAACTATGAAACAGATTCTTCTTGCGACCACGGCTCTGGTGATGACCGCGGGCGTGGCTGCGGCCGAAATCAGCTTCTCGGGCTACGCCGAGATGGGTGTTGTCGGCGGCGGCGATGGGCTGCTTGCTCCGCTTCCGGCTGGCCGTGACACGAACGAGACCCAGTTCCACAACGACCTGAACCTCATCGTCACCATGACGAGCGAGACGGACACCGGCCTCGCGTTCGGCGCCAGCGTCGAGATCTCGAAAGACGAAGGCGACTCGAACGGCAACTTCTCGGCCGACAACGAAGCCGCCTTCATCTCGGGCGCCTTCGGCACCCTGACCATGGGCGAAATCGACGGCGCCATGGACTGGGCCATGACCGAGAACGTGGGCAACCCGGGCTCGATCGGTGACGACGAAACCACCCACGCCGGCTACTTCGGCGCCTACGGCGACGGCAAGTACGACAACCAGATCGCCCGCTACGAATACAGCTTCGGCGACTTCGGTGTGGCGATCTCGGCCGAGCTCGACGACACCGACACCAACGGCGACGGCTACGCCATCGGTGCGAAGTACAAAGGCGACTTCGGCGGCTTCGGCATGGGCTTCGGCCTGGCCTACCAGACGTTCGAAACGCTGGGCACCGGCCTCGGCAGCCAAGGCAGCTCGCTGAACGCGGTTGCGCTCGCCACGGACGGCGATGTGTTCGTCGGCGGCGACATCGAACTGCTCGGCGCCTCGGTCAACGCCGACTTCAACAACGGCTTCGTCGCTGGCCTCGCCTACACCGACATCAGCTCGGACGTGCGTGACGGTAACCACCTCGGCGTGTCGGCTGGCTTCACCACCGGTGCGTTCGAGATCGGCGCCAACTACGGCGTGTTCGACATGGACGGCCTGGACAAAGTCAAAGGCTACGGCATCGCCGCGGCTTACGACCTCGGCGGCGGCCTGAAGCTGCACGGCGGCTACGGCGACTCCGACTTCGGCGGCAACCTGGACGACGACAACGAGACCTACTCGGTCGGCGTGTCGATGTCGTTCTGATCGGATCTCCGATCCTGAACGGAAAGAGCGGGCTCAGGCCCGCTCTTTTCATTTCCGCCTCTGCCGGGCGCCTTGCCAGCGATCCGCATCGGCCGGGGAGGTTCGCGAAAATCGACAGCGCGCCCTGTCCGTGCTAGTCGCGGGCCAGACCCCCCGGATCGGATCCCATGCTGCCCCTGAACCCTGCCCACCTCCCCCGGCTCCTGACCGAGGCGCTGCGCCTGCACGAGGCCGGCCGCCTGCCCGAGGCCGAGGAGCGCTATCGCTCCGTGCTGGCCGTGGCGCCGGACGAGCCCGCCGCCAACTTCCATCTGGGCCGCCTGCTCGCCGCCCGCCGCG
>NZ_MABH01000037.1 GCF_001720585.1 Cereibacter johrii | reverse complement strand
CTCGCCCGCGGCCGGACGGCGCTGCGCCTCGCGCTGGCCTCCATCGGCGGTCCGCGGCAGGAGGCGACCTCGGTCGTCCTGTCGCTGGGCCTCGGCCTTTCGGTGCTGGCCGCGGTGGGCCAGATCGACGCGAACCTCCGCTCGGCCATCGAGCGCGACCTGCCCGCCCGCGCGCCCTCCTACTTCTTCGTGGACATCCAGCAGGACCAGATCGAGGGGTTCCTGTCGACCCTGCGCGGGGATGCGGAGGTGAGCCGGGTCGAGGCCGCGCCCATGCTGCGCGGCGTCCTTACCCGGATCAACGGCCGCCCCGCGCGCGACGTGGCGGGCGAACACTGGGTGGTGCGCGGCGACCGCGGCATCTCCTATGCCGCGCGCCCCGACGAGACGGCCCGTGTCGTGGCCGGCACCTTCTGGCCCGAAGACTATCAGGGCCCGCCGCAGGTCTCCTTCGCCGCCGAGGAAGCGGCCGAGATCGGGCTCAAGCTCGGCGACCGGCTCACGGTCAACATCCTCGGCCGCGACATCGAGGCCGAGATCACCTCGCTGCGCGAGGTGGATTTCTCCTCGGCCGGCATGGGGTTCGTGATGGTCATGAACCCGACAGCACTGGCGGGCGCGCCCCACACCTTCATCGCCACCGTCTATGCCGAGCCCGAGGCCGAGGGCCGGATCCTGCGGGAGCTTGCCACCGCCTATCCCAACATCACCGCCATCCGCGTCAAGGACGCGATCGAGCGGGTGAGCGAGGCGCTCTCGGCCATCGCGACCGCCACGGCCTGGGCCGCGGCCGCCACGCTGGTCACTGGCTTCGTCGTGCTGATCGGCGCGGCGGCGGCAGGCGAGCGCGGGCGGATCTACGAGGCCGCGGTGCTCAAGACGCTGGGCGCCACCCGCGCCCGGATCCTCGCGAGCTTCGCGCTCCGATCGGGCCTCCTCGGCGGCGCGGCGGGCCTCGTCGCGATCCTCGCGGGGGCTCTGGCGGGCTGGGCGGTCATGACCTTCGTCATGGACGCGAGCTACCGGTTCGAGCCGGTGTCGGCCCTGGCGATCGTGGTCGGAGGCGTGCTTGCCACGCTTCTCGCCGGGCTCGTCTTCGCGCTGCGTCCGCTCCGGTCGAGGCCCGCGCAGGTTCTTCGCGCACAGGAGTAGGATGGCGGGAACCTTGCCACTCCCCCGTGCGTTAGTCGGTGTTTCCTCTGAGGGAACGGGGGTAATGGTCAAGATGAAAGACAAGACTGTGGATCTGACGCCGCCGCCGGAGGTCGCCTCGACCGCCGAGAAGGGGCTGGAGTTGCGGCGAAAATACAAGCGCGGCGGCACCAACGTGGGCGTTGCACGCGCCCGCGACCTGAAAGGGCGCAAGTCGCTTTCGCCGCAGACCATCAAGCGGATGGTGAACTTCTTCGACCGGCAGGAAGTGCACAAGCAGGACGAGAACTTCGGCAACGAGGACGATCCGTCGCCCGAATATGTGGGCTGGCTTCTCTGGGGCGGCGATCCGGGCCGCGAATGGGCCGAGCGGAAGAAGGCCGAGCTGGTGGATTCCGCCACGAAGCCCAAGAACTGAGCGCGCCGGCTGCCGCTCCTGCGGGGGCAGCCGCGCATCGGGCGGGGCCTTCGTCGGGATCCTCACCCTCAAACGCGCCTCTTTCTCCCGAAGGGACGAGAGCGGCCGAAGTTGACGGCTGTCAACAGCCTGTCCTCGGCGATCAAGGTCAGACGCTGGGAAGGGATCGCCCGGGAGCCCCGTTTCCGGCGTCGAAAGCTCGGCTTTCCCGGCTGAGCGCGCCCGTCCCGCGACCGACATATCTTGCGGCACAAGAAAGAGACGGCGCCTGCGACGCTGCCGTCGCTTCGAGGGCTGTGGGACTGCTGGCCAAGGGGCGCGGCGCGGGCTAGGAAAGCGCATGGCCTATCGTGCAACAGATCTTTCGCAGCTCATCGACCACGGGTTCGACGATGTGATCGACGTGCGTTCTCCTGCCGAGTGGCAGGAGGACCGCGTGCCCGGAGCGATCAACCTGCCCGTCCTCGACAATGAGGAGCGCGCCCGGGTCGGAACGATCTACAAGCAGGTCAACCCCTTCTCCGCCCGCAAGATCGGCGCGGCACTGGTGGCCCGCAATGCCGCGCGCCACATCGAGGAGGTTCTGGCCGACCGCCCCGGCGGCTGGCGCCCGCTCGTCTATTGCTGGCGCGGCGGGCAGAGGGCGAACTCCTTCGCCATGATCCTCGGCCAGATCGGCTGGCGGGTAGAGGTGCTGGAGGGCGGCTACAAGAGCTGGCGCGGCCTTGTGGTGCATGAGCTCTACGACCGGCCGGTCAGGGCGCCCGTGGTGGTGATCGACGGAAACACCGGGGCTGCGAAGACCGAGATCCTGACCCATCTGGCCGCGCTGGGGGTGCAGGTCCTCGACCTCGAGGGGCTGGCCAATCACCGCGGCTCGCTCTTCGGCAGCCTGGCGGGCGGCCAGCCCGCGCAGCGCGGCTTCGAGAGCCGCCTCGCCGTGGCGCTGGCCCGGCTCGATCCGGCACGGCCGGTGGTGGTCGAGGCGGAATCGAGCAAGATCGGCGAGATCCGGCTGCCGCCCGGCCTCTGGAAGGCGATGCAGGCTGCGCCGCGGATCGAACTGGCCGCCCCCGCCGCGGCCCGCGCGGCCTATCTCGTGCGCGCCTATCGCGATCTGGTCGAGGACGGCCCGCGGCTCGCCGCCGTCATCGACCTTCTGCGCCCCGTCCACCCGGCAAAGCGCATCGAGGAGTGGCACGCGCATGCCGCAGCGGGCCGCTTCGAGGAACTCGCGGCCGATCTGATGGAGCGGCACTACGATCCGCGCTACGCCAAGCACCGCGCCCGCTCGGCCCCGCCGCGCGTGGTGGTCGAGACCGACCGGCTGGACGATCTGCCCGCCCTCGCGGCCCGGATCGCCCCGCAGGTCGCGCGGCTGGCGGAGGGCTGATGGAGCGAGGCACGCGCGATCTGGTGCTGATCGGCGGCGGACACGCCCATGCGCTGGTGCTGCTCGACTGGAAGCCCCGGCCGGACCTGCGCCTCACCCTCGTCAATCCGAAGCCCACCGCGCCCTACACGGGGATGCTGCCCGGCCATGTCGCGGGCCACTACCGCCGGGCGGAGATGATGATCGACCTCGTGGATCTGGCAGAGCGCGCGGGCGCCCGGCTCCTGCTCGACTGCGCCACGGGCATCGACCGGCAGGCGAAGCGCGTGCTCCTCGCGGGGGGCGGCAGCCTGCCCTACGATGTGGCCTCGCTCGACGTGGGCATCGCCTCGGACCTGCCGCAGGTGCCGGGGGCAGAGGATCATGCGGTGGCGGCAAAGCCCCTCGGTCCCTATGCCGATCGGTGGGACGCGTTCGTGGCCCGGGCGCCGGCCGAGCCGCAGATCGTGGTGATCGGCGGCGGCACCGGAGGGATCGAGCTGGCCATGGCGCAGGCCTACCGGCTGCAGGGCGCGGGCGCCCTGCCCCGCGTGACCGTCGTCGAGCGCGCGGCACAGGTGCTGCCCGGCCTCGGCGCAGGCGCGCGGCGGGCGCTCCTCACGCGCATGGCGGGCTTCGGCATCCGGATCCTGACCCGCACCGAGGTGGCGCGGATCGAGCCCGACGCGGTGATCCTCGGCTGCGGCACGCGCCTGCCCTCGGACTTCACCCTCACCGTGACGGGCGCGCAGCCGCAGGCATGGCTGGCCGACACCGGCCTCGCGCTCGAGCGCGGCTTCGTCCGGGTGGGGCCGACGCTGCAGAGCTCGGATCCCGCGATCTTCGCGGTGGGCGACTGCGCCCATCTGTCCCATGCGCCTCGCCCCAAGGCGGGCGTCTTCGCGGTGCGCGAGGCACCGATCCTCGGCCACAACCTCGCGGCAGCCCTTCTGGGCGGCCCCTTGCGGCACTACCGGCCGCAGCGCGATTACCTGAAGCTCATCTCCTGCGGCGCCCGCGTGGCCGTGGCCGACAAGTTCGGCCTGCGGCTCGAGGGCGCCTGGCTCTGGCGCTGGAAGGACCGGATCGACCGCCGCTTCATGCAGCGGTTCCGGGACTGATCCCGCCGGGCGGGGTGGCGCATCCCCCGCGCCGGGGCTCCCGTCCCGGTTGCGCCGTCGGCGCGCGGGCACTAGGCTCGACGCAATCATGAAGTCCCGCCAGCGCATCAGTATCGCCCAGACCCAGAGGCTGCAGCTGAATCTCGGCCTGACCGCCTCGATCCGCGTCCTGAATTCCGATGCCGAAGGCCTCACGCGCTACCTGCAGGAGCAGGCGGCGGAGAACCCCCATATCCAGCTCGAGAGGGCGACCTCGACCGACTGGCTGCCGCGCTGGACGAGCGTCCTCTCCCGTCTGGCGCAGGGTGAGGGGGCTGCGGACGGAGAGGCGGTGGCGGCGGCGGGGCCGAGCCTCATGGCGCATGTGATGGCGCGGATCGACACGCTTTTTCCGCGCGGACCCGAGCGTCGGATCGCCATCCTTCTGGCCGAGGCGCTGGAGCCCACCGGCTGGCTCGGGACGGCGATGGACGAGATCGCCCGGCAGGCCCGCGCCACACCCGCCGAGGTCGAGGCGGTGCTGGCCCGGCTGCAGAAGATCGAACCCGCCGGCCTCTTCGCCCGCAACCTCGCCGAGTGCCTGCGCATCCAGGCGATCGAGGCCGAGCGGCTCGATCCCACCCTGAGCTGCCTTCTCGACCATCTCGACCTCGTGGCACAGGGGGCCCTCGGGCGGCTCGCGCGGCTCTGCAACACGGACGAGGCCGGGGTGACCGCGCGCCTGCGGCTCTTGCGGACCTTCGACCCGAAGCCCGGCGCCCAGTTCGATCCGGGCGCGGCGCCGGTGCGCGAGCCCGACCTGATCGCGACCAGAGGCGAGGCCGGGTGGGAGGTGTCGCTGAACCGCTCGGCCATGCCCACGGTGCAGATCCGCAAGCCCGACAAGCGCCCGACGACGCCGGCCGCCCGCGCAGCCTGGACCCAGGCGCAGGCGGTGGGCCGGATGATCGAGAACCGCAACGCCACGCTCCTGAGGGTCGCGCGCGAGATCCTCGCCCGGCAGGAGGCGGCGCTCGACGAAGGGCCGTCGGCGCTCGTGGCCCTGACCATGACCGAAGTGGCCGAGGCGCTCGGCATCCACGAGAGCACCGTGAGCCGCGTGGTCGCGGGCACCTGCGTGGACACGCCGCGCGGCACCTGGTGGCTGCGGCGCATGTTCAGCGGCCGCCTCGCCGAGGGCGGCCCCTCGGCCGCAGCCATCCGCGCCGCCATCGCCCGCCTCGTCGCGGAGGAGGATCCGGCCGCGCCCCTGTCCGACGGCGCCCTGGTCGAGGCGCTGGCGGCCGAGGACATGCAGCTTGCGCGCCGAACCGTCGCCAAATATCGCGAGATGCTCAACATCCCCCCCGGACACCGCCGCCGCCGCAGGCCGTCGCGCTCGGCCTGATCCGCACAGCGTCGGAGACGCCGCCGCACCGTCCGGCGTCGCATGGGGCCTTTCGGACGGCGCGCGATCGGCTAGAACCGGGACAGTTTGTCGCGGAGACTGGCATGACGCTTCTTCTCGGGGTCGATACCGGAGGCACCTACACCGATGCGGTGATCGTCGATCCCGAGGCGGAGCGCGTGGTGGGCTGGGCCAAGGCCCTGACCACGCGCGCGGATCTCGCGCTGGGGATCGGCCGGGCGATCGATGCGGCCTTGGCCGAAGCGCAGGTCGCGCCGGCCGAGGTGGGTCTCGTCTCGCTCTCGACCACGCTCGCCACCAATGCGCTGGTCGAGGGACAGGGGGGGCGCGTCGCGCTGATCTTCCTAGGCTTCGGCCCGGGCGATCTGGAGCGGGCGGGCCTGCCCGAGGCGCTCGCGGGCGATCCGGTGATCTGCCTGCCCGGCGGGCATCATCATTCGGGCGCAGAGGCAGCGCCCCTCGACCTCGCCCGGCTCGAGGCCGAAGTGGCGGCCGTCGCGCCGCAGGTCGCGGCCTTCGCGGTGGCGGCGAGCTTCGCCACCCGCAATCCCGCGCACGAGCTTGCCGCCCGGGCCGTCGTCCACCGTGTCGCAGGCTGCCCCGTCACCTGCTCGCACGAGCTCTCGGCGCGCCTCGGCGGCCCGAAGCGCGCGTTGACGGCCGTGCTCAACGCGCGGCTGATCGGCATGATCGGCCGTCTGGTCGCCGCCTGCGAGCAGCATCTGTCGGAGCGCCGGATGACGGCGCCCCTGATGGTGGTGCGCGGTGACGGGGCGCTGATTTCGGCCCGCCTCGCGCGCGAGCGCCCGATCGAGACCATCCTCTCCGGCCCCGCCGCGAGCCTCGTCGGCGCCCGCTGGCTGACCGGCGTGCGGGATGCCCTCGTCTCGGACATCGGCGGCACCACGACCGACGTGGCCGTGCTGCGCGACGGCCAGCCCGAGATCGACCCCGAGGGCGCGCTCGTGGGCGGCTTCCGCACCATGGTCGAGGCGGTCGCGATGCGCACGACCGGGCTCGGCGGCGACAGCGAGGTCCATCCGCCCGAGGGGCTCGAGGGGCTCTTCCGCCTCGGGCCGCGCCGGCTGATCCCGGTGTCGCTGCTGGCGGCCGATCATCCCGGGCCGGTCCATGCCGCGCTCGACCGCGCCCTTCTGGCCTCGGCGCCGGGCGAGCACGAGGGCCGCTTCCTGCTGCCGACGGGCCTGCCCGCCGCGGGCCTCACCGGACGCGAGGCGCAGCTGATGGACCGTCTGCGCCCGGCCATGCCGCTCGCCGAGGCGCTGCGCAGCCGGATGGATCTCGCGGCGCTCGAGCGGCTGATCGCGCGCGGGCTGGTGATGATGGCGGGCGTGACACCGTCGGATGCGAACCATGTGCTCGGGCGACTGGCCAGCTGGGACGCCGGGGCGGCCGAGAAGGCCCTCACCCTCATGGCGCGCCGCCGCACGGCGCGGGGCGAGCGGCTGGCGCCCGACGCCGGCACGCTGGCCGCGGCGATCCTCGACCGGCTGACCGAGCGGACGGCCGAGTGCCTCCTCGAGGTGGCCCTGGCCGAGGACGGCTATGCCGACCCCGCCCTCCTCGTGGGCCATCCGCTTCTGCGTGCGGGCCTCGCCCGTCGCCCGGGGGCGCTCGCATTCTCGGCTCACCTCGCCCTGCCGGTGGTGGGCCTTGGCGCCTCGGCCCGCTCCTTCTACGCCGGAGTGGGAGAACGGCTCGGCTGCACCACGATCCTGCCCGAACATGGCGGCGTAGCCAATGCGATCGGCGCGGTGGCGGGCCTTGTCTCGCAGCGGCTGAGCCTGCAGGTCACGAGCCCCGGCGAAGGCCGCTACATCGTCCATTTCCCCGACGGCCCCGAGAGCCTGCCCGACCCGGAGGCCGCGCTTGCCGCCGCCGAGGCGCATCTCGCCACCCGGGTGGCGCACCTTGCCGCCGAGGCCGGCGCGGCGGATCCCCGCATCGCCCTCACCCGCTCCGTCCGCGAGGCGACGGTGGAGGGCCGGCCCCTCTTCGTCGAGGCCACCGTGACCGCAACCGCCACCGGCCGCCCCCGGATCGCCCGCGACCCGGTTTTTGCGCTTGACGCTTCCCGGCACATCCCATAGTGCAGCGTCCACCGACGGCGAGGTAGCTCAGCTGGTTAGAGCACACGACTCATAATCGTGGGGTCGGGGGTTCAAGTCCCCCCCTCGCCACCATCGGACCCCCCACAATCTGTTGGCCGATCCCGAGCAGCCGCTCCATGTTGCCGCGGACCTCGACCAGGACGTCGCCGGTCTCATCCTTGGGATGGACAGTGATCTCGGTGATGATCCGGCGCAGGGCCTCGACCGAGGTCGCGTCGAACGTGCCGTCGCCCCGCTGCAGCGCGGCCGAAAGATCGGCGATGGCGCGCGTATAGGCGGCCGTCGCCTGCGGGTGCAGCTCCACCACATTATCCTCGCTCGAGGCGATCTCGAGCTCGCTCCGCGCGATCTCTGCGGCCTGCTTGGCCTGCAGCACCCGGGCGTCGGCTTCCTCGCCCTCGATCAGTCCGCGCGCCATCATGTCGACCAGCCGCCTGTAGCGGGCCCGGCTGTCCGCCGCGGCCCGTTCCAGCCGTGCCCGGTCGCGGCGCGCCGTCTCCGTCAGGCGGCGGCGCTCTTCGGCATAGACCCGGACGAACTCCTTCAGATAGTCCGGGCGGTCGAGCTGCGCCCGAAGGCGATGGAAGATCGCTTCCTCGATCTTCTCGAGCCGATAGCGCGCCTTGTTCTCGCAGCTCCCGCTCTCGTTCGCCGTGCTGCACCGGATCCGGATCGCCTCGCCGCACCGGTCGTGGATGCTCATGCCGCCTCCGCAGCAGGCGCAGCGGATCAGGCCTGAGAAAGGCCGGGGCGGCGCCTTGGTGATCTTGCCCGTCCGCACCGCCTCGGCCTGCTGCGCGTGACGCCGGACGGCAGCCTCGAAGAGCGGCCGGGGCACGATGCGCAGATGCTCGGCCTCGACCTCCTGCCGGGCATCCAGCGGATTCTCGCGGTTCACGCGCCGTCCGGTGTCCGGATCGCGCACCATGGTGACGCGGTTCCAGACCAGACGGCCGTCATACATCGGGTTGCGCAGGATGCCGTAGCCGCGCTGCGGGTTGCCGTTCAGCGTCGAGGCATTCCACTTCGGCCCGCGCGGGGCGGCGATCCCCCGCGCGTTCAGCTCGCCCGCAATGGTCCGCGGGCTCTTCCCCTCCACATAAGCCGCGAAGATCTCCCGGATGATCTCGGCCTCGTGCGCCACGATCTCGCGCTTTCCCGGCTCGCCCGGGACGCCGCGATAGCCATATGTCTGCCCACCGGCGTGGCGACCGTCGCGGATCACGCCGGCGAGACCCCGGCGCGTCTTGGCCTTCAGCGCCTCGAGGAACATCGTCCCCATGAGCCCCCGCAGGCCCACTGACACCGAATCCGCGACACCCTCATGCACTGTCAGGATGTCGATCCGGGCGAAGCTCAGCCGCTTGTGGATATGCGCCAGATCCTCCTGGTCGCGACTCAGCCGGTCGAGCGCCTCCACGATCACGACATCGAACTGGCGGGCGCGCGCCTGCTCCATCATGCGCGCGAGCCCGTCGCGGCCGAAGATGCTCGCCGAGGTCTTCGCACGGTCGTCGTAGGTGGCGACGACGGTCAGCCCGCTCCGCGCGGCGTGCTCGCGGCAGAGCGCCACCTGATCGTCAATCGATCGTCCGTCCTGGAGCTCCGTCGAGTAGCGGGAGTAGATTGCGGCGCGCCTGCCGTGCATCGTGATTCTCTCTCCTGTCCCTCTGCATGATGCCGCGCGGCGTAGCTGCGGGCCAAGGTGCGCACGAAATCGAGCACCGGATCCTCGTGGCGAAACGGGGCGCTCATCGGCCCGCCCTCGCCCGCCGCATGGCTGCGGCCTTGTCTGGACCGCTCATGCCTCCCCCTCCGGCCAGCCGAGCTCGGCCGGCACCCAGGCGTCGATCTTCGCGCAATCCTCGCGGCTGAGGCCGAGAGCCTCGCGGGTGGCGGTGTCCGCAAAGAGCGCCTCGAGACGCTTGGCCTTCTCCCCCTTCTTCAGCTTCTGAAAGCCCTGATCCGCCTCGGCCGCCGGCACGAGCTCGCTCCAGAGCCGGTCGAGATAGCCCGCGCTGCAGCGCCCCAGGAAGCCCTGTGCGGTCGGCGTCCAGATCCGGCGCACCTCGACCCCGAGCTGGCGCGCGAGCGCGGCCGAAAGGCCCGAGCTGCCGGTGCAGAAGGTCCGAGCGAGGGCCTCGGTCAGGATCTGGTTGCGGTGCTTCTTCCCCTGCGCCCGGAAGGCCTCGAACTCGGCCGGGGTGCCGTCCGGGCCGAGGCTCGTGTTCGGCTCGAGCCGTGCCGCCAGCCGCTCCGGGTAGCTCGTGCCCTCTCCCTTCTCCGGCGCGATGGGCTGGTCGGTCGGCGAGACCGCGAGCGGGCGCGCCCAAGGACGCAGGCCCCCGCCAAGCGACCAGGCCAGAAGGTCGAGCATGAGCTCGGACTGGTCCATGAGACGGGCCTGCAGCGCCCCGAGCCGGATCCGGTGCAGATCCTCGATCAGCGATTGCGGCAGGTCCGGTGCCGCCTCGGCAGCACCCCGCGGGACCGCCCGCGGCTGCTGATAGGCGCGCTCGACCGAGAGCCCGTCCCGGCTGCTGCAATAGACGAAGACCCCGGCCGAGGCGCGCTGCGCGTCGGTGAAGCCGCCCTCGCGCCGGGCCTCGAGCTCGGCCAGGCGCGCGCGGCCGGCCTCGTCGAGGGCGTCCTCGGCATCGCGCTCCTCGAGCGCCGCGAGCTCCGCTTCCTCTCCGTCCGAGAGCTTCCCGGGCCGGGCGTAGAGCCGCACCAGCTTCTGCGTGGCGGTCCAGGGCACATATTCCTCCGGCACCCATGTCGCCCACTCCCAGCCCTCTTCCACGCGGATCCGCTCGGCCTCGGCCGCCCCCTTCTCGGCAAAGAGCCGGTCGAGGAGAGCCTCGTCCTCCAGCAGCGTCCTGTCGGCGAAGAGATCGCGCTGAGAGGTTCCGCCGGCCGCGAGATAGGCCTCGAGCCCCACGAAGACCGCGCGCCGGTCCGTCGAGGGCACGGTCCCGGGTGTCAACTCGCGCCGCACCTGCTCCGGCCGCACGTCGCGCCCCCGCACCGAAGTGAGAACTTCGAGGCAGCGCTCGCCGCTCGGCGCGAGCGTCAGCGCCTTCGCCATCTCGAGCGAGATCTCGTTCGCCCGCAGCGCCGCCAGCGCCTCGGCCGGCAGGTCCGCGAGCTTGAGGCGCCGCTCGACATGGGCCTCGGAGCGCGCAAAGCTGCGCGCGATCCGCGACAGGCTCGCGCCGCGCTCGCGCATCGCGGCATAGGCGCGGACCTCGTCGGCCGGGTGCAGCGCCGAGCGCGCGCTGTTCTCGGTGCCCGCCCAGGCCACCGCCTCCTGCAGGTCGGCCGTCACCTTCACCGGCACCGGATCTATCGGAATGAGATCCGGGTGCCGGCTCCAGCCCTCGGCCGCGAGGCGCTGCAGCGCACGGAGCCGGGTGCCGCCGCCGACGATCTCGACGCCCCGGGGCGTCAGATGGCCGATCAGGTTCTGCAGGAGCCCCGCCACGGCGAGGCTCTCGGCCATGGCCTCGACCTCCTCGGCCGCGATCTCCTGCCGACTGTTCAGGGGCGAGAGCCGGAGCTCGGCGAGCGGGATGAGGCGCAGATCGCCCCGGGAGATGAAGTCCTTAGCCATGCGGGATACCCTTCATGCAAATCTTCTCCGGCGCGCCGGAGCGCGGGACAGGGCCCGGGCCGCGGAGGCGCCGGGCGAGTTGAACGGAAGCTGCGCGGATCGCCCGCCGCGCCCGGGGTCGTCAGGCCATGCCGAGCGCGGCCTTGTAGAGCTCGAGGAGCGTCTCCTCCTCGGCAATGTCGTCCGGCGTGCGCTTGCGGAGCGCCACGATCATCCTGAGGATCTTCGGCGCATAGCCCCTGCCCTTCGCTTCGGCCATCAGCTCCTTCTGCTGGCCGCCGATCTCCTTCTTCTCGGCCTCGAGCTGCTCGTAGCGCTCGATGAACTGGCGCAGCTCGTCGGCCGCAACCCGATAGGCGGCCTCCGCCACGGCGCGGTCGGCGGGCGTCTCCTTCATCGGCGGCTTGCGGATCCGGCCGCTGTCGATGGCGGCGGCCATGCGGTCGAGATCGGCCGCGTTGAGGCTCTCGACCGGGACGGGCCCGGAGCGCGGCACGGAGTGCGGAACGGCCTCCATCACATCCCCCGCATGGCGCTGGCCTGCTGGCGCATGGTCTCGGCCACGTCGGTGACATGGGCCCAGAGGACCGTAGCGACAAACAGGAAGCCCAGGAGCGCCAGCGCCCCCACGAGGAAGCCGGTGCGGTTCGGCCCGAGCGGGCTCGGCCTGCTCGTCCGGAAGGCGGGTCGCGGCCGTGCCCGGGCCAGCGCGCGCCCCGAGGCCACGGCGAAAGCATGATCGGCCAGCGCGCGGCGCGCGAGATCGCGGCTGGCACCGTCCGGTGCATGCTCCGCGCGATGGCGCACGGCATTCAGATCGCGGGGCGAGAGGGGCAGGATCCGGCTCATGCTCCGAGCGCCTCCCGCGCCTGAGCGAGGATCGCGGCGAGCTCGGCGTCGGTCTCGTCGTCGGCGGCGAGCTGCGGGAGCCCCGCCTCGGCCGCAGCGAGCAGCCGGCGCAGCTGGGGCTCGGGCAGGTCAAGAAGGGCGAAACGGGCAACCGGCGCAGAGGCCGGGTAACGGATGGCGGTGGCGGGCATCGAAAACTCCCATCTGGGTGCGATGCGCCATGGTTCGCATGTAGCGAACTTTCTTTCAAGCATTATATTCGCTATTAGCGAACCACGAGAGGAGTGACGATTCGTGAGTGCACGGCCTCATCAGCCGGAGGGCGCCGGAGAGGATGTTCCTGATCGGGTAACGCTTCGTAGCTGCATGTGGGATGTCCGCCGCTCGCCGGGAACGGCGAGGACGCGGCGCGGCGCGCCAGCGACTGATCTGTCTCGGAAGCTGCGCCTACAGTGAACTTAGTAAGAACGATAGGAACATGGAAATGACCCGGAAACCAGGCGATGACGTTCTCGCGAAGCTCATCGCGATCATGTTGCGCCTCGATTCCGCTTCGCGGGCCGAGGTTCTGGCGGAGATAGCTGCGCGTGCTCAAGAAGACCAATCGCATGCCGGATTACTGCCTTCTGATCGTGCTCCGGCAGATCTCTCATGACCTCCAGATGAGCCATCAGATCGGTGCCGGCCTGATCATCCTCGATGAGCGCCTGAACGGGAACTTCCATAGTGTGAGCAAAGGCTTTCAGAAGCCGGCCGCTGGGGAACTTCTTCCCGCTCTCGATCTCCGAAATGTAGCTCTTGCTAGAGCCAACCATCTCGGCGAGCTGCTCCTGGGTAAGGTTCTTTGCTTTCCGTAGTTCTTTGAGGCGTACACGCATTGGCCATTCTTGGCATCGCTGAGAGCGAAACGCTAATCGCACATAGCGAACTTCTGCCTTGCGGGCTAGTTCGCTATGTGCGAACTTGCTGCGCATGGCTAAGCTCTCCCAGTACCTGACCGACAACCGCACGACGCAGCGCGACTTCGCTGCTCGTCTCGGAACGTCGGCTAGCTACCTCAGCGAAATCGCTGGTGGTCGAAAGACTCCTAGTCTTGAACTCGCGTTCGCCATCGAGCGCCTGACAGCCGGGGCGGTTCCCGCAGCCAGCTGGTTGGCGGCTTGCGATGGAGCGGACGTCGCTCAAGAAGATGAAAAGGGGGCGGCGTAATGCTCTGCGCCGCCCCCCTCTCCGGTCGTGAAATCGCTTCGTCATCGAAACCCCTGCCCAAGGGAGAAGATGGAGTGAACATGCGGAAAAATCTTGCCCAAAGTGACGTTCATGCCCGAGCGAGCCGGAAAAGGTTCGCGGGGCTTCTGTGGCGGGCCTTCCCGGCCTCCTCGGAGCGGGATCTGGCGGCGAAGGCTGCGCCGGTGCTCGGCGTGAGCGAGCGGCAAGTCCGGAACTGGCTGCAATGCGAAAACGACGCGGCGCTGCGCCATGTTTTCGCGGTCATGACCATCGCCTGCGGCGAGGAAATCTTCAGCATCATCGAGGGACGGGGATGACGCGCGTCTATTGGTATCTCATGCAGCGGTTCTACGAGGCGCGGTCCTTCCGCGCCTTCTGCAACCATCTGCACTTCAAGAAACAGTCGCGGAAATATTCTTCCCGGCTCGCCGAGACATGGCTGCACCGCGAGGACGAGAGCGAGGAGCATTTGCCGCATCGGCTGCCCTCGGGCTGGTGGCTCGTGCCCTCCGCCCTCGCGGGATCTGCGATCCTCGCCACCGCTCTCGGGAGCCTTCTGTGACCGCCGCCGCGCCCTTGCCTGTACAGGACGCGGCCACTTCGCCGGGGGCTGCGGCCTCCGGCGCTTTTCCATCGAACGGGTGGGCCGCGCTGCGGCGACATCCTGCGGGCCGGGCGGATCTGCTGCGTTGGCATG
Source organism: Cereibacter johrii (assembly GCF_001720585.1). Lineage (GTDB taxonomy): Bacteria > Pseudomonadota > Alphaproteobacteria > Rhodobacterales > Rhodobacteraceae > Cereibacter_A > Cereibacter_A johrii. Next base: position 2,854 of record NZ_MABH01000037.1, on the reverse strand, counting down.
CCGATCCGGCGCTCGTTGCGCGGCATGCGCGCTGGGGGCGACCGGTCTATCTGGCGACCCCTTACACACTCCGAGCGGTCGGCCCGGACGGGCGCTGGTCGCGGGATCAGTCCGAAGCGGCCATGGCCGACGCCGCGCGCGAGGTCGCGAGGCTCCTGGAGGTCGGCGTCACGGCGATCTCGCCCGTCGTCCTCTCGGCCGCCGCGCTGCACTCCACCATGTTCCCCCGGCTCCGGATCGACCCGTTCAATCCGGTCCTCTGGGAAGACTGGTGCCGCCCCCTTCTCACCGTCTGCGCCGCCGTCGTGGTCCCCGAGATCCGCGGCTGGTCAGACTCCATCGGCATCCGGCACGAGGTCGCATCCGCCCTCGCCGCCCAGGTGCCCGTCTTCATCTATGGAGGCCTGCCATGACGAAGCGTGACCGCTTCCGACGCGCCGCGGGAGGTGCCCGTGCCGCATGATCGAGTGACCGAGACCGAGCCCCCGACCGAGATCCTCGGCGACTTCTGGGAATATCCGCTGGCCTTCGGCGACACGCTCTCGAGCCACGAATGGGTGCCCTTGCACATCAACCGCCTCCTCACCTCCCGCTTCGTCGCCCGGGCGCTGGCCGAGAACCGGCGCGCCGACATTGGCACGGCCCTCCTTCTCTGGTGCGAGGCCTTCCGGCAGGACCCGGCCGGAACGTTGCCCGACGACGATCTCGAGCTCGCCCGCCTCGCGGGCTACGGCGCGGATCTCGAGAGCTGGCGCGCGGCCCGCGAGGGCGCGCTCTATGGCTGGCGCGAGACCCATATCTCGAACCAGGAGGAGGCGCCGGGCAACCGCCGCCTCGGCCATGTGATGATCGCGGGGATTGCCCGCGACATGCACCGCCGGAAGCGCGGGCGCGATCAGGCGCGGACGGAAGGCTCCAAAGCGATGGCCCGGACCCGTGTCCGCAGAAAGCTCATCGAGATCAAATGCGGCCGCGCCGCCGAGAGCCCGGACGTGGTGAACGAGATTGCCGAATGGCTGGGCCAGCGCGATCTCTTCATCACCTCCGACAACGTGCGGGCCGCGTTCGAGGCCACGCGCGGCGGGCCGAAGGTCGTTCAGCTGACATGACTTAACACTGTTAATCACAGTTATCACTGCAATCGTAACAGTTAATCACTGTGAGATTGCAGTGATCTCACAGGCCCGGAACTGTGATTGCCCTACAGGACAAGACAGGACCGGACCCCACAAAACAGAACCTGACAAAACATCCCTTCTGCAGGGGTGAGAAGATCGGGCGGTGGCGAGACGGCAGGCGTGGCTGGCTGAGAAAGGGATGGCCATGACGAAGGCAGAGGAGCGGGCGCGGGTGAAGGCGCTGGTGGTGGACCGGCTGGAGCAGGCCGGGATGGTGAGGCGGCGCGGCACGGCGGCCGCGGCGCATGAGGCGGCGATGGCCAGGCTCTGCGAGCAGCTGGGCTACATGGGAGCGGAGAACCTGATGACCTTGGCCGAGGTGCTGATCGACAGCGCGGCCGATGGGGTCTGGCCCTCCGAGGTGCTGATCCGGCAGTCGCGCGCGCCATCGAGGAGCCGCCGCCGGCGGAGCGGCGGCTGGTCTCGAGCTGGCTCGCCTCGGTCGAGGGGCCGAAGGCGGAGGCCGGCGGGCATCTGGTGGAGCTCTATCGTTGGCTGCTCAAACACCCGCGCCCGCCGCTCGCGATGGACCTGCGCGAGATCCGGGATCAGGCGCAGGACAATGCCCGGCGCTGCGAGCTCATCCGCGACCGGATCGACCGGGAGACCGCGAGCCGGGAGGACCGCGACTGGCTCGAGCTCTACCTCCGCGACCGGGCGCAGGCCCGCGCGCTGGTGGATGCGGGGCGCGGCCGCAAGGAAGGGGCCGCGGCATGATCGGGCTCGGGAGGAAGGCTGCCGCCCGGCTGGATCGGCGCGCGGTGCAGAAGGAGGCGGCGGCATGATCGGTGGCGCGGTGGACATGCGGCGGGCAGAGCCGGTGCGGACGAGCGGACAGCAAAAACAACAAGAACAAGGACAGGGGTGCCGCATGAGGGGCGCGAAGGGCCGCAAGGCCATGAAGGCAAAGCTGGTGAGCCTGAAGCTCGCGCCGTGGGACCTCGGGCCGCTGACGCCGGCGCAGATCGCGGGCAAGCGGATCGAGGAGGCGGCCGAGGTCGATCCGAAGACCGGGAAGAAGAGCAACCCGAACCGGGTGATCCGCACCCGGCGCGAGACCTGGGTCGGGCGCTATCACCGGCAGGGCAAGCTCTCGGTCGAGCAGGCCAACATCGCGGCCGAGCTCTTCGAGGCGGCCTCGGGCATGCCCGCCCGTGATCCGCTGGCCGCCATCGTGAAAGTGGACACGAGCGGCACCCATGATCCCGAGGCGGAACGGGTGGACCGGCGGCGCAAGTTCTTCCGCATGTGGGAGGAGATCCCGCCCTTCGCCCGGCCCGTGATCCAGCATGTCGTTCTGGACGACCAGTCGCTCCACAGCCTGCCCGGGCGGCTCAACAGCCGGCACGAGGCCCGTCAGCTCGACCGGCTTCAGCGCGGCCTGCAGGCGCTCCACGAGGCATGGAGCTGACACCCGCTTGACGCGGCCCGATTGGTTCGGCAGATTGCCATCATCGAAGACAAGCGCCCGGCGAGCAGATGCTCTCCGGGCGCTTCGCTTTGGAGCCTCCCCTTGATCCGCAAACTCTGCTGTGCGCCCGGCTGCGAGGAGCTCGCGCCGGCCGGCCAGGCGCACTGCACCGACCATGCTGCCGAGGCCGAGGCGCGGGCTCGCAGCCGGAAAGCTCGGGCTAAGGCAGGCGCCGCGGCGCAGGCGGGCGCGGCCTTCTATGCCA
>NZ_MABH01000036.1 GCF_001720585.1 Cereibacter johrii | reverse complement strand
GACGCCCTGCGCGCGGCTCTCGTCGCCGCCACCGGGAAGGCGCGGGAGATGACGGAGGCGCAGCGCCGCAGCGCCCGGCAAGGCGGTGACTGACGGGGCCGGGACGTGCGGGGCAGGGACGTGCGGGAGAGGACGGAGGCGCGGACCCGGCCCGGCCGGATCCGCGCGGGTGTCAGATGTCGGCCCGCTGGCCGCTCGCCTTCAGCATCACGAACCGCTCCGTCGTGGGCGCGAGGCTCTGGTCGATGCGCTCGGCCATGCGGCGCTCCTCGTCGAGGTTCTGCTCGAGCAGCGGAAGCGCCGATTGCATGCCCGCCAGCTCGGCCGTGGTGATGAGGGACCGGTAGGCCGCGATCTCGAAATGCTCGAAGGCGAAGTTGGCCAGCGAGTTCTTCACCACCTCGTCGGGCGCGGCCGAATGGGTGAGGGCCGCCATCGCGCCGCTGGCCGACAGCATCGTGTCCTTCAGCCCTGACGCCTTTTCCGACAGGCTGTCGAGGATCTCCTCGAGACGGGTGAGCTGGCCCTCGGTCTCGCGGATATGCTGGTCGAGCATCGCGGACAGCTCGGGATAGTTCTCGAGCCGGTTCAGTTGCGGCTGCATGATCGAGAGCGCCTGATTTTCCATGGCATGGGCGTTCTTGAGCCCCGTCACGAACACTTCGCGGGCAGCAGTTGCCGTGTCCATTCTGTCCTCCTCTGACGATGATCCCCGCAACCGTCGCCACGGTTGCATGTTCCCGGGCTTCGGCCGCAGGGCGCGCGGGTCTCAGGCGGCAAGCCGCAGATAGACGTGCAGCCGCCCGCTCTCGGCCACGAGGGCCTCGGCCGCGGCGCCCGCATCCATCAGCGCCGCCAGCACCTGCGCCGGCTGTGCGGGCAGGTAGCCCAATGGCAGGCCGTCCGGCCGCTCGACCCGGACCGAGAGCGGATCGAAGGCGCGCTCGGGCTCGCGCCTCAGCCGCAGCCGCTCGCCGGGGCGGGGCGCCTCCGCCGCGGGAAAGCGGTCACGGCTCGCGATGTAGCTTTCGAGCACGCGGAGCCCGGGCGCAGCCGTGTCCATCCGCGCGGCCGGCGCGGGCAGGGGAAGGCCAGCGCCCGCGGCCAGCGCGGGCAGGGGAAGGGCTGCGAGCGCCCCTCCCCCGAGAAGCAGGTGCCTGCGGTCCATGGGTCCTCCTACTCCTGCTCTGCCTGGGCGCCGCTTCCCTTGCGCGCCCGCCCGAGGTTCGGCTCCTCGCCCATGGGCTCCATCGGGCGCGAGGTGAAGGTGCCGTTGCCGTCGATCGAGGCGCCCTCGCTCCAGCGGCCCTGCACCGGCTCGCTGCCGTCGCGCTGGAAGCCGAGGAAGGCATAGCTGAAGTCCTGGTTCTCCTCGGATTGCGGGAAGCTGTTCGGGATCGGGAAGGCGTCCTCGTGCCCGCCCAGTTCCTCCAGCGCCGCGAGCCACTGGTTCTGGTGCATCGTGTCGCGCGCGATGAGAAAGGCCAGCATCTCCTTCATCCCGGGATCGTTCGTCAGGTTGTAGAGCCGCGTGGCGAGGATCCGGCCGGTGGATTCCGCCGTGACATTGGCGCTCATGTCGGCCGCGGCATTGCCGCTGGCATAGATGTGGGACATGTCGAAGGGCACGCCGTCGCTGTCCACCGGCATGGCCGAGAGCCCCGCCGAGAGCAGGTTCTTGAGGTTGATGCCGCCCAGCATGGCGCCCGCCACCGGGTTTCCGGCCGCCTCCTCCTGCAGGGAAAGCGGCGCGCCCTCGAGGTTCAGGGCGACGGCGGTCGCCAGCATCTCGATATGGCCGAGCTCCTCGGCCGCCGTGTTCATGAGCAGGTCGCGGAACTTCGGGTTGCCGCGCGCGCCGCAGTCCTGGAAGAAATACTGCATCGCAACGCGGATCTCGCCCTCGACGCCGCCGATGGCCTGCTGAAGCGCGCGGGCGAAGAGGGGGTCCGGCGTCTCGACGCGCACCGGAAACTGGAGCCTCTTGTCAACGTAGAACATCCTGGTCCTCCTGTGTGAGGCCGTGCAACCGCAGGTCGAAGCACATGTTCCGCAGGCCGGTCACACCGTCCTGCCGTCTCGGCGGGACGCGGCCACAGGGCCGTGGGTCTTGGCAGCTTGATCCTGAGGGCGCGGGACCGTCGCAGGTTGGCCGCACCGTCCTGCCGCAGCGACGGGGCTCAGTCGCAGGGGCGAGGCCCGGGCCGCCCCGTCGTGGGGGCACGGGACCGTCGCAGGTCGGTCACACCGTCCTGCCGCCGCGGCGCGACGCGGCCGCAGGGGCGGGTGTCCGGCAGCCCCTGCGGCGACTGCGGGAACATCGGTCGAAGAGGGCGGTTCAGCGCGTATCTCCCAAAGGAAGGACCTCTCATGCGCAGTCTGAACCTCATCACCCTCTGCCTCATCATCATCGGCGGCCTGAACTGGCTGCTCGTCGGCCTCTTCCAGTTCGACCTCGTGGCGGCGCTCTTCGGCGGCCAGCAGGCGATCCTCGCGCGGATCGTCTATATTCTCGTGGGCCTGTCGGCGCTCTGGCAGCTGTCGGTCTTCTTCAAGGCCATGAAGACGGACAGCGTCCATGCCGAAAGCGCCGGCCGCCGTCACTGACCGCAGGGCGGAGGCCCTCGTGACCGGCCGCGCCCCGTGACCGCCCGGCCACGTCCCCGCGAGAGGGAAGTGGTGCGGGTGGAGGGGCGGCCGGTCCGCTTTCTGACCCGGGGATCGGGCCGGCCCGTGGTGCTGCTCCACGGCAACGGCAGCCTCGGCGAGGAGATCTTCCGCGCCTTCGCGCCCGTGCCCGGGTGGCGCTGGATCGCCCCCGACCGGCCGGGCTACGGCGGCAGCGCCCCGCTGCCGCTCCGGCGCACGGATCCGCTGTCGCTCGCCCGCTGGCTCGGCCATTTCCTCGACGCGCTCCGGCTCGAGGAGGCGATCCTCGCGGCCCATTCGCTCTCCGCGGGCGCGGCCCTCTGTCTTGCCGCCACGCGGCCCCGCAGGCTCTCGGGGCTTCTCCTGATCGCGCCCTTCTGCAGGCCCACACCGCAGGACTGGAAGCCCGCGCTGCGTCTGGTCTCGGCGCCCGTCTGGGGCGCGCCCCTGCGGCCGATGCTGCCGCCGCTCGCCCGCCTCGCGCGCGGGCCCATCCTGCGCACGCTGATGACCCCGAACGAGGTGCCGCCCTGGCTCCGCGATTTCCCCATCGAGGAGGCCCTGCAGCCCTGCGCGGTGCTGACGGCGGGCGCGGAACTGCGCCGCTTCAACCGCGGGATGCGCGCCGCCGAGGCCCACCTGCGGGTCGAACTGCCCGTGACCGTGCTGCAGGGGCTGGCCGACCGCACGGCCGAAGCGGACTGGCAGCTGCCCTGGATCGAGGCGCGGGCACCCCGGCTGCGGACGATCAGGCTGGCGGGCGTGGGCCATGCGCTCCATCACGCGGCGCCCGATACGGTGCTCGCGGCGCTGGCCGATCTGGCGCCCCCCGCGGCCGGACCGGAGGGCAGAGCCTGCGCGCGCGCGGGCCTTGCCCACAAGGGCCCGGCCTCACCCGGGTGAGAGACTTTCCCTTGATCCGAGGCCTCTGGAGCAGCCCCCGCGCCCCGCACCGGCGCCTTTCAAAGAGATAAACTATTTGATCCTTATCAACGTCACGGGGGGCGGCGGCCGGTAGGGCTGCGGCATGACCCGCCGCTGTGCCCCGCTCTGTATCTGCCTTCTCCTCGCCGCCGCTCTGGTGACGATGCTGGCGCAGACCTCTGCCGCGGCGGTGCGGATGGCGGCCCGGGGGCCTCTCACCGAGATCGCGATCTGCGACCATGCGGGCGGCGCCTCGACGGTGCGGCTCGACGCCAAGGGCATGCCCGTCGACCCCGAGGAGGACGGCTGCGGCACCCGCTGTGCGGCCTGCTTCGGGCCTGCGACAGCCCTTCTGCCCCTCCGCCTCCTTCCCGTGCCGCCTGCGGGCGCCGCTGCGGCCGCCGTGACGCAGCCGCCCGCGCTGGCGGCTCCACGGCCCGCGGCCGTCCACCGGGCCCGCGGCCCCCCGATCTTGGAAGCCTGACACATGCCGTCCCTTCCGGCCTCCGGCCGCCTCATAGTCCTGTGGCTCGCGGCCCTGCTGACCGCCCTCCTGCTGCCCCTTGCCGCCGCGCGCGCCGATGCGCCCTTCATCACGACCTTCGCGGCCGAGGTGCCCGCCTCGGATCTCGTGCCGGGCGCCGACGGCTACGGGCCCCTGCGCGAGGATCTGGCGGTCGTGCCCGTCCTGAAGGGGCAGGAGACGCTGGGCTATGCCTTCGTCACCTCGGATTTCGTGGGCACCACCGGCTATTCCGGCAAGCCCATCCATGTGCTGATGGCGGTGGGCCTCGACGGCCGCCTGTTGGGCGTCGATCTCGTCAAACATTCCGAGCCCATCGTGCTGGTGGGCATTCCCGACGCCAGGATCCGCAAGATGGTGGGCGGCTATGTCGGGATGGATCTGGTGGCCGAGGCTGCCGAGGAAGGCTCCGCCCACGAGATCGACATCATCTCGGGCGCGACCGTCACCATCATGGTGATCGACGATTCCATCGTGCGCTCGGGGCTGAAGGTCGCCCGGGCGCTGGGGCTGGGCGGGCTTGCGCCGACGGCCGCGCCGCAGGGCCCGCGGTTCGAGATCGACCCCGAGGCCCCGGCGCCCGCCGACTGGCTCACGCTCGTGGGCGACGGCACGCTGCGGCGGCTCTCGCTCGACGTGGGCCAGATCAACGCGGCCTTCGCGGCCCATGCCGATCCGCGCGCGGCCGAACGTCCGCAGCCCGGCGCCGAGGGCGACATCTTCATCGACATGGTGGCGGGCCTCGTGAGCGTGCCCGGGATCGGGCAGAGCCTGCTCGGTCCGGCCGAGGCGCAGAACCTTGCGGGCTGGCTGGCGCCCGGAGATCACGCGCTGATGCTGGCCGGGCGCGGCGCCTATTCCTACAAGGGCTCGGGCTATGTGCGCGGCGGCATCTTCGACCGGATCGTGCTGGTGCAGGGCGACGTCTCGATCCGCTTCCGCGACCGGATGCACCGGAGGCTCGGCGCGCTCGCAGCTACCGGCGCGCCCGAGATGACCGAGATGGACCTCTTCCGCATCCCCGCGGACTCGGGCTTCGATCCGACCGAGCCCTTCCGCATCCAGCTTCTCGTGCAGCGCGAGGTGGGGCCGATCGAGAAGGTCTTCACCACCTTCGATCTGGGCTACGACCTGCCCGACCGCTATCTGCGCCCGCTGGCGCCGCCGCCCGCCGCGCAGGCCGCCCCCGAGGAGCCGAGCGAGGCCGCGGCGCAGGCCCAGCTCTGGCAGCGGATCTGGCAGGACAACCGGGGCCGGATCGCGGCGCTGCTGACCATGCTCGGCGTGCTGACGGCGGCCTTCTTCTTCCAGTCCTTCCTGACCGCCTCGGCCCGGCTCACCTTCTGGTTCCGCATCGCCTTCCTCTCCACCACGCTCGTCTTCCTCGGCTGGTATGCCAATGCCCAGCTGTCGGTGGTGAACCTGATGGCGCTGGTGGGCTCCTTGCGCGGCGGCTTCAGCTGGCAGGCGTTCCTCCTCGATCCGATGACCTTCATCCTGTGGTTCTCGGTGGCGGCCGCGCTCGTCTTCTGGGGCCGGGGCGCCTATTGCGGCTGGCTCTGCCCCTTCGGCGCGCTGCAGGAGCTGACCAACCGGCTGGCCAGGCTCGCCCGCATTCCGCAGGTCACGCTGCCCTGGGGCCTGCACGAGCGGCTCTGGGCGGTGAAATACATCCTCTTCCTCGGCCTCTTCGGCGTGAGCCTCGCCTCGATCGAGCAGGCCGAGCATCTGGCCGAGGTCGAGCCCTTCAAGACGGCGATCGTCCTGAAGTTCGACCGCGCCTGGCCCTTCGTCCTCTATGCGCTGGTGCTGCTGGGGATCGGGCTCTTCGTCGAGCGCTTCTACTGCCGCTATCTCTGCCCTCTGGGCGCAGGCCTCGCGATCCCGGCGCGGATCCGCATGTTCGACTGGCTCAAGCGCTACCGCGAATGCGGCAATCCCTGCCAGACCTGCGCGCGCGACTGCATGGTGCAGGCGATCCATCCGACGGGCGAGATCAATCCGAACGAGTGCCTGAACTGCCTCAACTGTCAGGTCCACTACCAGTCGAAGACCACCTGCCCCGTGGTCATCAGGAAACTCAAGCGCCGCGAGACGGCCTCGGCGAACACCGCCGCCGTCCGCGAGACGCTGGAGCAAGCGATCCAGAACCATCCAAACGTGAAGGGAAAAGCCCATGTCTGACAAGGAACGGGGACGCATCAGCCGGCGCGGCCTGCTTGGCGCCACGGCCGGAGGCGCGGCGCTGGGGGCGCTCGGTCCCCGCGCGGCGATGCTGGCCGGAGGGGCGGGGCTTGCCACCGCCGCGGCCACCGGACCCGCGGCCGCCGAGGCGAAGTTCGCGCTCGCCCCGGGCGAACTCGACGAATATTACGGCTTCTGGTCCTCGGGCCAGACCGGCGAGCTGCGCATCCTCGGCATCCCCTCGATGCGCGAGCTGATGCGGGTGCCGGTCTTCAACCGCTGCTCGGCCACCGGCTGGGGCCAGACCAACGAGTCGCTGCGGATCATGACCGAGAACATGTCCGACAAGACGCGGGCCTTCCTTCAGGCCAACGGCAAGAAGGTCCATGACAACGGCGACCTCCACCACGTCCACATGTCCTTCACCGAGGGCAAGTATGACGGCCGCTTCCTCTTCATGAACGACAAGGCCAACACGCGCGTGGCGCGGGTGCGCTGCGACGTGATGAAGACCGACGCGATCCTCGAGATCCCGAACGCCAAGGGCATCCACGGCCTGCGTCCGCAGAAATGGCCGCGCACCAACTATGTCTTCGCCAACGGCGAGGATGAGGCGCCGATGGTCAATGACGGCAAGGTGCTCGACGATCCGTCGCAATATGTGAACTTCTTCACCGCCATCGATGCCGACAGGATGAAGGTCGCCTGGCAGGTGCTGGTCTCGGGCAACCTCGACAACACCGATGCCGACTACGAGGGCAAATATGCCTTCTCGACCTCCTACAACTCCGAGATGGGCACCAACCTCGGCGAGATGATGGCGGCCGAGATGGACCATGTGGTGGTCTTCAACATCCCCGAGATCGAGAAGGGGATCGCGGCGGGCGACTTCCAGGAGCTGAACGGCGTCAAGGTGATCGACGGCCGCAAGGGCCGGAACAAGAACTACACCCGCTATATCCCGGTCGCGAACAACCCGCACGGCTGCAACATGGCGCCGGACAAGATCCACCTCTGCATCAACGGCAAGCTCTCGCCCACGGTGACGGTGATCGACGTGCGCAAGCTCGACGCGCTGTTCTACGAGGGCGCCGAGCCGCGCTCGACCGTGGTGGCCGAGCCGGAGCTGGGCCTCGGGCCGCTGCACACCGCCTTCGACGGTGCGGGCAACTGCTACACCTCGCTGTTCCTCGACAGCCAGGTGGTCAAGTGGAACATCGACAAGGCGATCCGGGCCTACAACGGCGAGAAGGTCGATCCGATCCTGCAGAAGCTCGATGTGCAGTACCAGCCGGGACACCTGAAGACCTCGATGGGCGAGACGCTCGAGGCGGACGGCAAGTGGCTGGTGGCGCTCTGCAAGTTCTCCAAGGACCGGTTCCTGAACGTGGGCCCGCTCAAGCCCGAGAACGACCAGCTGATCGACATCTCGGGCGACAAGATGGTGCTCGTGCACGACGGCCCGACCTTCGCCGAGCCCCATGACGCCATCGCCGTCCATGCCTCGAAGATGAACATCCGCTCGGTCTGGGACCGCAACGACCCGATGTGGGCCGAGACGCGCAAGCAGGCCGAGGCCGACGGGGTGGACATCGACGACTTCACCGGCGAGGTGATCCGCGACGGCAACAAGGTCCGCGTCTATCTCTCCGGCGTGGCGCCGTCCTACAGCCTCGAGAAATTCACCGTGACCGAGGGCGACGAGGTCACGGTGATCGTGACCAACCTCGACGATGTGGACGACCTGACCCACGGCTTCACCATGGGCAACCACGGCGTCGCGATGGAGATCGGGCCGCAGGCGACCGCCTCCGTCACCTTCGTGGCGGCGCAGCCGGGGGTCTACTGGTATTACTGCCAGTGGTTCTGCCACGCGCTCCACATGGAGATGCGCGGCCGGATGTTCGTCGAGCCGAAGGCGGCCTGACGATGATGCGCTGCCTCGTCCTTGCGCTCTGCCTGCTGGCCGGCCCGCTTTGTGCGGCCGAACGGACGGTGCCGGCCGAGGCCGGGGCGCTGAAATCCGCCGTCGCCGGGGCCGCCCCCGGCGACGTGCTGATCCTTGCGCCGGGCCGCCACGAGGGCCCGGTGCTGCTCGACCGGCCGCTCACGCTTCTGGGCCGCGAGGGCGCGGTGGTGGATGGCGGGGGCCGGGGATCGGTCCTCACCGTCACCGCGCCCGACGTCCGCATCGCCGGGCTCGAGATCCGCGGCTCCGGCTCGTCGCACGAGGAGATCGATGCGGGCGTGCGGCTCCTGAAGGGGGCCATGCGGCCGGTGGTCGAGGACAACCGCCTGTTCGGCAACCTCGTGGGCGTCGACATCCACGGCGCCACCGACGCGCGGGTCAGCCGCAACCTGATCGTGGGCCGCGAGGATGCGCGCATGAACGCGCGCGGCAACGGCATCTATGTCTGGAACGCGCCGGGCCTGATCGTCGAGGAAAACGACATCAGCCTCGGGCGCGACGGGATCTTCGTGAACGTCTCGGACCGCAACATCTTCCGCAACAACCGGATGCGGAACCTGCGCTTCGCCATCCACTACATGTATGCCCACCACTCCGAGGTGACGGGCAACATCTCGATCGGCAACCATCTCGGCTATGCGCTGATGTATTCGCACCACCTGACGGTGACGGACAACCTCAGCCTGCGCGACCGCGACCACGGGGTGATGCTGAACTACGTCAACAATGCCGAGGTGGCGCGCAATCTGGTGCGCGGCGGCACCGGCAAATGCACCTTCATCTACAATGCCCACCGCAACGTCATCCACGACAACCGCTTCGAGGGCTGCGGCACAGGCATCCACTTCACCGCCGGATCCGAGCGCAACATGCTGACCGGCAACGCCTTCGTGGGCAACCGCACGCAGGTCAAGCATGTGGGCACGAAACTTGTCGAGTGGAGCCACGAGGGCCGCGGCAACTTCTGGTCGGACCATCCGGCCTACGATCTCGACGGAGACGGGATCGCCGACGCGACCTTCCGCCCGAACGACCTGATGGACCATATCCTGTGGTCCCAGCCCGCGGCCGCGCTGCTGGTGGGCTCGCCCGCCGTGCAGCTCATCCGCTGGAGCCAGGCGAGCTTCCCCGCGACCCTGCCCGGCGGCGTGCGCGACTCGCATCCGCTGATGGCGCCCATCGACATTCCCGTGCCCGACGACGTGGCCCGCCTCGAGGCGGCCGTGCCCCCCTGGCCGCAAGGAGAGACTTCCGATGCTGACACTCTCGCAGGTCACTAGGACCTTCGGCGGGCTGACCGCCCTCGACGCGGTGAGCTTCGCCGTGGCCCCCGGCGAGCGCGTGGCGCTTCTGGGCCACAACGGCGCGGGCAAGTCCACGCTGATGAAGCTGGTGCTGGGGCTGATCGCGGCCGACGGCGGCCGGATCTCCGTGGGCGGCCACGCGCCGGGCAGCCATGCCGCGCGCGCGCTCACCGCCTACCTGCCCGAGAATGCGGCCTTCCATCCCGCGCTGACCGGGGCCGAGACGCTGCGCTATTATCTGCGCCTGCGCGGCGAGGATCCGGCCAAGGCGGGGGCGCTTCTTGACCGCGTGGGGCTCGGCCCTGCCGCGCAGCGCCGGATCGGCACCTATTCCAAGGGGATGCGGCAGCGCGTGGGCCTTGCGCAGGCGCTGATCGGCCATCCCCGGCTTCTGGTGCTCGACGAGCCGACGAGCGGCCTCGACCCGGTGTCGCGGCGCGATTTCTACGCGCTTCTGGCCGAGCTGGCCGCGGACGGGGCCGCAATCCTTCTGTCCTCTCACGCCCTGACCGAGGTCGAGGCGCGCACCGACCGGATCGCGATCCTCTCGGGCGGGCGGCTGATGGCGAACGACACGCTGGCCAATCTCCGGCGGCAGGCGGCGCTGCCGATCCGGCTGCAGGTCTCGGCCCGGCCGGGGGCCGCGGACGAGGTGGCCCATCGGCTGCAGGGCGGGCGGCGCAACGGCGTTCTGGTCGATCTCTCCTGCCGGCCCGACGAGAAGCTCGACCGGCTGGGCGCGATCACCGCGCTCGGGCCCATGGTCGAGGATGTCGAGATCCTGCCGCCGAGCCTCGAGGACCTTTACACCCACTACAGCCGGAGGCCGTCATGAGCCGCATCCTCGCATCCGCCGCGGCCGAGGCGCGCATCGCGCTGCGCAACCGCTGGGTCGCCATCGTCGTGGGGCTGATGGCGGTCTTCTCGCTCGTGCTGTCGGCCGCGGGTTCGGCGCCCACCGGGGTGCTCGGCGCCGACCGGCTGTCGGTGACGGTGGCGAGCCTCACCAGCCTCGCCGTCTATCTGGTGCCGCTGGTGGCGCTTCTGATGTCCTTCGACGCGGTGGCGGGCGAGGTCGAGCGCGGCACGCTGCCGCTCGTGCTCACCTATCCCGTCTCGCGGGCCGAGCTGCTGATGGGCAAGTTCGTGGCGCATCTGGCGATCCTTTCGCTGGCCGTGGCGGTGGGCTACGGGCTGGCCGCGGCGGCCGCGCTCGCGGTCGATCCGGGGGCGCTGGCGGGGCTGCCCGCGCTGTTCCGCCTGTTCTGGAGCTCGCTCCTGCTGGGCGCGGCCTTCCTTGCCGCGGGCTATGCGGTCTCGGCGCTGGCCCGGCGGCCGGGCGCGGCCGCGGGCATGGCGATCGGGCTCTGGCTCGGGCTGATCGTGCTGTGGGATCTGGGGCTTCTGGCGGCGGTGGTGGCCGACGACGGCGGCGCCTTCACCACCCATGTCTTCCCGTGGCTCCTGCTCGGCAATCCCGCCGATGCCTTCCGGCTCTACAATCTCGCGGCCTCCGAGGCCACGGCCGCCGCCGCCGGCGTGGGCGGGGCCGCGGCGGCGATCCCGCCGCTTCAGGCGCTGGCCTCGGTCCTCCTCTGGCCGCTGGTGGCGCTGGGGCTGGCGGTGGCCGCCTTCCGCCGGGTGACGCCATGAGACGGCTGGCCCTCGCGCTCCTCCTCCTCCTCGCCGCCTGCCGCGAGGAGACGGCGCGTCCCGATCCCGTGGCCCTCACCCCCGAGGCGGTGGGCCATTACTGCCAGATGAACCTGCTCGAACATCCCGGCCCCAAGGCGCAGGTGCATCTCGACTTCGGCCCGCCGCTCTTCTTCAGTCAGGTGCGCGATGCGCTGGCCTACCAGCGGATGCCCGAGCAGAGCGCGGCGATCCTCGCGGTCTATGTCAACGACATGGGCGCCCCCGGCGCGAGCTGGCAGACGCCGGGCGCCCTGAACTGGATCCCGGCCGAGGGCGCTTCTTACGTCGAGGGCTCGGACGCGGCAGGCGGCATGGGCGCGCCGGAGCTCGTCCCCTTCGCCGAGGCCGCCGAAGCCGAAGCCTTCGCCGCGCGCCACGGCGGGCGGGTGGTCACGCTGGACGATGTTCCCGACGAGGCCCTGCTCGCGCCCGCCGAGGCCGGCGACGAGGCCGATTACGAACAGATGCTGGGCCGCCTTCCGGCTCCGGCCACGGAGTGACGCCATGAACCGCCGCCGTTTCCTGACCATCGCCGCCGCCTCGGCCGCGGTCCTCGCCGGCCCCGCCGAGGCCGCCCCGCCGCTTGCGCGCATCCGCGGGCAGGCTTTGGGAACCCGGGTCGAGATCCTGCTCGCCCACCCCGAGGCGCAGGCGATCGGCGCCCGGGCCATGGCCGAGATCGCGCGGCTGGAGGCGATCTTCAGCCTGCACCGGCCGTCCGAGCTTCTGCGGCTGAACGAGACCGGGCGCCTTGCCGCGCCCGCCTTCGAGCTGCTCGACTGCCTGACGCTCGCGGGCCGCGTCCATGCGGCGACGGGCGGGCGCTTCGATCCCACCGTCCAGCCGCTCTGGCAGCTCCATGCCGCGCGCTTTGCCGCGGGGGCGGCCCCCTCGGCCGAGGAGATCGAGGCGGCGCAGGCCTGCACCGGCTGGGAACGCGTGGTTTTCGACGCGGACGAGGTGCGGCTCGGCCGCGGCATGGCGCTGACGCTGAACGGGATCGCGCAGGGCTATATCGCCGACCGCGTGGCGGCGCTCCTCGCCGCCGAGGGGCTGCAGGATGTGCTGGTCGATACGGGCGAGCTGGCGGCTCCGGCGGGCCGTCCGGGAGGGGGCGGCTGGCCGGTGACGCTGGCCGAGGAGGCGGGGCATCTCGAGCTGCGCTCGGCCGCGCTCGCAAGTTCGGCGCCGCTCGGCACGACCTTCGATGCGGAGGGCAGGGCGGGCCATATCCTTGACCCGCGGACGGGCAGGCCGGGCCTCGCCCGCTGGCGCCTTGTCAGCGTGACCGGCCCGAGGGCGGCGCTCGCCGATGCGGCAAGCACCGCCTTCTGCCTGATGGACCGGGCGGAGATCGAGGCGGCGCTGGCCGCGCTGCCGGGCCTCCGCCTCGTGGCCCTGGTCTGACCTCCTCCGGAGGCGGCCCGGAGGCCGGTCACGTCCTGTCCTTTGGCCGCCGCCGCTCTTCCCGCCCGATCCCGACCGCGGCGAGGCTGCCCGGATCGGGCACCACCTGCCCGGGCCGGAGCGACGGCCTCGCCGCGACCGTGCGCCTTCCCGCCTGACCGGCGCGGCGTGAAGGCGGCGCCGCATTCGCGGCTCTCTCGGGCGGGGCCTTGGCGCCTTCCGCTCATCCGCGAGGAACTTCTGGCGCAAGGCTCCAATCTTTCCCGCCGCGGCGCCGATTTTGGTGAGAAGCGGCGCCCGGCTTCTCCTATCCTTGGGGCGGGACGGAGGAGACGACCATGCAGGCTGAGTTGAAGGCGATCGAGCAGCGGCTCTTGTGGCTGTCGCACTGGATGATCCACCATGCGAACCACATCCGGCCGAAGGTCGACGGGATCAAGGTGGGCGGCCATCAGGCCTCGTCCGCCTCGATGGTCTCGATCCTGACCGCGCTCTATTTCTCGGCGCTGCGTCCCGAGGACCGGGTGGCGGTCAAGCCCCATGCCGGGCCGCTCTTCCATGCGATGCAGTATCTCATGGGCAATCTCGACCGCGCGAAGATGGAGAATTTCCGCGGCTACGGCGGGGGGCAATCCTATCCGAGCCGCACCAAGGACACGGACGACGTGGATTTCTCGACCGGCTCGGTCGGGCTCGGGGTGGCCATCACCGCCTTCGCCTCGCTGATCCAGGATTATGTCCGCGCCAAGCCCTGGGGCGCCGATGTGGCGCCGGGGCGGATGATCGCGCTGATGGGCGACGCCGAGCTCGACGAGGGCAACATCCACGAATGCCTGCAGGAGGGCTGGAAGCACGGGCTGCGCAACTGCTGGTGGATCGTCGATTACAACCGCCAGTCGCTCGACGGGGTGGTGCAGGAGGGGCTCTGGAGCCGGATCGAGGGCCTCTTCACCGCCTTCGGCTGGGAGGTGGTGCGGCTCAAGCACGGCGTCCTGCAGCGCGCGGCCTTCGCCGAGCCGGGGGGCGAGCGGCTGCGCGCCTGGATCGACGGCTGCCCGAACGACCTCTATTCCGCGCTCACCTACGAGGGCGGTGCGGTCTGGCGCGCGCAGCTGATGGAGGATCTGGGCGATCAGGGCGAGGTCAATGCGCTGATCGGCCGCCGCAGCGACGAAGAGCTGGCGCTGCTGATGGAGAACCTCGGCGGCAATTGCGTGGACACGATGGCCGAGGCCTTCGCCGCGGTGGATCACGACCGGCCGACCTGCTTCCTCGCCTACACGGTCAAGGGCTGGGGCACGCCCATCGCCGGGCACAAGGACAACCACGGCGGGCTGATGACCAAGGCGCAGATGGCCGACTGGCAGCGCCGCATGGGGGTGCCCGAGGGGCAGGAATGGGAGCCGCTCGCGGGCGTTGCGGATCCCGAGGCGCTGCGGCGCTTCCTGCGCTCCGTGCCCTTCTTCGCGGCGGGCCCGCGGCGGACGACCGACGCGCCCCTCGCCGTGCCGCCGATCGCGCTGTCTTCCGAGCGCGAGATCTCGACCCAGGCGGCCTTCGGCAAGATCCTCGACGAGCTTGCCCGCGGCGACAGCCCGCTGGCCGCGCGCATCGTCACCACCTCGCCCGATGTCACCGGCACCACGGGCCTCGGCCCCTGGGTGAACCGCCGCGGCCTGTTCGCCCGCGCCCCCCGCGCCGACCGCTTCCGCGAGCGGCGCATCGCCTCGACCGCGAAATGGGACGCGGGCCCCGAGGGCCAGCATATCGAGCTCGGCATCGCCGAGATGAACCTCTTCCTGACCCTCGGCGCGGCGGGCCTTTCGCATGCGCTCTTCGGGCGGCGGCTCATTCCGGTGGGCACGGTCTACGATCCCTTCGTCTGCCGCGGCCTCGATGCGCTGAACTATGCCTGCTATCAGGATGCGCGCTTCCTGATCGCGGGCACGCCCTCGGGGGTGACGCTGGCCCCCGAGGGCGGCGCGCACCAGTCGATCTCGACGCCGCTGATCGGCATGGCGCAGGACGGGCTCGCGGCCTTCGAGCCCGCCTTCGTGGACGAGCTGGCCGTCATCATGGAGTGGGCCTTCGACTATCTCCAGCGCGACGGCCACGAGGGGCGGGATCCCCGCACCTGGCTCCGGGATGCGACCGGCGGCTCGGTCTATCTGCGGCTGACGACGAACCCGCTCGAGCAGCCGGGGCGGCGGCACGACGATGCCTTCCGGCAGGGCGCGGTGGACGGCGGCTACTGGCTGCGCCCGCCGGGCAGCAACTGCGAGGTGGTGATCGCCTATCAGGGGGCGGTGGCGCCCGAGGCGATCCGCGCCGCGGGCCAGATGGCCGAGGCGCGCCGCGACGTGGGCGTGCTGGCCGTGACCTCCGCCGACCGGCTGAACGCGGGCTGGACCGCGGCGCAGCGGGCGCGCGCCCTGGGCGAGACCGGGGCCAGCGCCCTTGTCGAGCGGCTGCTGGCCGATGTGCCGCGCGACTGTCTGATCGTCACGGTGATCGATGGCCATCCGGCGACGCTGGCCTGGCTCGGCGGGGTGCGCGGGCACCGCACGCTCTCGCTCGGGGTCGAGCATTTCGGCCAGACCGGCACCATCGGCGATCTCTACCGCCATTTCGGCATCGATGCCCGCAGCATCGTCGAGCGGGTCTCGGGGCTGACGGAGGGCCGCCGGATCCCCGCGCGGGCCTGACGGGGGCGGGGCGGTCAGACCAGACGGGACTGGCGCCCCTTCACCCGGCGGATCGGGATCGAGGATTCGAGCGAGGCCACGCCCGGGATCTTCGTCAGCCGCCCGGTCAGGAACCGCTCGTATTCCGCAAGATCCGCCACCGCGATCCGCAGGAGATAGTCGCGGTTGCCGGTCATCAGCCAGCAATCGACCACCTCGGGGCAGAGCGCGATGGCCTTCTCGAAGGTGGCCAACTGGTCGCCGATCTGCCGGTCGAGCTTGACCGAGACGAAGACCGAGAAGCCGAAGCCGAGGCGCGCCTCATCCAGAAGCGCGGTGAAGCCGGTGATGTAGCCCGCCTCCTCGAGCATCCGCACCCGGCGGGCGCAGGGCGTGGGCGACAGGCCCACCCGGTCGGCCAGCTCGCGATGCGTGAGCCGCCCGTCCTCCTGCAGCTGCGCGAGGATACGGCGGTCGAGCGGGTCGAGCGTCTTGCCCATGCGGCTCCTCCGGTCAGGCGGGCACGGTCAGCGGTGCGCGGTAGCTTTCGAAATTGCCGCAGACGCCGATCATCTGGCCCGAGACATGCGGCGCGAGATCCGAGGCGAGGAAGGCCGCCATGTCGGCCACCTCTTCCATCTGCACCATCGAATGCATCGAGATATTGTGCAGGAAGAGCCGGGTATATTCCTCGGGCGACAGGCCGCGCTCCCGCGCCTGCTCGGCGATGATGCGCCGCCCCCGCGGCCCGTCGACCAGCCCCGGCAGGATCGCATTGACCCGCACGCCGATCTCGCCCAGCTCGATGGCGAGCGTCTCGGTCAGGCCGCGCACGGCATATTTCGACACCGAATAGGGCAGGCGCAGCGGCATCCCCACGCGGCCCGCGACCGAGCCCATGTTGATGACCGCGCCCCCGCCCGCCGCGCGGAAGAGCGGCACGGCCGCGCGCACCATGTAGAACATCGCCGTGATATTGACGGCGAGCGTGTCGTTCCATTCGGCGTCGGTGATCTCGGCCACGGGGCGGGTGGGCCCCGAGACGCCGGCATTGTTGACGAGGATGTCGAGCCCGCCGAACCGCTCGACCAGCCGGTCGACCACATCCTGCACGTCGGCCGAGCGCGCGACGTCGGCCCGCAGGATCAGCGCCTCGGGCAAAAGCGCCTGCGCTTCGGCGATGGCCGTCTCGGAGATGTCGCAGAGGCAGAGCCGCGCGCCCAGATCCGCGAAACGGCGGGCGATGGCGAGGCCGATGCCTCCTGCGCCCGCGGTGATGAGGGCGGTCTTTCCGGTCAGGTCCATGGCTCAGCTCTCGCTCGGTTCGGCCCGGCGCCGGCCGCGCCGCGGCGTGGCGGCTGCCGGAGGCGTGGCCTCGTTGATGACATCCACGTTCCGGCGGAAATAGCGGGCCGAATGCCAGATGTCGCCGGCGATGGCGCGGGCCGCCGCCGTGGGGGTGCCGCGCTCGCAGGCGGCGATGATCCGTTCGTGAAAGAGGGTGCCCGCGCGCAGGAAGGGCGTCGGATTGTCCAGCTTGCGGTGGGCGTTCATCAGATAGGGCCCGGCCCGCAGCCACAGCCCGTTGATGATGTCGAGAAGCTGCGGCATCTCGGCGCTCTCGTAGAGCGTGAAATGGAAGGCGCGGTTGGCGGTCATCACGGCGGTGGGCACGCCCTCCTCGACGCCCGCCTTCATCTCGAGGTTGATCTCGCGCAGGCGGGCGATGGTCTCGGGCGTGATGCGCCGCACCGCCTGATTCGCGGCAAGCCCCTCGACCGCCATCCGCACCCGCATGAGCTCGCGGAACATGGCGGCCGTGAAGGGGGTCACGCAGAAGGTCCGATTCGGCAGCTGCGTCAGCGCATGTTCCGCCACGAGGCGCTGCAGCGCCTCGCGCACGGGCATCGGGCTCGTGCCCAGCATGGCGGCCAGATTGCGGATCGTGAGGCTCTCGCCCGGCAGGAGCTTGCCGGTGAACAGCGCCTCGCGGAGGCGGTTATAGACCTGAAGCTGGATCGTCACCGATTCGATCTGACCGAGATCTGCCGTCATGCTTCCCCACCCCTCACGCCGGGTCCCGGTGCCCGCTCCGACTCATCGATAGCACAAAGTTCCCGTACCGCAAATTGAGATCACAGATCACGATTTTGGTTGACCGACGCCCGGTAAGCGGGAAGTGTGGCAGCGGGAGACGACGGTAAGCGGCTTGGGAGGGCCTCACTTCATGTCGGTGGGAGTGATTGGAACCGGCTTCGTCGGCCGGGGCTGGGCGATCTGTCTGGCCCGCGCCGGGCACGAGGTCCGGCTGTGGGATCCGGCGCCCGACGCCGCCGAGGCCGCCCGCGCCTATATCGCCGAGATGCTGCCGGATCTGGCGGCCGCGGATCTGCTGGGCGGCCGCGCCCCCGAGGCCGTGCTGGAGCGGATCCGCGTCGCCCCGGACATGGCCACGGCCCTGCGCGGCGCCCGCCACATCCAGGAAAGCGCCCCCGAGGATCTGCTCCTGAAGACCGCGCTCTTCGCCGAGCTCGACGCGCAGGCGGATCCGGACGCGGTGATCGCAAGCTCTTCCTCGGCGCTCCTGCCCTCGGCCTTCACCGCGGGGCTCGCGGGGGCCGCCCGCTGCCTCGTGGCCCATCCGGTCAATCCGCCGCATCTCATTCCGCTGGTCGAGCTGGTGCCGGCCCCCTGGACCGCCGAGGAGACGCTGGCCCGGACCGAGGCGCTGATGCGCGAGATCGGCCAGAGCCCGGTGCGGCTCGAGCGCGAGGTGGATGGCTTCCTGCTGAACCGGATCCAGGCCGCGGTGCTCGACGAGGCCTTCCGGCTGGTCGATGCGGGCCTGGCCTCGGCCGATGCGGTGGATGCCTGCCTCCGCGACGGTCTGGCGATGCGCTGGGTCTTCATGGGCCCGTTCGAGACCATCGACCTGAACGCGCCCGAGGGCGTGCGGGACTATGTCGCCCGCTACCAGCCGATGTTCCGCAGGCTCACCGACACGATGCGGGAAAGCGCCGACTGGTCCGGCCCGGTGCTCGACCGGATCGAGGCCGACCGCCGCGCGCGCCTGCCGCAGGAGGCGCTGCGCGCCCGGCAGATGTGGCGCGACCGCCGGCTGATGGCGCTCGCCGCCTTCCGCCGTCAATCCCTGCAATCCTAGGAGCCCCGCATGGCCAAGCCCGATCCGGTCATCATCACCTGCGCCGTGACAGGCGGCATCCATACGCCGTCCATGTCGCCGCACCTGCCGATCACGCCCGACGAGATCGTGGCCGACGCGCTCGGCGCGGCCGAGGCCGGCGCCTCGATCCTGCATCTTCATGCCCGCAACCCCGAGGACGGACGCCCCGACCAGACGATCGAGGGCTTCATGCGCTTCCTGCCGCGGCTGAAGCAGGCCACGAGCGCCGTCATCAACCTGACCTCGGGCGGCTCGCCGCACATGAAGCTCGAGGAGCGGGTGAAGCCCGCGGCCCAGCTGAAGCCCGAGGTGGCCTCGCTCAACATGGGCTCGATGAACTTCGGCCTCTTCCCGCTGATCGAGCGCTACCCGGACCTGAAATACGACTGGGAGCGCACGCATTTCGAGGCGACGCGGGATGTGGTGTTCCGCAACACCTTCAAGGATATCGAATATATCCTCACCTCCTGCTCGGCCAACGGCACGCGCTTCGAGTTCGAGTGCTACGACATCTCGCATCTCTACAATCTCGCGCATTTCGTGGACCGCGGCCTCGTGAAGCCGCCGTTCTTCGTCCAGTCGGTCTTCGGGATCCTCGGCGGCATCGGCACCCATCCCGAGGATGTGGCGCACATGAAGCGGACGGCCGACCGGCTGTTCGGCGCCGATTACCGCTGGTCGGTGCTGGGCGCGGGCTCGGCGCAGCTGCGCATCGTGGCGCAGGCCGCGGCCATGGGCGGCAACGTGCGGGTGGGGCTCGAGGATTCGCTCTGGGCCGGCCGCGGCCGGCTCGCCACCTCGAGCGCCGAGCAGGTGCGCCTTGCGCGCAAGATCATCGAGGGTCTGGGGCTCGAAGTGGCCAGCCCCGACGAGGCGCGCCGGATGCTCGCGCTGAAGGGCGGAGCCGACGTCGGCTTCTGAAAGCACGTCATCGCATGTGAGGCCGGCCCTGCCGCCTCACCGTCAAGGGGGAGGAAACGCTCATGAAAAGAAGAACCGTTCTGAAGAGCTTCGCCGGAGCCGCCGCGCTTCTGGGGATGAACGCCACCTACCTGCGCGCCCAGTCCGGGCCGATCCGCGTCGGCGCGGCCTTCGCGCTGAGCGGCGTGGGGGCGCCCGTGGGCAAGCAGATGCTGGCCGGGACCGAAGTGGCGGCCATGCAGATCAACAAGGCCGGAGGCCTTCTCGGCCGCGAGGTCGAGCTCGTGATCCGCGACGACAAGTACAACAGCTCGGAATCGGTCGCCGTGGCGCGCGAGCTGGCGGGCGACGGGATCAACCTCCTGCTCGGCGGCTCGCAGACCGTAACGGCGCTCGGCCTCGCCCCGCTCGCGCCCGAGCTGAACATGGCCGTCATCATCGTGGCGGCGGCCGGCATGCCGGTCACGCACGAGCTCTTCAACCCCAACATCTTCCGGGCCACGGCCAACAACTACACGCAATACAGCTCGCTCGGCCGGGTGCTGATCGAGCAGAACCCCGACGTCCGCACCTGGGTGTCGCTCGCCCCCGACGGCGATTTCGGGCGCGACTCGGCGCTCTTCTTCGGCAAGGCGGTCGAGAAATATGCGCCGGGCGAGAAGCCCACGGTGCTCGACACGATCTACACGCAGGCCACCGCCACCGACTTCCGCACCCAGATCAACCAGCTCATGAGCTCGGATGCCGAGGGGCTCTATATCGGCATCGCGGCCTCGGCGCAGATCAGCTTCTTCCAGCAGGCGCGCAGCGTCGGCCTCTACGACAAGTTCAAGGCCATCGGCGAGGTGGGCAACGGCGACATCACCGGCAAGGCGATGGGGCGCAACACGCACCCGAACCTCTGGTCGGTCTGCCACTGGATCCACAATGCCGAGCCCTTCGCGAGCAATCCGGTGAGCAAGCAGCTCTTCGAGGATTATGTGACGCTCAAGGGCGACGAGATGCCCTCGGCGCAGGTGGCGGCGGGCCACCGCGCGGCCATGGCGATCTTCGAGGGCATCCGCGCCGCGGGCTCGACCGAGACCGAGGCGGTTCTCGCGGCCATCGAGGATGTGGAATTCGAGACGGTGGGCGGCCCGGTCAGCTTCCGCAAGGAAGACCACCAGCTGGTGAACACCAACTACTATTCCCAGATGGGCCCCTCGCGCGAGGATCCCTTCTTCGCCTTCAACAAGGTGGTGAGCATCGATGCGGCCGAGATGATCGAGCCCGCCACGCCCGGCAAGCCGTTCGACATCTCCGAGCTGCCGCAATGAGCTCGCAGGCCGTCTTCGTCCTGTTCAACGGCATGGCGCAGGGGATGGCCTTCTTCCTCGTCGCGGCGGGCCTCACCTGGGTGTTCGGGATCCTCAAGATCCTGAACCTCGCCCACGGCGCCTTCTTCATGCTGGGCGCCTATATCGCCTACAGCGTGGGAGGCGCCTGGCCGGCCTCGATCTGGACCTTCCTCGCCGTGGCGCTCGTCGCCGCGGCGGCGGTGGGGGTGCTCGGCTATCTGACGGACGTGCTGGTGCTGCGCCGGCTGCGCAACGTCGACTACCATTACGCGCTGATCGCGACCTTCGGGCTGATGCTCTTCTGCGAGGGGGTGGCGAAAGCCATCTGGGGCACCGACTATTTCGCCGTCATGCCCCCGCCCGAGGTCGACCGCGCCATCGTCGTCGGCGGCTCCTACATCTCGGTCTACACGCTCTTCGTGATCGGCACCGGGCTTGCACTCTATGCCGCGCTCGAGATCGTCATGCACCGCACCTGGGCCGGCAAGATCATGCGCGCGGTCTCGAACGATCCCTGGATGGCCGGCACGGTGGGCATCAACGTGCCCCTCGTCCTGATGCTGTCGGTGGTGGCGAGCTTCGTGCTGGCGGGCTTTGCGGGCGGCGTCCTCGTGCCGAACCAGGCGCTGTCGCCGCATGTGGGGGCCTCGTTCGTGCTCTATGCCTTCATGGCGGTGGTGATCGGCGGGCTCGGCAGCATCCGCGGCACCTTCCTCGCCTGCATCCTCCTCGGCATCGTCGAGAGCGCCAACGCCACCTTCATGGCGCAATATGGCGGGATCGCGATCTACATCCTCCTCGCCGTCGCGCTCGTGTGGAAACCGAACGGCCTCTTCCCCGCACAAGGAACGACCTGATGTCTGAAGCCTCCCTCGCCGCGGCAGAGGGCCGGCGGAGCGGCACCGAGACGCGTCTCGGGCTCCTGTGCCTGGCCGTGCTGGTGGTCCTGCTGTTTCTCGCGCCGGGCCTCGTGAACCCGGGCATCCTCTTCGTCATCGGCATGACGCTGATCCAGGCGGTCTTCGCTTTGTCCTGGAACCTGCTCTTCGGCTTCACCGGGCTCGCGAGCTTCGGCCATGCCGGCTTCTTCGCCATCGGCGCCTATTTCACCGGGGCGGCGCTGCGCTACGATTTCCACCTGCCGTTCCTTGCCGTGCTGGCGGTGGCGGGCCTCCTCGGTGCGCTGGTGGCGCTGGCCATCGGGGTCGTGGCGCTGAAGCGGCTGACGGGGATCTTCCTTGCGGTGCTGACCGTGGCGCTGACCGAGGCCATGGCCAAGATCATCGGCTTCTCGCCCGCGCTGGGAGAGCAGGACGGGCTGGGCAACATCCCCCGTCCGGTGATCGATCTGGGCCTGTTCCGGATCGACCTCACCCATGGCGACGATTATTACCGCTTCCTCGTCGTGGCCACCGTCCTGATCGTGGCGGCGCTCTGGTGGGTGGTCCATTCGCGCCTCGGCCGCACCTTCCGCGCGATCCGCGAGGATGCCGACCGCGCCCGCTTCGTGGGCATCGACGTGGCGCGCTACCGGGTGATCTCCTTCATGATCTCGGGCGGCACCGCGGCGCTCGCGGGCGCGCTCTCGGCGCCGCTGACCCGGATCGTGACGCTCGATCAGGTGAACTGGCTCGCCTCGACCCAGCCGATCCTGAACTCGCTTCTGGGCGGCTTCACCTCCTTCTGGGGGCCGATCGTGGGCTCGGCGGCCTTCAGCACGATCAACTACTTCACCCGCGGCTTCCCGGGCCTGTCCGAGATCATGGTGGGCGGCATCCTCGTCGTCGTGATCCTCGTGGCGCCCACGGGCATCCTCGGGCTTCTGGGCAAGCTGCGCCGGCGCGCGCTCGGCAAAGGAGGCCGCAAATGACCGGCACCCCCCTCCTGACCGCCACCGACCTGCGCGTGAGCTACGGTGCCTTCGAGGTCATCAAGGGCGTGAGCCTCTCGGTCGATGCGGGCGACGCGCTGGCCATCATCGGCCCGAACGGGGCGGGCAAGTCCACGCTCTTCAAGGCGCTGACCGGCGAGATCTCCTGCCGGAGCGGCGAGGTGCGCTTCCTCGGCAAGGATGTGACCGCGTTGCCCGCCCATCTGCGCACCGCCGAAGGCATGGGCCGCACCTTCCAGGTCTCGCGGGTGTTCCTCGAACTGACGGCGCTCGCCAATGTGATCGTGGCGCTCGAATCCCGCCAGCGCTGCAAGAAGCGGGGGCAGGGACGCTGGTGGCGCGCGGCCCCCGAGCCCGCGCTGGTGGAGGAGGCGGGGCATCTCCTGTCGCAACTGGGCATCGCCCATCTGCGCCACGAGGTCGCCGCCACCATCTCGCACGGCGACCGCAAGCGGCTGGAGCTTGCCCTCGCGCTCGCGCTCGATCCGCTGATCCTCATGCTCGACGAGCCCACCGCCGGCATGGCCCCCGCCGACCGGATGCATATCGTGGATCTGATCCTCTCCATCCGCGCCGAGAAGGGCGTGGCCGTCATCATGACCGAGCACGACATGGACGTGATCTTCTCGATCTCCGAGCGGGTGATGGTGCTGAACTACGGCGAGGTGATCGCCGCCGGCACCGTGGACGAGGTGCGCAACAGCCAGACGGTGCGCGAGGTCTATCTGGGCAAGGACATGTATCATGCTGAAGGTTGAGCGGCTGGATGCCTTCTACGGCCAGAGCCACATCCTGCACGGGATCGACCTGTCGGTGGACGAGGGCCGACGCACGACCGTGCTGGGCCGCAACGGGGCCGGCAAGTCCACGCTGCTGAAATCCATCACCAATTCGGGGCCGAAGGTCGAGGGCACCGTTGCCATCGAGGGCCGCCCGCTCGGCAGCCGCGCCTGGTTCCGCCGCGCCAAGGACGGCGTGGCCTTCGTGCCCGAGGACCGGCGCATCTTCACCCACATCACGGTGGAGGAGAATATCGAGCTCGGCCGGTTCGGTGCCTCGGCGGCCCGCCCGGTGGTGCCGGCGGCCCAGATCTACGAGTGGTTCCCCATGCTCGGTCCGCTGCGCGCGCGTCTCGGCGGCCAGCTCAGCGGCGGCCAGCAGCAGATGCTGGCCGTGGCCCGCGCCGTGGCCGCGCGGCCGCGCCTCCTGCTCCTCGACGAGCCGACCGAGGGGCTCGCCCCCGTCATCGTCGAGGATCTGGCGAAAATCGTGGCCCGGATCTGCGACGAGCTGGGCATCACCCTGCTTCTCGTCGAGCAGAACATCTGGTTCGGCCGCCAGACGACCGACCGGGTCTATGTGCTCGACACGGGATCGGTCGTCTTCTCGGGCTCCTGGGCCGAGTTCGACCGGGACGAAACCATCCGCAACCGCCATCTGGCGCTTGCCTGACACATCTCTGGGAGGAGACATCATGACCAGGTTCGAAGGACGGACCGCGCTCGTCACCGGCGGCGCGAACGGGATCGGCCGCGCCAGCGCGATCGCATTCGCCGAGCAGGGCGCCCGCGTGGGCATCCTCGACATCGAGGAGGGCCCGCTGGCCGAGACCGCCGAGGCGATCCGCGCCAAGGGCGGGCGTGTGACGACCGTCGTCACCGACATGCGCGACCGCGCGGCCGTCAAGGCTGCCATCGGCCAGGTCGAGGCCGAGCTCGGGCCGATCGACCTGCTTCTGAACAACGTGGGCCAGACAGCGCGCAAGAATGCCTCGGAATTCCTCGATTCCGTGCCCGAGACCTGGGACTTCGTGGTGGATCTGAACCTCATGGTGACTTTCTACGTCACCTGGACGGTCGCCAAAGGCATGAAGGAGCGTGGCTTCGGCCGCATCGTGAACATCTCGTCGGACTCGACGCTGGTGGGCGAGCGCAGCATCGTCGATTACGTCGCGGCGAAATCGGGCGTCTCGGGCTTCACCCGCGGGCTTGCGCGCGAACTCGCCCCCTTCGGCATCACCGTGAATGCGGTCGCCCCCGGCGTGACCAACACGCGCGGCCCGAAGCAGCTGCCGAAGGAGGTCTACGATGCGGCGCTGGCCGAGATCCCGCTCGGCCATCTGGCCGAACCCGAGGATATCGCCAATGCGATCACCTTCCTCGCCAGCCAGGAGGCGCGCTGCATCACCGGGCAGATGCTGACCGTCAACGGCGGCCGGATCTTCTACTGAGGGGCGCGAGATGCTGCACAATACCGGAAGCCACTGGATCTATTACGATCTGATCGGCGCGCCCGACGCGCCGGTCGTCTGCATGAGCCACTCGCTGACCTCGGACCACGGCATGTGGGCCGAGCAGGTGCCCGCCCTGCTCGAAGCCGGGTTCCAGGTGCTCAGGATCGACACCCGCGGCCATGGCGGCAGCAGCGCCTCGCCCGGCGACTACCGGATCGAGGAGCTGGCGGGCGACGTGCTGTCGGTGCTCGACGCGCTCGGGTTCGAGAGCGGCGTCCACATGATCGGCCTGTCGATGGGCGGCATGATCGGGCAGGTGATCGCGGCCGACCATCCCGGCCGGCTCGCCTCGCTCATGGTCTGCTGCTCGGCCTCGAAATGGATGGGCGACACCGAGCTGATGAGGGGGCGGATCCGCGCGGTGAGGGAGTCCGGTACGCTCGAGAGCATCGTCGCGGCCAACATGGAGCGCCGCTACGGCCCGGGCTTCCGCGAGCGGCGCCCGCTGCGGTGGGAGGCGCTGCGCCAGACCTTCCTCGGCACCAAGCTCGACGGCTATTTCGGCTGCATGAACGCCTGCCTCACCCACAATGTCGAGCCGCGGCTGGGGCAGATCGACATTCCGGTGCTGGTGGTGGCGGGCTCCGAGGATCCGACCACGCCGCCGGCCGACAACCGGCTGATCGCCTCCTGCATCCCCGGCGCGCGCTACGAGGAGATCGCGGGCGGCTATCACTTCCCGAACGTCGAGTTCGACGGCGAGTTCAACCGGATCATGCTGGACTGGCTGAAGGACCGGCGCGGCTGAGACCCGCCCGCGCAAGGGCCCGGACCCCGCGGGGGTCCGGGCCTTTTCGTCAGTGGAAGGTGCGGCCGTTGTCGATGGCGAGCGCCACGCCCGTGATGGCCGAAGCCTCGTCCGACATCAGGAACAGGATGCCCGCCGCGATCTCCTCGGGCTGGGCCAGACGGTTCATCGCATAGACCGCGGCCAGCGCCTTGCGGCCCGCCACATCGTCGGGCGCGACACCCTGATCGGTCATCGGCGTCTCGGTCGCGCCCGGGCAGATGATGTTCACCCGCACCGCAGGCGCCAGCTCCTTGGCGATGCTCTTCGAGAACATCATCACCGCGGCCTTCGAGGCGGCATAGGCCGAGCCGGTCAGCGAGGGCAGGAGCGCCTGCGCCGAGGCGATGTTGACGATCGCGGCCTTCGGCTCCTTGCGCAGCCACGGCAGCGCCGCCTGACAGACGAGGAAGGTCCCCGTCAGGTTCACATCCACCACACGGCGGAACTCCTCGACGCCGATATCGTCCACGGTCTTCATGGTCAGGATGCCCGCCGAATTGAGCAGCCCGTCGATGCCGCCGAGCGCCTCCGCCGCGCGGGCCACGACGGTCTCGACCGCCGCCTCGTCGGTCACGTCGAGACCGAAGACATGGCCCCCCGTCTCGTCCGCCGTCACCTGCGCCGCCGCCTCGTCGCGGTCGATCAGCGCCAGCGTCGCCCCCTCGCGCGCGAACTGGCGCGCGGCCTCGCGGCCGATGCCCGAGCCTGCTCCGGTGATGACGATCTTGCGGCCTGCCAGACGTCCGGTCATGATGAATCCTCCCTTTCTCCGCACCTTGCGGAACCGGCCCGACTGTCGCGCGCAAGGCGGCCGGGATGCCAATACCTTCGGCTGGCCCGGCCGATGCCGCTGAGGTATTAGATGCTCCAGACTCGTCATTTCCGCTACTTCCTGGCCGTCGCGGAAGAGCTGAACTTCCACCGGGCGGCCGAGCGGCTGAACCTGTCGCAGCCCGCGCTCTGGCGGCAGATCCGCGATCTGGAGGCCGAGATGGGCACGCCGCTGCTGGAGCGCGAGCCGCGCGGCATCAGCCTCACGCGGGCGGGCGCGGCCTTCCTCGAGGATTGCCGCGACATTCTCGAACGGGTCGAGAATGCCCGGCTCCGGGCGCGGCGCATCGCACAAGGAGAGCTCGGCACGCTGCACATCGGCTTCAACGAGATCGCCGGCCGCCGCCCCGAGATGCCGCGCTTCCTGCAGGCCTTCCGCCGCGCCTTCCCCGAGGTGAGCCTCCAGCTCCATTTCCTCATGTCGCAGCTTCAGGTCGATGCGCTGCGCGGCGGCAGCCTCGATGCGGGCTTCCTCCTGCGCCCGCGCGGCGAGCGGACGGACTTCCAGACGCTGCGGATCGGCGAGGACGACTATGCCCTGGCCCTGCCGCGCGATCATCCGCTGACCCGGCGGGAGGGGATCCGCCTCACGGATCTGTCGGATCAGGCGCTGATCCTGCCCAACCCGCGCAACAATGCCGTGATCTACGACCGGCTGATGACGCGGCTGCGCGATGCGGGCGTGTCGGCGCGGATCGCGCAGGTCGCCGACAACGAGAACACGATCATGAATCTCGTCGATGCGGGCATGGGGCTTGCCTTCCTCAACCTGTCCTTCCGCCCGCCCGAGCCCAGCGGGGTGGTGCTCAGACCCCTGGCCGATCTCACCATGCCCGTCGATCTGGAGCTGGTCTGGCGCGGCGCCAATACCAATCCGGCGCTGGCCCATCTGGTCGAGCTGGTGCGCGCACAGGCCGAGGCGCCCCCGGCCTGAGCCGATGCCCGCAAGGTATCGTGGACGCGCCCAGACGGCATTTGCCGCCGCCAGCACTCCGGCGTCTCATGGGGACGGAGGAGGTCCGCACGGGTTCGGGAGGAGCATCGGGGCGGACTGCGCAACAGCAGAGAGAAGCCATGAACCAGCAGAACACGATCTCCGCAGCTCCTGCGGACACGATGGCCGAACGGGCCCGCGCCATCGCCCCCCTCGTGCGGGCCGAGGCTCTGGCCTCGGAACAGCTCGGCACGATGACGCCCAAGGTGGTGCAGGCGATCAAGGAGGCGGGCCTCTTCTGGATGCTCCTCGAGCGCAAGGTGGGCGGCGCCCAGGCCGACATGGCCGATTGCATGCGCGCCTGGGAAGAGATCGCCGCCGCCGACGCCTCGGCCGGCTGGTCGCTGATGGCCAATTCCACCGGCACCGCCGTTCCCTACGCCTATTGCAGCGAGGAGGCGGTGGCCGAGATCTACGGCGGCCCCGAGCTGCCGATCATGGCCGGGATGCTCGGGCCGGGCGGCTCGGCGAAGGAGACCGACGGCGCGCTTCACGGCAGCGGCAAGTATCGCTTCGGCAGCGGCTCGCTCCATGCGACCTGGATCGGCGCGGGCATGTTCGTGATGGACGAGGGCGGAATGCGCAAGCTGCCCGACGGAAGCCCCGTCGTGCGCGTCTGCTGGCGGCCGGCCTCGGAGGTCACGTTCGACAACGAATGGAACGTGCTCGGCCTGCGCGGCACGGGCAGCGTCGATTACACGCTCGAGGAGGCCACGATCCCCGCGGGCTTCCACCACGAGCGCGCGATCCAGCGCGGCCTGCGCGACTGGCGGCTCTACGACATCGGCATCCCGGGGCTTGCCTGCGCGGGCCACACCGGGGTGGCGCTCGGCCTGATGCGCCGCGCGCTGGAAGAGATCACCCGCATCGCCTTCGGCAAGAAGCGCCCCGCCTATCAGACCGTTCTGGGCGACCAGCAGGTCTTCCGCCACGATTTCGCCTATCACGAGGCGAGCTATCACGCGGCGCGCGACTTCACCCTGCGCTTCTATGCCGAGATCCAGGAGTATCTGGAGGCGGGCGGCGAGCTCACCCCCGCCATGCGCGCGCGCTTCCGGCAGAACTGCATCTATGTCCACAAGGTCGCGGCCGAGGTCGTGCGCTTCTGCTACACGATGGGCGGCTCCGAGGCGCTGCGCGAGCCGAGCGATCTCGGGCGCTGCATGCGCGACATGTATGCCGCGACCCAGCATATCTTCGTCGACACGATCGCCATGCAGGACATCGCGGTGCCGATCCTCGCCGAATGGAGAGAGCAGGCCGCCCAGCAATGAGCGGCCCCTTCGACCTGACGGGCCGGGTCGCCGTCGTCACCGGGGCCGGTCGCGGCCTCGGCGCGGCGATGGCCGAGGCGCTG
>NZ_MABH01000035.1 GCF_001720585.1 Cereibacter johrii | reverse complement strand
GCTTGCGGGTTCGGGCGCGGCCCTCGTCCTGGCCGAGGACCCCCGCCAGACACTCGCCGGCGCGGCCGCCCTCTGGTTCGGCCGCCAGCCCGCGACCATGGTCGCGGTGACGGGCACCAACGGCAAGACCTCGGTCGCGACCTTCACCCGCCAGATCTGGACAGCCCTCGGCCATGCCGCGATCAACATCGGTACGACCGGCGTCGAGGGCGCCTTCGCGGCCCCCTCGAGCCACACGACGCCCGAGCCCATCACCCTGCACCGGCTTCTCGCCGAGGCGGCAGAGGCGGGCGTCACCCATGCCGCGATGGAGGCCTCCTCCCACGGGCTCGAGCAGCGCCGTCTGGATGGGGTGCATCTGGCGGCCGCGGGCTTCACCAACTTCACCCAGGACCATCTCGACTATCACGAGACGTTCGAGGCCTATTTCGCGGCCAAGGCCGGGCTCTTCACCCGGGTCCTGCCCGACGAGGGCACGGCGGTCATCAACCTCGACGATCCCCGCGGCCCCGAGGTCGCGGCCCTCGCGCGGGCGCGGGCGCAGCGGGTGATCGGCACGGGCTTTCACGCCGATGCCGACCTGCGCCTTCTATCGCAGCGCTTCGACGCGACCGGGCAGGACCTCCGCTTCTCCTGGCAGGGCGAGGTGCATCTCGCGCGTCTGCCGCTGATCGGCGGCTTCCAGGCCTGGAACGTCGCGGTCGCGGCCAGCCTCGCCATCGGCGCGGGCGACGCGCCCGAGCGGGTCTTCGCCACCTTCCCGCAGCTTCAGGGGGTGCGAGGGCGGATGCAGCTCGCCGCCACCCGGCGGAACGGCGCCTCGGTCTTCGTCGACTATGCCCATACGCCCGACGCCCTCGCCACCGCCCTCAAGGCGCTGCGCCCGCATGTGATGGGCCGCATCATCGTCGTCTTCGGTGCCGGCGGCGACCGCGACCGCGGCAAGCGCCCGCTGATGGGCCGCGCCGCGGCCGACCATGCCGACGTGCTCTATGTGACCGACGACAATCCCCGCACCGAGGATCCCGCCACCATCCGCCGCGCCATCCTCGAGGCCTGCCCCGAGGCGCACGAGGTGGGCGACCGGGCCGAGGCCATCCTGCGCGGCGTCGATGCGCTCACGCCGGGCGATGCGCTCCTCATCGCGGGCAAGGGCCACGAATCGGGCCAGGTGGTGGGCACCGACATCTTCCCCTTCGACGATGCCGAACAGGCGAGCATCGCCACCGCCGCGCTGGACGGGCTGATATGACCCCCTCCTTCCCCCTTCATTCTGGCAGAAATATCCCGGGGGGCGCGGGGGGCTGGCCCCCCGCTTCCTGCCGCCAGCCGGAGCGCGCCTTCCATGAGACAGGGCTTCCTCACCCGCACCCCCTCGGTGCTGATCTTCCTCGCCCTTCTCGCGCTCTTCACCCTCGTGGTGACGCTTGCCTCCCACGCCTACGGCACGGCTTTCCTCTCCACCTCCTTCGTCAAGACGCTGGGCAAGACGCTCTGCCTCTGCCTCGTCGCCCTCGCGATGGATCTCGTCTGGGGCTATGCGGGCATCCTCAGCCTCGGCCACATGGCCTTCTTCGCACTCGGCGGCTACATGATCGGCATGTGGCTCATGTATGCCCGCACCGAGGACATCGTGGTGCAGGCCCAGGCCAACGCGCCGTTACCCGCCACGCCGCAGGAGATCTCGGACGGGGTGGCGAGCCAGATCTTCGGCGTCGTGGGCGGGGCGGAGTTGCCCGCCGTCTGGGCCTTCGCCCACAGCCTGCCGCTGCAGCTCGCGCTTGTGGTGCTCGTGCCGGGCCTTCTGGCCCTCGTCTTCGGCTGGCTCGCCTTCCGCAGCCGGGTCACGGGGGTCTATCTCTCGATCCTCACCCAGGCCATGACGCTCGCCCTGGCGCTGCATCTCTTCCAGAACGACGCGGGCCTGCGCGGCAACAACGGGCTCTCGGGTCTCCAGAACATTCCCGGCCTCGGTCAGGTCTCGCAGGACCGGCTCTCGGTCTGGTTCTTCTGGGCCTCGGCCGGCGCGCTGGGCCTCGGATACCTCCTCGCGGCCTGGATCGTCTCGGGCAAGTTCGGCTCCGTCCTGCGTGCCATCCGCGACGACGAGCAGCGGGTGCGCTTCCTCGGCTACTCGGTCGAGGGCTACAAGCTCTACATCTTCACCCTGACCGCAGTGATCGCGGCCATCGCGGGGGCGCTCTACTACCCGCAGGCGGGCATCATCAACCCGGCCGAACTCGCCCCCATCGCCTCGATCTATCTCGCCGTCTGGGTGGCGATCGGCGGCCGCGGGCGCCTCTACGGGGCGGTGATCGGCGCGGCCTTCGTCTCGCTTCTCTCGACCTGGTTCACCGGAGGGCGCGCGCCCGATCTGTCCCTCGGCTTCGCCACGATCCAGTGGGTCGACTGGTGGCAGATCCTGCTGGGGCTGGCCTTCGTCCTCGTCACGCTCTTCGCGCCGCAGGGGATCGGCGGGCTCGTCGACTGGGCGCAGGGCCTGCGTGCTCCGAACCGGCGCGGCGCACCGCTCGGCCCCGATGCGGGCGCGCTGCAGGAGAGGGAGGCCACCGAATGAGCGCGCTCCTCGAGGTCTCGGGCGTCTCCGTCACCTTCGACGGCTTCCGCGCGATCAACAACCTCTCCTTCAACATCGGCGCGCGCGAGCTGCGGGCCATCATCGGGCCCAACGGCGCGGGCAAGACCACCTTCATGGATATCGTGACCGGCAAGACCCGGCCCGACCAGGGGTCCGTCACCTTCGGCGACCGCTCGATCTCGCTCTTGAAGCTCTCCGAGGCGCAGATCGCGCAGGCGGGCATCGGGCGCAAGTTCCAGCGCCCGACGGTGTTCGAGGACCAGACGGTCTTCGACAATCTCATGATGGCGCTGAAGAAGCCACGCTCGCCCTTCGCCGTCCTCTTCTTCCGCCCCTCGCAGCCCGATGCCGCGCGCGTGCAGGCGCTGGCCGAGGAGGTGGGCCTCGGCCAGCATCTCGCGCGGAAGTCGGGCGAGCTCAGCCACGGGCAGAAGCAGTGGCTCGAGATCGGGATGCTGCTCGCGCAGGAGCCGCGGCTCCTCCTCGTGGACGAGCCCGCGGCCGGGATGACGCTGGCCGAGCGCGAACATACCACCGCGCTTCTCGTCGAGATGGCGAAGACGCGCGCGGTGGTGGTGGTCGAGCATGACATGGAGTTCGTCCGCCGCCTCGATTGCAAGGTGACGGTGCTGCATGAGGGGGCGGTGCTGGCCGAGGGCAGCCTCGACCATGTGACGCGCAATCCCTCGGTGATCGAAGTCTATCTGGGACGCGGATGATGCTGAAGACCGAAGCGCTGACCCTGCATTACGGCGGCAGCCAGATCCTGCACGGGATCGACATGGAGGCGCGCGCGGGCGAGGTGACCTGCATCATGGGCACGAACGGGGTGGGCAAGACCTCGCTCCTGAAGGCGATCGCCGGCACGCATCCCCGCTCGGGCGGGCGGCTCCTCTTGGGCGGCGCAGAGCTGCCGGTGCTGCCGCCGCAGGCCATGGCGCGGCGGGGCCTCGGCTTCGTGCCGCAGGGGAGGATGATCTTTCCGCTCCTGACGGTGACCGAGAATCTCGAGACGGGCTTCGCGGTCCTTCCCCGCGCCGAGCACCGGATCCCGGAGGAGATCTATACCCTCTTCCCGGTCCTGAAGGACATGGCCCACCGCCGCGGCGGCGATCTCTCCGGCGGCCAGCAGCAGCAGCTCGCCATCGCGCGGGCCCTGATCATGCGGCCGAAGCTCCTCCTTCTCGACGAGCCGACCGAGGGGATCCAGCCCAACATCATCCAGCAGATCGGCCGCGTGATCTCCTATCTGAGGGAGAAGGGCGACATGGCCATCGTCCTCGTCGAGCAGTATTTCGACTTCGCCTATGACCTTGCGGACCGGTTCTACGTCCTCAAGCGCGGCGCGGTGGACCTGTCGGGCACCAAAGGCGAGCTCGGGCGCGACCGGCTGAAGCAGGCGGTTTCGGTCTGAGGGAAGAGCGATCCGCCGCCTCCGGCCGTCGCTCCTCTCGCCCGCACCGCCACTGCCCTCCGCCACGCGGGCCCGGGCCCTCGCAGAGGCATGGGAGGGGCAATTGTCCTGCTTCCGCCAGAGGTCCGCGCTGGGCCGGAGGCCTTGGGCGCGCGTGCGCCCGCCTCGCTCGTTCCCGAGTAATATCTCCGCCGGCCGGTCCCGACGCCGTCCCGGCCTTCTCCGCGGGTTTTCTCGCGGCTGGATTGCGAAAGGCCGGCAGATCGCTCTGCCGGCCTTCGCATGCGTTTTGGTCCGGGCTCAGGGCCGGACGGCGACTTGCTGGAGGTAGGCCCAGATGTTGTGGGCGTCCTCTTCCTTCTTCAGCTTGAAGGTCATCTTGCCCTTGGCTTTCGCGTCACCGGTATAGTCCTTCAGGAACTTGGTCGGATCCTGAACATACTGAACGAAATGCTCTTCATCCCAGGCGAGCCCTTTCGCGCCGGCTTCCTTCATGCCGTCGCCGTAGCCCTTGAAGTCGGCCTGCGTGCCCGCGGTGCGGCCCACGACGCCGTAGAGGTTCGGGCCGGTCTTGGCGTTGCGGCCGGCGATGGTGGTGCCGGCATCGTCCACGATGACGTGGCAGGTCTGGCACTGGTTGAAGGCCTTGGCCCCGGCTTCCGGGTCGCCTTCCTGCGCGAGCGCCGGCAGTGCCGCGAAGGCAGCGATGGCGGCGAGAGCCTTGACTTGGAACTTCATGGGTATCCTCCCTGTATGGGTAGATGGTTGTGAAGATTTAGGTGCCGCCGGCACACAATCACTACTGCGGGCCGTGCGTTCTGGATCATGCATGACATCTGGATCCGGGATCCGCAACGGCCGCGCGGGCGGCGAAACGGGGGACGGGCCGGAAGCCCGGGTGCGGCTGGACGGGCCGATCTCGCAGATCGAAGGCGCGCTTTGAGGATGCGAGGTGGCTGACATGGACTTCCTGCCGGGCTGTTCGGACGCAGCGGACTATGCTGCTCGGATACGGAGCAAATTATATGACGGATTGCCGCAGAACGAGCCCCTGGCCGGGCCTCACCGCGATGTGACTAGAGCCTTCCCGCCTTCTCCTTGAGCAGCTTGGCCTCGCCGCGCCGGACGGTGTCCGGCAGGTGTGAGGGCGGCACGCGGGCCGCATGGGCCGGCCGCCGCCGCTCGGGCATCATCCATTTCCAGAGTTTCCTGTCCTGCAGGTTCACCACCATGAACCAGTGCTCGAGCACGGCGAGCGCGGTCAGCGCGGCCAGGAGCCAGAAGCCCACCTCGCGATGGTTCGCCCCGCCGGCCGAGAGCGCGCGCTCGATCCAGCAGCCGGTCGCGAAGGTCAGGAGCGTGACCGACAGCGGGAAGAAGCGGTTCATCCGCGTGTGGCGGAAGTAGCTCGACAGATGCGCGAGGGTCGAGGGCAGGAACTCGACATTGATGTAGGGCACGCCGAGATAGAGGTTCAGCTTGGCCGAGACCCGGGCCACGAAGAGGACGAGGAAGGTCCAGAGCCCGAAGCGGTTCGGAGCGTCGGCCCCATGGACCGCCATGGCTATGAGCACGGTGAGGAGCACGATCTCGTGCCACAGGACCGTGCCCACCGCCCGCAGGAACCGCTCGGGGGCCCGCGCATGGAGCGGGCAGGGGTCGGTGTTCGGGCCGGTGATGACGCCCGACAGGAAGGAAAGCTCGATCCAGCCCCAGACGCCGAGCGCCGAGAGGAACGCCACATAGACCCCGCCCACCGTCTCGTCGTGGAGCGTGTGGACATAGCCCCAGGCCCCCGCGAAGAGCATCGGCAGGCCCAGGATCACCGAGGTCAGATGCGCCTCGGGGCCGCGGTTGTCGGCATGGCGCACCCGCCAGAGCAGGATGCCGGTGGAGAACCACCAGACGAAGATGGCCGACAGGGCCACGACCCAGGGACTCGTCAGCATCGGCGGTCCCTCGGCTCGGTGGAGGAAGCGGGCACGGCCCGCTTCCGGTGATCGTCAACAGTCAATAGCTCGGCTCCAGTCGGACGTTCTCGGGCAGGCTGTGAGTCCTGACCGGGATCGTGTAGAGGGACGCGAAGGCGGCCAGCGCCTGCGCGCCGCCCAGAGCCTTCTCGAGCCGCCCCGCGATCCCGCCGCGGCGGGTGCCGCGGTCGATGCGCAGGAAGGCCTCGTTCATGCGGCGGAGCGCCGGCTTCCAGCGCGGATGGTCGATGTCGAGCTCGACCGGGAAGATCTGGCGCGCGATCTCGGAGGTCTTGCGGTAGACCTCCTGATCGTACCAGTCGATGTCCACGCCGAGCGCCTTGTGGAACTCGGGCCGGGCATGGTCGCGCACCCACATGGTCGAATAGACCGCCGTCAGGAAGAAGCGGATCCAGAGCCGGTTGACGGTCGTGTCCGTGAGCTTCGGATCGGTCTTCATCAGCAGCGCGAAGGCCTCGCCGTGGCGGAACTCGTCGTTGCACCACTCCTTGAACCACTTGAAGATCGGGTGGAACCGGTGCTCGGGGTTGGCCTCGAGATGGCGGTAGATCGTGATGTAGCGCGCGTAGCCGATCTTCTCGCTGAGGTAGGTGGCGTAATAGATGAACTTCGGCCGGAAATAGGTGTATTTCTTGGCCTTGGTCAGGAAGCCGAGGTTCACGGCCACGCCCGCCTCGCGCAGCGCGTCGTTGATGAAGCCCGCGTGCCGGGCCTCGTCGCGGGCCATGTAGTTGAAGAGCTCGCAGATGTCGGGGTTCGAGCCGCGGCGCTTCATCTCCTTGTAGAGCACGCAGCCCGAGAATTCGGCGGTGCAGGACGAGACGAGGAAGTCGATGAATTCGACGCGCAGGGCAGGGTCCATCCCCTCCCAGTCGATCCGGTCCCAGTCCTCGGTCTTCTTGAAATGCGCCTTGTTCGGATCCGCCTTCATCTCGGCGATCAGCGCGTCCCAGTCCTTGCGGACGGCCGTCACGTCGATGCGGTCCAGCTCGTCGAAATCGGTGGTGTAGAAGCGCGGGTTGAGGATGTGGGTCTCGGTCGCCATCGCCGTCGTGTCGGCAACCGCTTCCGGCGTGAGCGCGGGGGAGAGCCCTCCGGCCGGCGCGTTCACAGCGTCACCTGCTCGGAGAAGGAGAATTCGCACAGTTCCATCGCGCCGAAATCGCCCGTGAGGCGCGTCCAGAGCCGCTCGAGGCCCGAGGCGCGCGTGATGGTGGCGGTGCGTTCCTCGACCACCACCTCGCCGAAGGCCGCCAGAACCGGCGCGCCGTGAACCAGGACCTCATCGCCCGGATGGACGATGGCCCCGTTGTCGAAGCGCACATGCGCGTGGAGAGACTCGAACTGGTGACTCACTTCAACGGTGCAGGGCACCTCTTCCGCTTGTTTCGTGAACAGACCCATGGGGGTTCCCTTCTCTTGGCGTCATTCGGACAGCATCCGCTCGAAGGCGGCCTTGTTGTCGGGTCCGAATGCCTGGAGCTCGGCGCTCCAGCCGGTTGCGTCATCCTGCAGGGAAAGTCTGCCGTTCTCGTACTTCACCAACCGCACGGGGGGGTTGCCTTCGATCCTGTGCACGGTGCGGGCGCGCTTCAGGCCGATCTGGATCACGGTGACGAAGCCGCCATTCTCGGCTTCGAAGAGGGTCTCGCCTTCGGGCGTGCGGACGGCCACGGCCTGCTCGCCCAGCCCCTGCAGGACGAGCTGGCGCTCGGCCACCACGGGGGCGGGGGCGGGCTGGCCGGTGGGCTCGCGGCCGGTCCAGACCGCCCAGCTCACCATCAGGACCGATCCCAGCGCCAGGGCGAACATCGCCTTGAGCAGGAAGGGCGGGATCAGCTCCTTGTCCTTGTCGCTCCGGGGCTGGCGGGAGTTCTGTGCGCTCATCATGGCATGTCCTGCGGGGTCTTGCCGGGGCTGCCCCGCGAGGGCAGCGGCCGGACGTGGATCGGAGGGCCGGGTCGGCTCAGGCGGCGGGCACGGCGTGGGGCGGCACCGGGGCCTGCTCGCCCGCGCGGGCGATGGTGGGCACCGAGAGCCGCGCCTCGGCCGCATCCGACAGGAGGCGGGCGACGCGCTCGGCGTCGGGCACGCAGCGCATCGCCGGCTCGCCGCGCCATTTCCACGGGCGGATGTGCGGCCAGCAGACCAGCTTCGAGATCCGGTTGGGCGCCTTCATCCGCATGGCGATGGTGCCGGTGCCGGACTTGCGCAGGTCGAGCGCGGCGCTTTCCAGCTGCTTGAAGGGCAGGTTCAGCGTGACCGACAGCGCGGCCCCGATGCGCAGGATCACGCGCGCGGTGGTGATCGAATAGATCGTGGCCCGGGCCTGCCAGTAGGCGCCGAGGAGGAGGAGGAGATAGGTCACGGCGCCGAGCCCGAGATAGGGCAGCCCGTAGGCCACCGCCATCGGCAGGCCGCCGTCGGCCCAGCCGGTCGAGGCGCGCCAGAGGGCGGTCAGGGCGAAATAGCCCGCGATCCAGTTGACCTTGTAGGCCTCGCGCGCCAGCGCGAAGGCGGCCGGGCGGCCCTGCCAGAGCAGCGTCTCGCCCTGCGGCGGACGCTCGGGGAGGCCAGGGATCGGTTCGAACTTGAAATCGTCATGGTCCATGGGTGTCTCCTCGGGTGCGTCTGCGGCGGATCGGATGCGGATCGGATCCGGGTGGGTGAGGGATCTGATCCGGATCGGGTCCGGGAAGGATGCGGCGCGGCCCCCGGGGGGCCGCGCCATGCGGGATCAGGCGTATTCGGCCAGCATCGCCGCCACGACCGACTTGCGCTTCGGCGCGGCATACATCAGGCCGCCCGCGACGTAGCCGCAGATCTTGTCCTCTTCGAGGAGCGTGACCTCGGTCGGGGACTTGATCGTCGGGATGCCCGCGAACAGGTCGGACGAAAGCGCGTTCACATGGACGCGGTTCGACTGGACCTTGACCATCTGCATCGGCAGGAGGCGGGTCGAGCCGTCCTTGAGTTCGACTTCGAGGAAGCGGGCCATCTGCTCGGGGATGTCGACCCAGATGTCCACGACCTTGCCGGCGATCTCGAGATCGCAGCCGCGGACGGGCAGGCCGATCGGGTTCTTGCCGGCCGAGACGTAAAAGCCGGCAGCGGCCTTCATCGGCTTGATCTTGTTGTGGCCGTGCCCGTCGAGTTCGGGCAGGTCACGGCGCGCAACCCACGAGGCCGGGCCGACGCCGTCCTTCATCGGGTCGCCCGTGGGGGCATGCGGGAAGCCTTCCGAGACGGCCGTCCGCGCGAGCGCGATCGGGCGGTCTTCGCTTTCCGGGCCGGGCACGGTCAGCGTGCCGCGGCCGTGGGGCAGGATGAAGGTCTTGGGCTTCGGCAGCGGGAACGGGCCCTGGTTCGCGGCCGGGGTGCCGTCCTCGTTCTCCAGCGGATAGCCCTCGCGCATGTTCTCGGTCTGGAGGTAGTAGATCAGGCCCGCGAGGAAGATCCAGAAGCTATAGATCGCCAGCGACGCCAGATCGAAGTTTCCAAAAGCAGTCACACCAACCATTTAAGGGGTCCTCCGGTGTCAGGTGGGGAAGTCGGCGAGTCCCACGCGGGTCCCGCCGGCCGGTCGTTCAGATGAGAGGATCGTGGTTCGGACCAGAGGCCCCAGCACGATCAGTGTGGCGAACAGCAGCCCGATCTCGAGGAGGTACACGGAGCTGTAGCCGATGGCCGCGTCCTGCAGCGCGGCACCGAGATGCCCCGCCTTGGCCCAGTGGCCGATGACGTCGCGCAGCGCGCCGCCCATGAGGATGGCGAGGCCCGCGGCCGTGGCTTGCGCAGCCCCCCAGGCGCCGAGCGCGAGGCCGCGGCCGGCCAGACCCGCCACAGGGACGGCCATCGCCATCGTGAGGGTGGCGACGGAGAAGAGCCCGCCGCCCATCCCGATCAGGCCCGCACCGGCGAAGAACATCGCCTTCGACGCGGCGGGCCAGGCGAAGAGCACGAGCAGGAAGGCGGCAAGGCCGATCAGGATCCCCCGTCCCGCCATGCGGGCGGGGTCGAGACCGCGCGCCAGCCAGCGCGCGGCCAGTCCGAAGCCCGCGAGCGCGCCCACCGACCACATGGCCGTCAGGAGCGTCGTGGCAGACACCGGCAGGCCGATGATCTCGCCGCCGTAAGGCTCGAGCAGCACGTCCTGCATGTTGAAGGCGAGCGTGCCGAAGGCCACCGCCAGCAGGAGCCTGAAGGTGGTGCCGTCGGCATTGAGTTCGGCCCAGGCGTCGCGGAGGCGCGGCCGGGGTGCTGCGCGCTCCTCCTTCGACATCGGCCGCACATGTTCCTGCTTCCAGAGCGCGACGATGTTCAGGACCATGGTCATGAAGGCGCAGCCCTGCACGACGCGGATCAGCCGCAGCTCGGAGAAGTCCGACAGGAGCCAGCCCACGATCAGCGACGAGATCCCCATGCCCACGAGGAACATGACGTAGAGCAGCGCCACCACCCGCGGCCGCGTCTCTTCCGTGGCGCGGTCCGAGGCGAGGGCGAGGCCCGCCGTCTGCGTCATGTGCATGCCGAGGCCCGCCATCAGGAAGGCCAGCGCCGCCAGCACCTCGCCGGCCCAGTCGGGGCCGTGGATCTGATCGCCCGACAGCACGATCAGCGCGAAGGGCATGATGGCGAGGCCCCCCATCTGCCAGAGCGAGCCGAACCAGAGGTAGGGGATACGCTTCCAGCCCAGCGCCGAGCGGTGATTGTCGCTCCGGTGGCCGATGAGGGCGCGGAACGGGGCCGACAGGACCGGCAGCGCGATCATCAGGGCCACCACCGTGGCGGGCACCGCGAGCTCGACGATCATCACGCGGTTGAGCGTGCCCAGGAGCAGCACCGAGCACATGCCGACCGAGACCTGGAACAGCGACAGGCGCAGCAGTTGCCCCAGCGGCAGCCCTTCAGAGGCCGCATCCGCGAAGGGAAGCGCACCGATCGTCAGTTTCTTCAGCTGTTTCCGCCCCAGGATCACGGCCGGAACTCCAGACACTCGGAGATGTAGAAGCCCCGCGACACCCGCCCGACCTTCACAAGCCTGCCCCCCGTCGCCTCGTTCAGAGGCTGGAACGGGTGCGGGATCATGACCGGCGAGCGGTCGGACCGCGGAAAGAGCTTCCCCATCGTCCAGAACGCCATCAGGAAAGGCGTTCGCGGGGCCACGGTAAAGACGACCGAATGCCGCGTTCTGGCGCCGAGCCTGTCGAGCGCCGCCGCGATGTCGGCGTCGGTGTAGTAGATCAGGCTGTCCATCGCGACGACATAGTCGAAGCGGCCGAGATCATCGGCCAGCATGTCGCCCGAGGCGAAGGTCACGCGGTCCAGATGCTCGGGCGGCAGGCGCTTTCGCGCGATCTCGACGAGCTGCGGCGAGATGTCCACCGCCGTCACCTGCGCGCCGCGCGCCGCCAGCTCGGCCGTCATCTGGCCCGCGCCGCAGCCCGCGTCGAGCACGCGCAGGCCCGTGAGGTCCTTCGGCAGCCGCCAGAGCATCTTCGCCCGCATCGTGTCGCGCCCCTCGCGCACCGTCTGCCGGATGCGGCTGACGGGCGCCGAGGAGGTGAGCCGCTCCCAGGTGTGGGTCGCGGTGCGGTCGAAATAGTGCTCGACCCGGTCGCGGGTGGTCGAATAGTCGTTCATGGGTTCTTCCTTGAACACCGGAGCGGATCCGGCAGGGGCAGGCTCAATCGAAACCCAGCAACTCGAAAATCTCGCGATCCGGCAGCGAATGCGGATCGATCGGGTCGAGGCCGCGCCAGAGGCTTTCCGCAAGCCGGATGTATTCGGCCCGGGCGGCCAGCACGTCCTGATCCTCGTCCATCTCGAACAAGGTCTTCTTCTTCAGCCGCGAGCGACGGATCGCATCGAGGTCCGGCATGTGGGCGAGGCGGCGGAAGTTCGAGGTCGCGCAGAAGCGGTCCACCTCGTCGGTCGCCCGCGAGCGGTTCGCGACGCAGCCCGCGAGCCGCACCTTGTAGTTCTTCGACTTGGCCTGAACCGCGGCGATGATCCGGTTCATGGCATAGATCGAGTCGAAGTCGTTCGCCGTCACCACCACCGCCTGATCGGCATGCTGGAGCGGCGCCGCGAAACCGCCGCAGACCACGTCGCCCAGCACGTCGAAGATCACCACGTCGGTGTCGTCGAGCAGGTGGTGCTGCTTCAGAAGCTTCACCGTCTGGCCCACGACATAGCCGCCGCAGCCGGTGCCCGCGGGCGGGCCGCCCGCCTCGACGCACATCACGCCGTTGAAGCCTTCGAACACGAAATCCTCGGGGCGCAGCTCCTCGGGGTGGAAATCCACCTCCTTCAGAACG
The DNA here is from genome assembly GCF_001720585.1 of Cereibacter johrii. Taxonomy (GTDB): domain Bacteria; phylum Pseudomonadota; class Alphaproteobacteria; order Rhodobacterales; family Rhodobacteraceae; genus Cereibacter_A; species Cereibacter_A johrii. The sequence continues at coordinate 18,482 of NZ_MABH01000035.1, read as the reverse complement.
TCGATCACCGTGGGCACGAGGCTGCCCGTCAGGGTGAAGGTGGAATCGTGCTTCGGATCGCAGCCGATCTGCAGCACCCTCTTGCCGAGGATCGAGAAGGCGGCCGACAGGTTCGACGAGGTCGTCGACTTGCCGATCCCGCCCTTGCCGTAGACCGCGAAGACCTTGGCGCCGGTGATCTTGTCGGCCTCGTCCAGATGCACCTGGACCGAGCCCTCGCCATCCGCTCCGGTCGGTATCGTCAAGTCTTTCGGGCTCATCGGAGGCCCCCCATTGCTAAAGCCATCCCTGCGTCCCGCAGGGCTTGCCGTCCCGTCCGCTTCACTCGGCGGCAATCCCCTCGAGACGGTCTTCCAACTCGTCCGCAGCCCCCTGCAACGCGGCCAAAGTCTCCGCGTCGGGCTGCCAATAGTTACGGGCACTTGCTTCCAGAAGACGCTCGGCCATGCGGACGCTCGCCTCCGGGTTCAGTTCGGCCAGACGGCGGCGCATGGCCTCGTCCAGCACGAAGGTCTCGCTCAGGCGCTGGTAGACCCAGGGCTCGACCTGCTGGGTCGTGGCCGACCAGCCGAGCGTGTTGGTCACCTGCGCCTCGATCTGGCGCACGCCCTCGGCCCCGTGCTTCAGCAGCCCCTCGTAATATTTCGGGTTCAGGCTGCGCGCGCGGGTCTCGAGCGCGATCTGGTCCTTCAGCGTGCGGACGGTGCCGCCGCCGCGGGTCTGGTCGCCGATATAGACCGAGGCTTCCTCGCCCCGCGCCCGCTTCACCGCGCGCGCGATGCCGCCCAGCGTGTCGAAGTAGTGGTCGACCGTCGTCACGCCCAGCTCGACGGATTCGAGGTTCTGGTAGGCCACATCCACCGTCTTCAGCGACTTCTGGAGAAGCGCCGCATTCTGCACGGGCTTGCCCGAGCGACCGTAGGCGAAGCTCTTGCGCGCCTCGTAGGCGTCGGCCAGCTCGTCCTCCTCGCCGAAGGCCGAGGAGCCCACGAGCACGTTCACGTTCGAGCCGTAGGCGCCTTCGGCATTCGAGAAGACCCGCAGCGAGGCGGTCTCCATGTCCACTCCCATCTCCTCTGCATAGGCCAGGGCATGGGCGCGGATGAAGTTCTGCGCGAGCGGCTCGCCCTCGGCATTGGCAGCCTTCCAGGCGGCCTCGGCCAGCATCCGGGTCTGCAAGGGCAGGAGGTCGCGGAAGATGCCCGAGAGCGTCATGATGACGTCGATCCGCGGACGGCCGAGGTCCGACAGCGGGATGAGGTCGGCGCCCGCGAGACGGCCGTAATGGTCGAAGCGGGGCCGGGCCCCCATCAGCGCCAGAGCCTGCGCGATGGGCCCGCCGTCGGACTTGATGTTGTCCGACCCCCAGAGCACCAGCGCGACCGTTTCGGGCAGTTTCGGATGCGCATCGAGCAGCCGCTGCGCCTGCGCCGCCCCGTCCTGGATCGCATAGGCGGTGGGCATCCGGAACGGGTCGAAGGCATGGATGTTGCGGCCCGTGGGCAGGATCTCGGGCGCGCGGATCAGATCGCCCCCCGGCACCGGCTCCATGTAATGGCCGCCGAGCGCGCGCAGCAGGCCCGCGATCTCGGTCTCCTGCCGCAGCAGCGCCTCGACCTCGGCCCGCCGCTCGGCCGACATCTCAGGCATGAGGGCGATGTTGTCTGCGATCTGCGCCTCGGTCATGGGCCGGCCCACGACATGCAGCCCGTCGGTGATGAGCGAGCCCTCGGTCTCGAGAAGCTTCAGCCACATCGTGTCCACATCGACCATGTCGAGGTTCACGGCTTTCGCCTGCTCTCCGATCAGGAGCGAGAGCTCCTCGCGCTCGGGCGCGTCGGGGGCGAGCTGGCGGTAGCGGGTGAGGCTGTCCTTGAGATCCTGCAGCCCGCGGTAGAGGCCGGCCTTGGCCAGCGGCGGGGTCAGGTGCGTCACCGTGATCGCGTTCGAGCGGCGCTTGGCGAGCGAGGCCTCGGAGGGGTTGTTCGCCGCATAGAGATAGACGTTCGGCAGGGCGCCGATCAGCCGGTCGGGCCAGCAGGCGCCGGACATGCCGGCCTGCTTGCCGGGCATGAATTCGAGCGCCCCGTGCATGCCGAAATGCAGCAGCACATCGGCGCCGAAATCCTCGCGCAGCCAGCGGTAGAAGACGCTGAAGGCATGGGTCGGCGCGAAGCCCTTCTCGAACAGCAGCCGCATCGGGTCGCCCTCGTAGCCGAACACCGGCTGGATGCCCACGAAGACATTGCCGAACTGCTGACCGAGGATATAGACGCCGCGCCCGTCCGACTGGATGCGGCCGGGGGCGGCGCCCCAGGCCTTCTCGATGTCGGCAAGCCAGGGCGTGCCCGAGACGATCTTCTCGGCCGGAACATGGGCCGCGATATTGGCGGGCTGGCCATACTGGCTGGCTGTGCCGCCGAGCACCGCGTCGCGCAGCGCCTGCACGCTCTCGGGCACCTCGAGCCGGTAGCCCTCGCGCTTCATGGCGTTCAGCACGTTGAAGAGGCTTTCGAAGACGGCGAGATAGGCCGCGGTGCCGACGGCGCCCGCGTTCGGCGGGAAGCCGTAGAGCACGACCCCCACCCGACGCTCGGCGATCTTCGAGCGGCGCAGCAGCGCAAGGCGGAGCGTCTTCTCGGCGAGAACCTGGATCCGCTCGTGGCAGGGCGACATGGCGCGGCACTCGGCCGCCTGCGGCGTGGCCTTGCAGCCGCCGGGGCAGCCGGTGCAGCCCGAGAGATCGTGCCGGCCGGCGAAGACGGTGGGGTTGGTCGCGCCGTCGATCTCGGGCAGGGCCACGAGCATCGTCGTCTCGACCGGGCCGAGCCCGCCGCCCGCCTGCGCCCACTGGCCGAGCGTCTGGAACTCGAGCGGATGGGCCGCGATATAGGGCACGTCGAGGCCCTTCAGCGCCTCGATGGCCGCGTGGCTGTCGTTATAGGCGGGGCCGCCCACGAGGCTGAAGCCGGTGAGCGAGACCATCGCATCGATGGTGGTGCCCAGCTTGTCGTGGAAATAGGCGTCGATCGCCGGGCGTCCGTCGAGGCCGCCCGCGAAGGCGGGAAGGACGGCGATGCCCTTCTGCTCGAAGGCCTCGATCACCGCGTCGTAATGGGCGGTGTCGGAGGCGAGGATGTAGGAGCGCAGCATCAGGAGCCCCACCGTGACCTTCGCGCCCGCGGGGCGGGGCAGGTCGTTCGGGTCGGTGGTGATGCGGTCGGGCAGGCGGGGATGGTAGAGGCCCACCTCGGGATATTCGATCGGCGCCTTGGCATGGACCTTGTGCCAGGCCCGGTTCGCCGAATAGCGCGAGACGAGATAGCGGACCATCTGCTCGAGGTTGTCGTCCGAGCCGCCCAGCCAGTATTGCATGGACAGGAACCAGGCGCGCAGATCCTGCGCCTTGCCGGGCACGAACTTCAGCATCTTCGGGATGGTGCGGAGCATCCGCATCTGGCTTTCGCCGCTGTTGCCCTGCTCCTTCGAGGCGCCGCGCAGCTTCTTCAGAAGCGCCATGGGCCCCGAGGCGGGCTTCTGCATGTCGAGATCGCCCATCTTCGTGAGCTTCACGATGGCGGGGTCGGCGATCATGCCCACGAAGGCGTCGCACCGCTCGCGCGCGGCCTGCAGGTCGGGCAGGACGGCGTTGATATGCTCCTCGATGAAGAGCAGGTTCGCGATGACGATGTCGGCCCGGCCGATGGCCTCGCGCGCGGCGGCGAGCGCCTCGGGCTTCTCGGCCCATTCGGCGGCGGCATGGATCGAGAGCGTCAGGCCCGGGAAGTCCTGCCGCAGGCGCGGCGCGATGCGGGCCGCGGGCCCTGCCGCATGGGCGTCGAGCGTGACGATGGCGATGCTGTAGCCGGGGGTGCCGGCAGGACCTGAGACTTCACCGTGCATAATGAGCTTTCGCCTCGTACAGGGTCTCGATGCTGATCCGGGTGAGGCCCTTCTCAGCCGCAAACTTCTCGGTGTTCCGCCGCGCCTTGCCGCGCACGAAGAAGGGGATCTTCTTCAGCTCGCGTTCGGCATCCGTCAGCCAGACGATCTCGCCCGCGGGCGCCTCGGCGGCCGCGGCCGGGGGCACGGCCTCGGGGGGGATCGACCCCCCCTCGGCCGTCTCGGCGCCCGTCGCCGGCAGCGCTTCCGCGGCCTCGTCGGCGCGGGGCGCCGAGGCGGGAACCGCCTTGCCGCCGTGGTGCGAGGGCCCGGCCTCGTCATGGAACTCGAAATCCTCGCGGAACATGGTCAGGAGATGCTCCTCGAGACCCATGGTCAGCGGATGGATCCAGGTGTCGAAGAGGACGTTCGCCCCCTCGAAACCCATCTGGGGCGAGTAGCGGGCCGGGAAGTCCTGCACATGGACCGGGGCCGAGATCACCGCGCAGGGGATGCCGAGCCGCTTGGCGATGTGGCGCTCCATCTGGGTGCCGAGGATCAGCTCGGGCGCCAGCGCCTGGATCGCCTCCTCGACCTCGAGATAATCGTCGGTGACGAGCGCCTCGAGCCCGTAGCCCTTGGCTGCCGCGCGCATGGGGCGGGCGAATTCGCGATTGTAGCAGCCCATGCCCACCACCTCGAAGCCCATCTCGTCCCGCGCGACGCGGGCCGCTGCGATCACATGGGTCGCGTCGCCGAACAGGAACACGCGCTTGCCGGTGAGGTAGGTGGAATCGACCGAGGCCGACCACCAGGGCTGGCGCAGGCGGCTGTCATCTGCCACGGGCGCGACGCCCGCGAGCGCCGCCACTTCGGCCACGAAGTCGCGCGTGGCGCCGACCCCGATGGGCACGGTCCTGGTATAGGGCTGCTTCAGCGTCTTCTCGGCCCAGCGGGCGGCGGATTCGCCGGTTTCCGGATAGAGCAGCACGTTGAAATGCGCAGCCCCCAGCCGGGCGATGTCGGCCGGGCTCGCGCCCATCGGCGCCACCGCATTCACCGCGATCCCCATCCCCTCCAGAAGCCGCGTCACCTCGAGGATGTCGTCGCGGTGGCGGAAGCCCAGCGCCGTCGGCCCGAGGAGGTTGCAGGAGACCTTCTCCGTGCGCTCCATGGGTTTGGCGAGCTTGCGGCAGATCTGCAGGAAGCTCTCGTCCGCGCCGAAATTCTCCTTGCGCTGGTAGGAGGGCAGCTCGAGATGGACGACCGGGACGGGCAGGGACAGCGCATCGGCGAGCCCCCCGGTGTCGTCCTGGATCAGCTCGGCCGTGCAGGAGGAGCCGACCATGATCGCCTGCGGCTGGAACCGCTCGTAGGCGTCGCGGCAGGCGGACTGGAACAGCTCGGCCGTGTCCGACCCCAGATCGCGGGCCTGAAAGGTCGTGTAGCTGACCGGAGGCCGCTTGCCGCGGCGCTCGATCATGGTGAAGAGCAGGTCGGCATAGGTGTCGCCCTGCGGGGCGTGGAGCACATAGTGCATCCCGGTCATGCCGGTCGCCACGCGCATCGCACCCACATGGGGCGGCCCTTCATATGTCCACAGCGTCAGTTTCATGTCCGGTTCCCAGGGCGGTCCGCCGCCTCTTGCGATGGGGATAGCGGAGAACGGGGAGTCGCGGGATGCGTCATTCCGCAGCCTCGCGCCGCAGGATCGCCCGACGCCGCACCGGCCGCGAGAAGAGGCCGGCGAGGTCGCCCGCCTGTTCGTAGAAATGCACCGGCGTGAAGACGAGCTCGATCGCCCATTTGGTGGTGAAGCCCTCGGCCTCGAGCGGGTTGGCAAGGCCCAGCCCGCAGACCGTGAGATCGGGCCGCGCCGCGCGCACCCGGTCGAGCTGGCGCTCGACGTCCTGACCTTCCGACAGGACCGGCCCCTCGGCCAGGAGGTCGAGATCGGGCCCCAGAATGCCGCGGTGGAGGAAGGGGGTGCCCACCTCGACGGCGCTCATGCCGCATTCGCGGGTGAGGAACCGGGCGAGCGAGGGTTCGAGCTGGCTGTCGGGCAGGAAGAAGACCGACTTGCCGCGCAGCCCCTCGGAGGCCGCGGCCACGGCCTTGCGCGCCCGGGCGCGGGGGGCGGCGGTGACGGCCTCGAAGGTTTCGGCCGGAACGCCGAACTCGTCCGCGATGGCCTTGAGCCAGAGGGTCGTGCCCTCCTCGCCGAAGGGGAAGGGCGCGGCGATGTGCCGCGCGCCGCGGCGGGTCAGCGCGCCATGCGTCTCGCCGAGGAAGGGCTGGACGAGGGCGAAGACCGTGTTCGGTCCGACGCCGGGGGCTTCGGCCGCGTGATGGGCGGGCAGGCAGCGCACCGGCCCGATCCCGAGCTGGGTCAGAAGCGAGACCGCCTGATCCTCGACCACGTCGGGCAGGGCGCCCACGAGCAGAAGTTCGCGCGCCTCGGTGGCGGGCAGCGTCGGGACGATGGAGGCGAGGCAGGCATCCTCGCCCTGGGTGAAGGTCGTCTCGATCCCGGAGCCGGTGAAGTTGTAGACCCGCACCGCCGGCCCGTGATGCGCCGAGAGCCGCTCGGCCGCCCGGTGCAGGTCGAGCTTGATGACTTCGGAGGGGCAGGAGCCCACGAGGAAGAGCTGCCGGATGTCGGGACGCCGCGCGAGCAGACGCTCCACCTCGCGGTCGAGCTCGGCATTGGCGTCGGCGAGGCCCGCGAGATCCTTCTCCTCGAGCACGGCCGTGCCGAAGCGCGGCTCGGCGAAGATCATCACCCCCGCCGCCGATTGCAGCAGATGGGCGCAGGTGCGCGAGCCGACGACGAGGAAGAAGGCATCCTGCATCTTGCGGTGCAGCCAGATGATGCCGGTCAGCCCGCAGAAGACCTCGCGCTGGCCGCGCTCCTTCAGGACCTCGGTCGAGCGGCAGCCGCGGGCGGGCGGGGGCGGAAGGTCAAGGCTCACTGCGCAGCCTCCATGTCGAGGCGGGCCATCCGCAGCTTCCACAGGAACTGCCCGGCGTTGATGACGTAGGTCGCATAGGCTGCAAGCGCGATGCCCATCTGCAGCCCGTGCGGCTGGCCCGTGAAGAGCGCCCAGAGATAGGCGGTGTGCAGCGCGATGACGCCGAACGAGAAGACATCCTCCCAGAAGAAGGCGGGGGCGAAGAGATACTGGCCGAACACCACCTTCTCCCAGATCGCGCCGGTGACCATGATCGTGTAGAGGAGGAAGGTCTTGATCAGGATCGAGACGGTCGCGGCCGCATAGCCCTCGCCGGTCGCGAGATACCACAGCACGAGCCCCAGCGAGATCGCGAAGACGAGGAACTGGAGCGGCGCGAGGATGCCCTGCACCAGGGTCCAGCGCGTCGCATCGCGTCGCGCACGCTGTTCCTCGGTGTAGAGCCGCCGGTGCGGCGCTGCGGGGGACGTGGGCTGCATCTTGAGGTTCGCCTTCCGAGGAGGGCCCGCAAAAGGGGCTGCCTTTAGGGGGAGATTATCGTTCCGATTCCGAAAGTGTCAATTCTGACTTACATCTTTTGCGGCGCGGGCACAGTGCGGCAAAGGCGCAGATCGTCGCGCCGAAGCTGCGACAATCTGTCGTAAACCCAAGGATTAAACGTGAGTCCAGCGGGGGATGGCCTGCCTCCGTTGTGTGAGGTGTCAATTTTCTTTGACATGCGTTCCTCCTTGGATGACAGTCACCCTAGGAATGCCCGGGCTTGCCTCGCGCCGCTTCTGCGGGCCCTGCGAGGCCCCGGATGCGCGGATCTTGGGCGCGGGTGCGGCCAAGCCTGCCCGGCGGAGCTGGTGATGCACGATGGCTTGCAGAGAGACAGGGCGGGGATCGCGGGCGAGGGCCCGGTGGCCGTCTCTCACTTCGCGGCCGAGGTGGTCGCCCGGCTGACCGCGCGGGATGGCGCCACCCATGCGCCGCTTCGCGAGGATCTCGTCCGACGGCTTCTGGTGGCCGTCCGCTCGACGGACCGCGCCCCCTTCGAGCTGCTGAAGCCCGAGCTGCGCCGCGCCCGGGTGAGCCGGGTGGCGCTCGCCGAGCTCTACATCCCCGAGGTCGCGCGGCGGCTGGGGCAGGGGGGGCACGAGGATGAATGCACCTTCGCGGAAGTGACCATCGGCACCGCGCGGCTGCAGGCGATCCTGCGCGACATCGCCCCCTCCTGGTCGGCGGACGAGGGCGGGATGCGGGACGGGCCCGCCGTCCTCGTCCTCCTGCCGCCGGGCGAGCAGCACACTCTGGGAGCCATGGTGGCGGTGGCCAAGCTGCGCCGTCTCGGCGTCTCCGTCTGCCTGAGGATGAGCCCGGGACCTGCCGAACTTCGGGAACTTTTCGGAAAAAGGCGCTTTGACGCCATAATGATTTCCCTTGCCCATGCAGAGATGCTTGAAGTCGGGCGCAAACTGGTGAAGACGCTGAAGGACATGACCGGCGGCCGAATTCCGGTCGCCATGGGAGGAGCGCTGTTCCTCGACGGGACGGAAATGGCGTCCATACCGGAGGCGGACATCGTGACGAACGACATAGAGACGGCACTGCACGCCTGCGGGCTGGGCGGAAGCCGGCGGCGGCCCGGCCGGGGCCGCGCTTGAGGCGGGCGGCCGCAGGGCCGGGACGATCGGTGGGACATTGAGTTCAGAAGGAAGAGACATGCTGGCCGGCGGGAGCCTCCCGTCCCTCGCTCCGGACCTCGTGCGCGACCTGATCGCGACCGCGGCCGACATCTCGCTGCTCGTCTCGCAGGAAGGGGTGGTCCGGGCGGTGATCGCCAATCCGCACCACCCGAGCTTCGGCCAGCTTTCGGAATGGGAGGGCCGCCCGCTCGAGGAGGTGCTGACCGCCGAGAGCGTCGCCAAGTTCCGCCTGCGCAGCGAAGGGCTGGAACCGGGCCGCGGATCGGTCGCGGTCGAGCTGAACCACATCGATCCGCGCAGCTTCGAGTTTCCGATCCGGTACATCCTGCACCGCCTGCCGGCCGACCGCTCGATCCTGATGCTCGGGCGCGACCTGCGCCCCATCGCAGAGGTGCAGCAGCAGCTGGTCGCGGCGCAGCTTGCGATGGAGCGCGACTACGAGACCCAGCGCGAGATGGAGACCCGCTACCGGGTGGTGCTCGACGTCTCGCGCGATCCGATGGTGCTCGTCTCGATGTCCACCGGGCGCATCGTCGATCTCAACAGCGCGGCCGGGCTGTTGCTCGGCGGGGTGCGTCAGGACCTGCTGGGTGCGGCCATCGCGCAGGAGTTCGAGGGCCGTCGCCGTGGCGAGTTCATGGAGACGATGACCAATCTCGCGGCGACCGAAAGTGCGGCTCCGGTGGAGGTGCTGGCCCGGCGGTCGCAGAAGCGGCTTCTCGTGATGCCGCGCGTCTTCCGCGCAGCGGGCGAGCGGCTGCTCCTGTGCCAGATCGACTCGGCCGATGCGACGCAGCCCGTGGGCGACGAACTGTCCGAGAACCTCGCCCGGCTCTATCACGAGGGGGTGGACGGGATCGTCTTCGCCGATGCCGAGGGTACGATCCGGGGCGCCAACGAGGCCTTCCTCAACATGACCGACTCGTCGAGCCTCGCCGCCATTCGCGGCCGCTCGCTTGCCGATTTCCTGGCGCGTGGCAGCGTCGACCTGCGCGTGCTCATCGACAGTGTCAGACGCACTGGACAGCTGCGGCTCTATGCCACCCGACTCACGACCGACTTTGCGGGGCAGATTGCCGCAGAGATCTCGGCCACCTGGCTCGATGACCGCGAACGCCCGCTGCTCGTCCTGGTCGTGCGGGACACGAGCCGGGCCGACACGATGCGCAGGCCCATGCCCGCCACGGGCGTGATCGACGAGCCCGCCCGCAATGTCATGGAGCTGGTCGGCAATTCCACCCTCAAGGATATCGTGGCGGAAACCACTGATGTCGTTGAGAAAATGTGCATCGAGACGGCGCTCGAGCTGACGCGGAACAACCGCGTGGCCGCGGCCGAGATGCTCTCGCTGTCGCGGCAGTCGCTTTATGTGAAGCTGCGCAAGTTCGGCCTCCTGAACAAGGACGAGTGACCCCTGCGCCCTGCTGCCGCAGGGCATTTCCTCCGCCTTTGGGAAAGGGTGGGCCCGTCCGCGCGGGTCGAATGGTCGCTTTGACATGCATCAATTTGCCCGCCACAGAAGTATGTCAACTGAAATGGACACAGCGGGAGTCCACCAATGCGTATCGTATTCGTTCACCCGAACTATCACTCCGGGGGCGCCGAGATCGCCGGCAGCTGGCCGCCGGCTTGGGTCGCCTACCTGTGTGGCGCGCTGAAGAAGGCCGGCTACACCGACTACCATTTCATTGACGCGATGACCGATTACGTCTCGCACGAGAAACTTGCCGAGAAGCTCAAGGAGCTTCAGCCCGACATCGTTGCCACCACCGCCATCACCCCCTCGATCTACGTCGCCGAAGAGACGCTGAAGGTCGCGATGGAGGTCGTGCCGAACGCGCTGCGCGTGCTGGGCGGCATCCACGCCACCTTCATGTTCCGGCAGGTGCTGGAAGAGGCGCCCTGGATCGACGTGATCGTGCGCGGCGAGGGCGAGGAGGTTCTGGTGAACCTCGTGAAGGCCTATGAGGCCGACAATTTCGCCGAATCCCGCCGTCAGGTGAAGGGTCTGGCCTTCCTCGACGGCGACGAGATCGTCTCGACCGCTGCCGCACCCACCATTCGGGACGTCGATTCCATCGATCCCGACTGGGGCATCATCAACTGGAAGAACTACATCTACGAGCCGCTGGGCGTGCGCGTCGCCATCCCGAACATGGCGCGCGGCTGCCCCTTCACCTGCTCCTTCTGCTCGCAGTGGAAGTTCTGGCGCGATTACCGCGTGCGCGATCCGAAGAAGGTCGTGGACGAGATCGAGAAGCTCGTGAACGAGCACGGCGTGGGCTTCTTCATCCTCGCCGACGAGGAACCGACCATCAACCGCAAGAAGTTCATCGAATTCTGCGAGGAGATGATCGCCCGCGGCCTGCCCGACAAGGTGAAGTGGGGCATCAACACCCGCGTGACCGACGTCAAGCGCGACAAGGAGCTGCTGAAGTTCTATCGCAAGGCGGGTCTCGTCCACATCTCGCTCGGCACCGAGGCCGCGGCGCAGCTGAAGCTCGACGTCTTCAACAAGGAGACGACGGTGGCCGAGAACAAGGAGGCCATCCGCCTCCTGCGCGAAGCCGACATCTTCACCGAAGCCCAGTTCATCGTGGGTCTCGACAACGAGACCAAGGAGACGCTGGAAGAAACCTACCGGATGGCCTGGGACTGGCAGCCGGACCTCGCCAACTGGTCGATGTATACGCCCTGGCCCTTCACGCCGCTCTTCCAGGAGCTGCGCGATCAGGTCGAGGTCTTCGACTATTCGAAATACAACTTCGTGACGCCGATCATGAAGCCGAAGGCCCTGACCCGCGGCGAGCTGCTCGACGGCGTGATGAACAACTACCGCCGGTTCTACATGAAGAAGGCGCTGTTCCACTATCCGTGGCGCGGCACGGGCTTCCGCCGGCGCTATCTGCTCGGCTGCCTCAAGGCCTTCCTGAAGGCCGGGGTGGGGCGAACCTTCTACGACCTCGGCAAGGCCGGCTACTGGGGCCCGCAGTCCAAGGACAAGGTGGACTTCCACTTCGACGAGACCCGCAAGATCGGCAACGCCCAGATGGCGGACTGGGAGGCCTCGGCCGACCGCGCCGCCAAGGCCGCCGAGCGGCGCGAGGCGCTGCGCGTGCAGGGCAAGGCCCGTGCCGAAGAGCGCAATGCGGCCAAGGCCGAGGCGGCGCCGATCCTGACGGCGGCCGCGGGCGGCTGCGGCGGGCACGGCGACGGGTCGGACTGCGGCTGCGGCGGCAAGAAGCAGCAGCAGGTGGACGAATTCCACGTTCCGATGGCCTGTGGCGGCGGCAAGCAGCAGATGGTCGAGGACGAGTTCGCCATGCCGATGGCCTGCGGTGGCGGCAAGCAGCAGATGGAAGAGGCCGAGGAGCGTCTCGTCCGTCCGGCGGAGTGACCGCCGATGAGCGCGCATGACCAGCGGCTGACGGGCGGCCCGGCCGTCGCCCACCGGATCGGCCCGAACGCGATCCTCCAGCTCATTCCCGTGCTGGAGGCGGCCTTCGGGCCCGGCGCGGCCGACCGGGCGCTGGCCGCGGCAGGCGTGCCGCGGCCGGGGCCGGCGTCGGGGATGCTGCCCGAGACGCAGGTCTCGACGCTGCACCGCTGGCTGCGCGACACCCATCCCGAGGAGGCCCCGCGCCTCCTGCGGGAGGCGGGGCTGGCGACGGGGGACTATATCCTCGCCAACCGGATCCCGCCGCTCGCCCAACGGCTCATCCGCGCGCTGCCGGCCTTTCTCGGCGCGCGGGTGCTGGCCACGGCCATCGCCAAACATTCCTGGACCTTCGCCGGCTCCGGCAAGTTCCGCGTCGTCTCGGGACGCCCGCTGTCATTCGAGATTGCCCGGAACCCCGTGGTCGCCGGAGAAAGCTCGGACACCCCGTTGTGCCACTGGCACGCGGCGGTGTTCGAGCGCCTCTTCTCGCGCCTCGTCTGGCCGCATGTGGCCGTGCGCGAGACCGCCTGCTGCGCCAAGGGCGCACCCGCCTGCCGGTTCGAGCTCCTGCCCAAGGGGCGCTGATGTGCAATCTGTCACTGGGACGCCCGGGCAAATTCCTTGCCCGACTCCCCGTCGTCATGCTTAGGTGACACACATGAGTGTCAATCTATCCTTACACCCCCGCTCCGTGCCCGAGCCGCGTGCGCTGCTCGAGCTGATCCAGCCCATCACCTGGTTCCCGCCGATCTGGGCCTATCTCTGCGGCACGATCTCGGTGGGGATCTGGCCCGGCGAGAAATGGCCGCTGGTCCTCCTCGGGATGGTGCTGGCGGGCCCCCTGGTCTGCGGCATGAGCCAGGCCGCGAACAACTGGTGCGACCGGCATGTGGATGCCGTGAACGAGCCCGACCGGCCGATCCCCTCGGGGCGCATCCCCGGGCGCTGGGGGCTCTATATCGCGCTTCTCATGACCGCGCTCTCGCTTGCCGTGGGCTGGATGCTGGGCCCCTGGGGCTTCGGCGCCACCGTCTTTGGCGTTCTCGCGGCCTGGGCCTATTCGGTCGAGCCGATCCGCCTCAAGCGGTCGGGCTGGTGGGGGCCGGGCCTCGTCGCGCTCTGCTACGAGGGCCTGCCCTGGTTCACGGGGGCGGCCGTCCTGTCGGCCGGCGCGCCGAGCTTCTTCATCGTGACCGTGGCGCTGCTCTATGCCTTCGGCGCGCATGGCATCATGACGCTCAACGATTTCAAGGCGCTCGAGGGCGACCGTCAGCACGGCGTGCGCTCGCTGCCGGTGGTGCTCGGGCCCGAGGTGGCCGCGAAGCTCGCCTGCACCGTCATGGCGCTGGCGCAGATCCTCGTCATCACGCTCCTCGTCATCTGGGGCAAGCCCATCCATGCGGGCATCATCACCGCGCTGCTCGTGGCCCAGCTGTTCGCGATGCGCGTGCTGCTGCGCGATCCGGCGGGCAAGTGCCCCTGGTATAACGGCACCGGCGTCACGCTCTATGTCTCGGGCATGATGGTCGCGGCCTTCGCCGTCCGCGGGCTGGAGGTGCTGCCGTGACGCTGGGCTGGCTCGGCATCTTCCGGCTCGGCCTCGTGCAGATGAGCCTCGGCGGCATGGTGGTGCTGACCACCTCGACGCTGAACCGGCTGATGGTGGTCGAGCTCGCGCTGCCGGCGGTGCTGTCGGGCCTGCTCGTGGCGCTGCATTATGCGGTGCAGGTCACGCGGCCCTCCTGGGGTTACCGGTCGGACACCTGCGGCAACCGCACGCGCTGGATCGTGGGCGGCATGGCGACGCTCGCCCTTGGCGCCTTCTCGGCGGCCTTGGGCGTCGTGTGGATGCACACGGCCTTCTGGCCCGGCCTTGCGCTTTCGTTCGTGGCCTATCTCCTGATCGGGCTCGGCGCGGGCATGGGCGGCACCTCGCTTCTGGCGCTGATGGCCACCTGCACCCGGCCCGAGCGGCGCGCGGCGGCGGCCACGATCACCTGGCTCATGATGATCCTGGGCATCGCCGCCACCGCGGGCACCGTGGGAGCCCTCCTCGAGCCCTATACGCCTGAGCGCCTGCTCGAGCTGGTGGGGGCGGTCTGCGCGGGGGGCCTTGTCCTCACGATCCTCGCCACCTGGCGGATCGAGCGGGGCCTCGTCTCCGAGCCGGAGCCGGAAGCCGCCCCCCTGATCGAGGGGCTGCGCGAGGTCTGGGCCGAGCCGCGGGCGCGCACCTTCACCTTCTTCGTCCTTCTGTCGATGACCGCCTATTTCATGCAGGAGCTGATCCTCGAACCCTATGCGGGTCTCGTGTTCGGCCTGACGCCGGGACAGACCACCTCGCTGTCGGGGGCGCAGAACGGCGGCGTCTTCGTGGGCATGCTGGCGGTGGGCATCGGGCAGACCGGCCTCCGGATCGGCTCGCTCCGCGCCTGGGTGGTGGCGGGCTGCCTCGGCTCGGCGCTCGCGCTGACGGGGATCGCGCTGATCGGCCAGATGCACCTGCCGCTGATCGTGCCGGCCGTGGTGCTGATGGGCCTCTTCAACGGCATGTTCGCCGTGGCGGCCATCGGCTCGATGATGCAGCTGGCGGGCGAGGGGCGGCACGCGCGCGAGGGGACCCGGATGGGTCTCTGGGGTGCGGCCCAGGCGGTCGCTGCCGGCTTCGGCGGGCTTCTGGGGGCGGCATCTGCCGATCTCCTCCAGCTGGTCGCCCGGGGATCCACCGCCTTCGGCCTCGTCTTCCTGGCCGAGGCCGTCCTGTTCGTCATTTCGGCGCTGATGGCGCTTCGTATCCTGGAAGGCGGGCGCCCCATGCCCGCCGGCCGGCTTGTGCCTGGAGAGTGAGCATGGCCTATGATGTCTTCGTAGTGGGTGGCGGCCCGTCGGGCGCCACGGCGGCCGACGAGCTGGCCCGTGCCGGCAAGAGCGTGGCGCTTCTCGACCGTGCCGGGCGGATCAAGCCCTGCGGCGGTGCGATCCCGCCGCGGCTGATCGAGGATTTCGACATCCCCGACAGTCAGATCGTGGCGCGCATCCGCACCGCGCGGATGATCTCGCCCACCGGCCGCAAGGTCGACATCCCGATCGAGGGCGGCTTCGTCGGCATGGTGGATCGCGAGCATTTCGACGAATGGCTGCGCCGCCGCGCCGCCAAGGCCGGGGCCGAGCGGCTGACCGGCACCTTCCTGCGCGTCGAGCGCGACAGTTTCCACACCTATGTGGTCTGGCGCGAGAAGGCGACGGGAGAGGAGAAGCGGTCCGAGACGAAGTTCGTGATCGGAGCCGACGGGGCGAAATCCGACGTGGCGCGGGCGGAGGTGCCCGGCGGCGACAAGATCCCGATGGTGATCGCCTACCACGAGATCATCAAGCCGCCCACCAGCTCGGCGATCGACTACGATCCCACCCGCTGCGACGTGATCTATGACGGCCGCGTCAGCCCCGATTTCTACGGCTGGATCTTCCCGCACGGCGAGACCGCCTCGGTCGGCATGGGCACGGGCATCCTCGGCTTCGATCTGAAGGAGGCGACCGCGCTCCTGCGCCGGCAGGCCGGGCTCGACCAGTGCGAGACGATCCGCAAGGAGGGCGCGCCCATCCCGCTGCAGCCGCTGGACAAGTGGGACAATGGCAAGGACGTGGTGCTGGCGGGCGACGCGGCGGGCGTGGTTGCGCCCTCGTCGGGCGAGGGGATCTACTATGCCTTCGTCGGCGGTCAGGTCGCGGCCAGGGCCTGCCTTGCCGCGCTGAAATCGGGCCGGGCCACCGACCTGCAACTTGCGCGCAAGATGTTCATGGCCGACCACAAGACCGTGTTCAAGGTTCTCCGCTCGATGCAGGATGCCTATTATCGCGACGACGAGCGGCGCGAGCGGTTCGTGAGCCTGTGCCACGACACCGACGTGCAGCGCCTGACCTTCGAGTCCTACATGAACAAGAAACTGACGAGCAAGCAGCCCTGGGCCCATATCAAGATCGGGTTCAAGAACGTGATGCACCTGACGCGGCTCGTCTCGCCGCAATGGACCTGAGAATGACGGAAATGGTTCCCGCCTGGGTCGAGGGCCGGCTGATGCCGGTCGAGAAGCTGGAGGCGCACCAGCGCGGCCTGCGTCACATGGCGATCTCGGTCTTCGTCATGGCGGGCGAGGCGGTGCTGATCCAGCGCCGCGCGGCCGGCAAGTATCACACGCCCGGCCTCTGGGCGAACACCTGCTGCACCCATCCCCGCTGGGGCGAGGAGACGGCCGACTGCGCCGTCCGGCGCCTGCGCGAGGAGTTGGGGATCACCGGGCTCGTCACTGTCTTCGCCGACCGGGTGGAATATCGCGCCGACGTGGGCAACGGGCTGATCGAGCATGAGGTGGTCGACATCTTCGTGGCCGAAGCGCCCTCGGACCTGCCGGTGAACCCGGATCCCGAAGAGGTGTGGGAGACCCGCTGGGTCGACCTCACCGATCTCGCGCGCGAGGTGAAGGAGCATCCCGAGCGCTTCACCCCCTGGCTCCGGATCTATCTGGCCGAGCATATGGAGCGGATCTTCGGCAAGCTGCGCGTCGTGCAGTAAGCGCGGGAAGAGCATCGGACAGGGCGGTTCCTGCGGGAGCCGCCCTTTTCTTGTGGCTCATGGCTCTGCCTCGCGTGCTAACCCATGCGGGCTGCCCGAGGCCCAAGGCTTGCAGATCGCCGGCAACCGTTTGCGGGGCGTCGCGCCGCTCGCGCTTCGCGGAGAACCGGCGGGTGGATGCCGCGGCACGCATCGTCAAGGGAAGGCGCCCCGCGCGGGGGCTGCCACTCGCGCTGCGCGAACGGCGCGTCAGGGCCGCAGTTGGACGCCGCAGCACGCATCGTCAAGGGGAGGCGCCCCGCGCGGGGGCTGCCATTCGCGCTGCGCGAACGGCACGTCAGGCCCGCAGTTGCCTCTCCACGAAGGGCAGGAGGATCGCGGCCACGCCCGCCGCATCCTCCTCATGCGCGAGATGGCCGAGGCCCGGCATCTCGACATAATCGCCGAAGGGCATCCGCGCCGCCGCCTCCTGCGAGATGCGGGGGGGCACCGTGCCGTCCTTCGCCGCCGCGATGAGCAGCGTCGGCACGTCGATGGCGGGCAGGCGGCGCTGCAGCGCATCGAGCCGCCATTGCGCCATCATCGAGAGCGTGCCGTCCACATGCACATGGTCGCCGATCAGCGTCATATATTGCCGCAGCCCCGCCTCATCGAGGTCGGAGCCGGTGGAGCCGATCAGCCGGCGCACGCGGTCCTCGGCGCCGAAGAGCCGCGCGGCCATCGGCGGGATGAAGGGATTGAGCGCAAGGAGCTTCGCGATCAGCGGGAAGAGCCACCCGGCCGTGCCCTCGAAATTGCCGAGCGCCGCGTTGATCCCCACCACGGCGCGCGGGCGCACGGGCAGGATCTCGGCCAGCCGGAGCGCCAGCGCCGCGCCCGCCGAATGGCCGATGAGCACGGCGGGGCGCCACTCCTCGGCCGCACAGAGCCGCGCCAGATCCTCGGCCATCGCCTCGAGTGAGAAGCGGCGCTGCCCGGCCCGGGTGAAGCCCTGACCCGGCAGGTCGGGCGCCACGACCCGGAGGTGGGGGGCCAGAAGCGGCACGAGATGGCGCCAGGAGTGGCTCGATCCTCCCGCGCCGTGGAGGAGGAGGGCGGCGGGGCCATGGCCCTCTTCCCGCACGCACCACTGGTGCGGCGGACAATCGATGCGACGCATGGACTCTCGCCCGGGCCAGTCGGGGGGCATCCGGTCGAGATCCATGGTCAGTCTCCCATCGCTGCGCCGAGGACGTTCGAGAGCTTGTGGGCATCGGCCCGCGGCAGGGCGATATAGGGCGCGTCGAGGGCACGGGCGAGGGCCGCCAGCGACGGCTGCGGACGGTTCGCCGTGTCGATCACGACCGCGGGCAGACCCGAGCCGCGCAGCGAGGCCGCAAGCTTCAGCGCATCCTCCTCGGCCTGCGCCCGGTTGGCCGAGCCGTCGAGCGCGATGTTGCCGCGCCCGTCGGTCAGAAGCGCGACCGTGGGC
Source organism: Cereibacter johrii (assembly GCF_001720585.1). GTDB lineage: Bacteria > Pseudomonadota > Alphaproteobacteria > Rhodobacterales > Rhodobacteraceae > Cereibacter_A > Cereibacter_A johrii. Next base: position 460 of record NZ_MABH01000035.1, on the reverse strand, counting down.
GTCATGCCGCGCGCGCGGGCCTGAAGCCCCACCGCCAGCGCCAGCCGCAGCCCGTGGGCCAGCGGCGTGCCGCCCCCGCCGGGCAGGCCCGCAAGACGGCGCTTCGTCTGCACGAGGCTGCGGGTGGGCGGCAGGATCAGCTCGGCGTCGCGGCCTCGGAAGGCCAGAAGCGAGACATGGTCGCGCCGGGCATAGGCCTGCCCCAGAAGAAGCTCGACCGCGCCCTTCGCCTCGGAGAGGCGCGCCATGGCCGAAGAACCCGAGGCATCCACGGCGAAGATCAGCACGCGGTCCGAGGTCTCGCGGAACCGCTTGATGCGGATGTCGGAGGGCCGCACGAGCAGGACGGCATCGGTCTGCTGCTGGCGGCGGCGGAGCGGCTGCCAGGGGGCGGCCGCGCGCAGCGTGCCCACGAGGTCGATCCGCGCGCCGGTTCCGAGGCGGCCCATGCGCGAGGGCA
>NZ_MABH01000034.1 GCF_001720585.1 Cereibacter johrii | reverse complement strand
CCCGCCCCGAGCCCGCCGATGGCGACCGCAGGCACGGGCGCCGCCGCCACCAGCCGCGCGAGCCCCTCGAAGCCGATGGGGGGCGCATGGTCGGGCTTCGAGGCGGTGGCCCGCACCGGCCCCGCCCCCACATAATCGATGACCCCGAGCGGCAGCGCCTCCAGATGCTCCGGCGCCTCGACCGAGAGGCCGAGGAGCCGGTCCGGCCCGATCCGGCGCCGCGCCTCGGCCACGCCCAGATCGCCCTGCCCCACATGAAGCCCCGCCGCCCCCGAGGCCAGCACCACCTCGATCCGGTCGTTCACGATGAGCGGCACGCCCTGCGCCTCGAGCGCCGCCACCAGCCGCCGCGCGAGCGGGATCAGCTCCGCGTCGGAGCGGTGCTTGTCGCGCAGCTGGACGAGCGTGGCCCCTCCCCGGACGGCCGCCGCCACCAGCTGCTCGAGATCCTCGGCCCCGTCCGGCGTCACGAAATAGAGCGAGAGGTTCATGCGGCCTCCAGCCTGGCGCCGCGGTCGAGCGCCTCGGGCGTCAGGGTGTGGAGCGCGTCGAGGAAAGCCACCTGGAAGCTGCCGGGTCCGGTCGCCGTGCGCGCGGCCTCTTCGCCCGCGAGCCCGAAGAAGGCGAGCGCCGCGGCCGTCGCCTCGAACGCCGGCCGGGTCGCCGCGAAGGCGCCCACGATCCCGGTGAGCGAGCAGCCGAGCGCCGTCACCCGCGGCATGAGCGGATGGCCGTTGGCGCAGCGGAGGCCGCGCCGGCCATCGGTCACGAAATCCACCGGCCCCGTCACCGCGACCACCGCGCCCGAGGTTTCGGCAAGGCGCTGCGCCGCCGCCTCGGCGGCCGCGACGGGATCGGCGCTGTCGGCGCCCTTGCCGCGGGTCTCGGCGCCCGCAAGCGCGAGGATTTCCGAGGCATTGCCGCGGATGACCGTGGGCTTCAGCGCCAGAAGCCGGGCACCCAGGCCGCGGCGGAAGGCCGTGGCGCCCACCGCCACCGGATCGAGCACCCACGGGCGCCCGGCCGCCGCGGCACCGCGCGCCGCGGCCTCCATCCCCTCGACCCAGCGGGGGCTCGGCGTGCCCATGTTGATCGTCAGCGCCTGCGCAATGGCGGCGAACTCGCCCGATTCCTCGGCGTCATGGACCATGGCGGGCGAGGCGCCCGCGGCGAGGAGCACATTGGCCACGATATTCATGGCGACGAAATTGGTGATGCATTGCACCAGCGGCGCCTCGCGCCGCATGGTTTCGAGATAGGTTCCGCAGCCGTCCATCGCTCTCCTTCCGTGACGGATCGAGGCGAAATGCATTCAAGTGCGGGACCTGCAGCATCGCGACTTCCTCCGCCAGCATGACCTGGTTCAGGTTCAAAGGGTGCTTCTCAGCCCGGGAAGGTCCCGGACGCCCCTGTCACTGCCCAGAGGCTTAGCGCGAAGCCGCGGCCGGGCGCAAGTCCCGTGCAGGGGGTGCGGTTCGCAAGGGCAGACAGCCGCGCCAGCGCCCTGCATTTCGCGAAGCGCGAATGACCGGCGGCGGACTGCCGCAATTTCGCGTGAGGATCCTGTGCCGGGAAGACGGACGGGGCGCCGGATCAGGGTCAGCGGTGCCGATCCTCCGAGACCCCCAGCCGACCTGCGCCCCCTGCATCGGCAGGACGGCACACCGCCGCAGCGTGCGCCTCTCCGGTCAAGCGCCCGGGTCAGGTCGGATCGTCAGAGGAACGCGCATTTAGATCGAGCCGCTTCGGCTCGTCGCGGCCGACCTGTCGCAGGCGCCCGGGCATCGGCGGGTATGCCGGCAAGCCTGCGGCAGCGGAACGCCCGAGGCGCATGCGGCGAACCGGCGCCCTCAGGGCATCTTCCGGGATCCCCTGCGCCCTCGGGCAGCGTCTGCGGATCCCGGCCTCCGGCTCAGCGCAGGCCGGTCTCTTCCAGCAGGCCCAGACGCTTGGCCTCGTAGTAATAGCCGTTGCGATACCACTGGATCGCGCGCTCTTCGTTGCCCCGCGCCACGAGCCAGGCCCCGCGCAGATACTTCCCGCCGTAGGTGAGGTTCGTCTTGGCGTCGAGCAGGCTCTCGGGCGCGCCACGGTGGCCCATGGTCTTGGCCGTCTGGGGATGGATCTGCATGAGCCCCATGTAGGGCCCGTTCCTGGCCCCCGGATTGTAGCCGCTTTCGCGCTTCACGATCCGGTGCATCAGCGACGGCGGCACATGGTAGAGCTTGGCGTAATCGCTCACCATCCGCATCACCTCGGGCTGCCCGGACATCCCGCCGCGTCCCTCGGGGGCCTTGGTGCCGCCGCAGCCCGCCAGAGCCAGAGCCGCCGCAAGAAGCGCGGCGCCTGTCGTTCCCTTCATCCTGCCTGTCCCTCTGCTGCCTTCACGACGGCTGTCAGATCGTCCCACACCTTCGGTGCGGCGACGAGCACCATGCCACCGGCGGCGGCTTCGGGGAAGGGGGCAGTGCGTCCTCCGGCTTCCTCGACCATCAGCATGGCCGCAAGACAGTCCCAGGGGTTCATGTGCGGCTCGTAATAGCCGCCGAGCCGGCCTGCGGCCACCGAGGCCAGCATGATCGCGCCCGAGCCGTTACGGTAGAACATGCCGCCCCGCCGCATCAGTTCGCGCACCAGCGCCGAAGCGAAATCGGGCGAGGTGCGGTGGCTCGCGCCGAGCGCCACGTTGCAGGTGCCGATGGTGAGATCCTCGCGCGCGCGGAGCCGCTCGCCGTTCAGGAAGGCCCCCTGCCCCCGCTGCGCCGAGAAGGTCTCGCGCGCCAGCGGATGTTCGATCACCCCCGCGACGGTGCGCCCCTCCTCCTGCAGTGCCAGCACCACGCACCAGTGCGGCAGCCCGGCAAGGAAGGGCGCGGTGCCGTCGATCGGGTCGATCACCCATGTGAAGCCCGACCGGCCCTCCTCTGCGCCATGCTCCTCGCCCAGCACCCCGTCGTCAGGGAAGCGCGCGGCAAGGCGGGCGCGGATCAGCGTCTCGACCTCGCGATCGGCGCGGCTCACGATGTCCTGCGGGCTGGCCTTGGCCTCGACCGCGAGGCTGTCGCGGCGGGCGAAGAAATCGAGCGCGAGGCGCCCGGCCTCGGCCGCCACCTCGAGCGCCAGCGTCAGGCGGTCCTTCACCGGATCGGTCAAGCTCTTGTCCTCATTCATGGAATTTCGGGGCCTGATGCCAGCGCCAGGCATCGGCGATCATGTGCGGCAGCGTCGAAAGCTCGGGCTCCCATCCCAGTTCACGCACCGCGCGTTCCGAGCCGCAGACAAGGGCCGCCGCATCGCCCGCCCGGCGGTCGCCGAAGAGGATGGGCACCTCGCGGTTGGTGACGGCGCGCGACTGATCGATCACCTCGCGGACCGAGAAGCCGCGCCCGGTGCCGAGGCAGAAGACCCGGTTCGGGCCGCCGTCGAGCAGGCGGTTCAGGCCCAGCACATGCGCCTGAGCCAGATCCATCACATGCACATAGTCGCGGATGCAGGTGCCGTCGCGCGTGGGATAGTCGGTGCCGAAGACGGTGAGCGCGGGCCGCCGGCCCGCCACCGCATCGAGCATGAGCGGGATCAGATGCGTCTCGGGATCGTGCTGCTCGCCGACCTCGCCCTCCGGATCGGCGCCCGCCACGTTGAAATAGCGGAAGATCGTGTGGTTGAGCCCGAAGGCCGCGCCGAAATTCGCCACCATCTCCTCGATGGCGCGTTTGGAGGCGCCATAGGCGTTGATCGGGCGCTGGGGCGTGTCCTCATCGAGCACCACGCCGTCCTGATCGCCGTAGGTGGCGCAGGTCGAGGAGAAGACGAAGTTCTTCACCCCGGCCGCCACCGTCGCCTCGAGCAGGTTGAGCGCGCCTGTCACGTTCACGCGCCAGTAGGTGCCGGGATCGCGCATCGACTCGCCCACGAGCGAGAGGGCCGCGAAATGCATCACCGCCACGGGTTCCCATCTCTGGAGCGCCGCGTCGATGCTTGCGCGGTCCATCAGGTCGCCGCGGGCGAGCGGGCCGAACTTCACGGCCTGCTCCCATCCCGTCGAGAGATTGTCGAAGGTGACGGGCTCGAACCCGGCCCGCTTCAAGACCTTGCAGGCGTGCGAGCCGATGTAGCCCGCCCCTCCCGTCACGAGAACCCGCTGCGCCATCGTCAAACCCTACCGCCCGACGCCTACATAATGGGTGAAGCCCGCCGCACGGGCATCCGCCGGCGCATAGACGTTGCGCAGGTCGGCCATCCGCGGATCGGCCATGGTGCGCGCGAGGCGCTGGAGATCGAGCGCGCGGAACTCGTTCCACTCGGTCAGGATCACCAGCACCGAGGCGCCTTCGGCCGCCGAATAGGCATCCTCCATCCAGCGGACGCCGGGCAGGAGCTGCTCGCCCTCGCGCCGGCCCTCGGGATCGACCACCCGCACCTTGGCCCCCGCCCCCACCAGAGCGGGCACGATGGTCAGCGCGGGCGCGTCGCGCATGTCGTCGGTGTTGGGCTTGAAGGTCACGCCCAGGACCGCGATGGTCCGGTCTCGGCACGAGCCTTCGCAGAGATCCTCGATCTTCTCGATCATCCGGCGCTTGATCTCGTCATTGACCTTGATGACGCTCTCGACGATCTGGATCGGCGAGGCATGGTCCTGCCCCATCCGGGCCAGCGCCTTGGTATCCTTGGGGAAGCAGGAGCCGCCGTAGCCCGGGCCCGCATGCAGGAACTTGTTGCCGATGCGCCCGTCGAGGCCCATGCCCTTGGACACGGCCTTGATGTCGGCCCCCACCCGCTCGCAGAGCGCGGCGATCTCGTTGATGAAGGTGATCTTCGTCGCGAGGAAGGCGTTCGCGGCATATTTGATCATCTCGGCGCTCTCGAGCCCGGTGTAGACCACCGGGAAGTCGCGCAGGAAGAGCGGGCGATAGACGTCGGCCATGATCTTCTTCGCGCGCTCGGTCTCGACGCCCACCACCACCCGGTCGGGGCGCATGAAATCGTCGATGGCCGCGCCCTCGCGCAGGAACTCGGGGTTCGACGCCACGTCGAAGTCGGCCGCCGGATTGGCCGCCCGGATCGTCTCGGCCACCTTCCGGTTGGTGCCGATCGGCACGGTCGATTTCGTCACCACCACCGCATAATGGTCGAGCGCATGGGCGATCTCTTCGGCGGCGGCCATCACATAGGTGAGGTCGGCATGGCCGTCGCCGCGCCGGGTGGGCGTGCCCACGGCGATGAAGACGGCATCCGCGCCGCGCATGGCCTCGGCCAGATCGAGCGTGAAGGACAGCCGTCCCGCCGCCACGTTGCGCGCCATCAGCGCCTCGAGACCCGGCTCGAAGATCGGGACCTTGCCGTCCCGGAGCTTGGCGATCTTCGTCGCATCCTTGTCGACGCAGACCACCTCATGGCCGAAGTCCGAAAAGCACACGCCCGAAACAAGGCCCACATAGCCCGTGCCGATCATCGCAATCTTCATGGAAAAAGCTGTCCTCTTCCGTTTGCGGACTGTGTGTCAGCCGCTCTTTGATCTGCCAATTTCAACTCTAGGTATTTGCGAGGGCGACCGCACTCGCCCGCCGTTTCAGTACGGATTCCCGCCAGGTAATGTAGCTGATGGCGGAAATGATGATCCCGCCGCCCAGGAGGACGAAGGGATCGACCCGCTCGCCGAAGGCCAATGCCCCGAGGAGAGTGGCCCACAGCAATTGCAGGAATGTGACAGGCTGCGTCACGGTCAGCGGCGCCGCCCCGAAGGCGCGGGTCATGCAATAGTGGCCCGCCGTGGCGAAGACCGCGACCAGCGCCAGCCAGAAGAGCTGGTCCACCCCGACGGGCACCCAGACGAGCAGGGCGAAGGGCAGAAGGCCGAGCGTCACCGTGGCCGACATCATCGCGACGATGGCCCCCGCCCCCGCCACGTCCGACAGGCGGCGCGCCAGAAGGTAGCTGCCCGCGAACAATGTGGCCGCGCACAGCTGCGACAGATGCCCCGCCGAGAGCTCGCGCAGCCCGGGCCGGAGCACGATCAGCGCCCCCACCAGCGCCACCGCCACCGCGAGGATCCGCCGCAGCGCCAGCCGCTCGGAGAAGAAGAGCGCGGCTCCGACCGTCACCAGGACCGGGTTCAGATAGCCGATGGCCGTCACTTCGGCGACCGGAATGCGGGCCATGGCAAAGAACCAGAAGATCACGGCGGCGGTGTGGAACGCGCCGCGCAGCCCGTAGAGCTTCAGCGTGGCCAGGGGCACGCCCTGCCGCAGCACCGGCACGAGCGTGGGCAGCAGGAACAGGGCGCCGAAGGCGAAGCGCAGGAAAGCCCCCTGCGCCGCAGGAATGTCGGTGCCGAGATGGCGGACGATCCCCGTCACGCCCACGAAGCTCACCCCCGAGGCGAGCATCCAGAGCACGCCCTCCAGCGTGCGTGTCCGGCTGGGATCTGCGGGGCGGGCGCTCATGGCGGGCAGTCAATCCCATCGCGCAGGCCACCGCAAGAGCCGTTCGGTGCCCCGTCCGGCCACCGACGGGGTCGCGGCGCCACCGCGCCATGCCGAAGGGTCGTCGGCATGGCGGTCCTCGGGCAGCGGAGCGGGCCGCCGCCCTGTGGCCAGGCCCGCCGCCGCGCGGCGGGCTGACCGGATCTCAGGCGTCGAGCTTCGCCGCCACATCCTCGGGGATGTCGAAGTTGCCGGTGACGGTCTGGACGTCGTCATCCTCCTCGAGCGCGTCGATCAGCTTCATCAGCTTCTGCGCCGTTTCGAGATCGACGTTGGTGCGGTTCTGCGGCTTCCAGACGAGCTTGGCTTCCTCGCTCTCGCCCAGCACCTTCTCGAGCGCTTCGGACACTTCGTTGAGGCTGGTGTCGCCGCAATAGATCCAGTGGCCCTCTTCGTCCGACTCGACATCGTCGGCGCCGGCCTCGATGGCGGCCATCATCACCGTGTCGGCGTCGCCCGCCTCGGGCTTGTAGGTGATCTCGCCCACACGGTCGAACATGAAGCTGACCGAGCCCGTGGTGCCGAGGTTGCCGCCGTATTTCGTGAAGTAGCTGCGGACGTTCGAGGCGGTGCGGTTCACGTTGTCTGTCATCGTCTCGACGATGATCGCGATGCCGTTCGGCCCGTAGCCCTCGTAGCGGATCTCCGAGTAATCCTCGGCATCGCCGCCCTGCGACTTCTTGATCGCGCGCTCGATCACGTCCTTGGGCATCGAGACGGCCTTGGCCGCCTTCACCGCCAGCCGCAGGCGCGGGTTCTTGTCGGGATCGGGGTCACCCATCTTCGCGGCGACGGTGATCTCCTTCGCCAGCTTCGAGAACATCTTCGAGCGCAGCTTGTCCTGCTTGCCCTTGCGATGCTGGATGTTCGCCCACTTGGAATGGCCCGCCATGACCCTCTCCGATCGTTCCTTGCATCGCGCGCCTATAGCCCAGCGCGCCGGGGGGCCGCAAGCCCGGCCGCGGGGCCGCGGCCGGCGCGCCGCCTCAGAAGGGGAAAAAGAACGGGATGAGGAGGCTCATGACCACCATCATCAGGATGTTCAGCGGCACGCCGATGCGCAGGAAGTCGGTGAAGCGGTAGCCGCCCGGCCCGTAGACGAGCGTGTTCGTCTGGTAGCCGATGGGCGTGGCGAAGCTGGCCGAGGCGCCGAACATGACCGCGACCACGAAGGGGCGCGGATCGACGCCCAGAGAGTTCGCAAGCCCGATCACGATGGGGGTGAGGATCACCGCCACGGCATTGTTGCTGACGAGCTCGGTCAGGATCGAGGTCAGCGCATAGACCACGAAGATCAGCGCGAAGGGCGGCAGGTCCTGCATCCACGGGGCCGCGGCGCCCACGACCATCTCGACCGCGCCGGAATGTTCGAGCCCCGCCCCCACCGCCAGCATCCCGAAGATGAGCGCGAGCAGCCGCCCCTCGATATAGCCGAAGGCCTCGTCGGCATCGATGCAACGGGTGACGAGCACGACCGCCACGCCGATCATGGCAAGGATCGCGATGGGCGCCACGTTGAAGGCCGACAAGAGCACCACCGCCGCCAGAACCGCCATCACCACGGGCGCGCGGTTGCGCCGGTAGGCCCGGTCCGACGGCTGGGCGATGTCGACCACCTGCATCTCGGACGCCAGCCGCTCGATATCGGCCTGCGCCCCCTCCAGCAGAAGCGTGTCGCCCACCTGCACCACGAGATCGTCGAGCTGGCGGCCGATGTTCTGGTTGCGCCGGTGCGCGGCCAGCACATAGACCCCGTAGCGCCGCCGCAGACGCATGGCGCCGAGCGAGCGGCCCACCATGAAGCAGCCGGGCGTGATGAGCACCTCGACCACCTGCGTCTGCACCGACGAGAGCTTGTCGACGAGCCGCAGCTCCTTGTTCGACTGCAGGCTCAGCACCTCGGACATGGGGGTGCGCAGCACCACCCGGTCTCCCGCCTCGAGCATCGCCTCGGCGAGATTGCGGCGCAGGGACACGTCGCCGCGCAGCACGTCGATCACGCGCAGGCTGTCGCGCTTGAAGATGTCCACATCCTCGACCTTGCGGCCGATCAGGGCAGAGCCCTCGGGAACGGCCACCTCGGTGAAGAACTTCATCCGGCTCCGGTCCGAGAGCAGCATCCCCATGCTGTCGCGGTCGGCCAGCAGGCGCGGCGCGAAGAGCCAGAGGTAGCCCAAGCCCACGGCCGCGAGGGTGAGGCCCAGCGGCGTGATCTCGAAGATCGAGAAGGGCTCGAGGCCCGACCGGCGCGCCACCCCGTCGACCAGCAGGTTCGTCGAGGTGCCGATCAGCGTCACGGTGCCGCCGAAGATCGACAGATAGCTCAGCGGGATCATGACCTTGGAGGGCGAGACCTTCATCTGCCGCGCGATCTGCATGAAGACCGGGATCATCACCACGACGATGGGCGTGTTGTTCATGAAGGCCGACATGCCCACGATCACCAGCGACAGCAGGCCCAAGGTGCGTAACGGCCGCGTCGCCGCATGGCGGACGGCGATCTGGGTCACGGCATCGAGGGTGCCGGTGCGCACCAGCGATCCCACGATGATGAAGAGCGCCGTGATGGTCCAGGGCGCGGGGTTCGAGAGCACCCCCAGAAGATCCTCCTGCGGCAGGATGCCCACCGCCAGCATGAGCGCCCCGCCCGCAAGGGCCGTCACCTCGACCGGATAGGTCTCGCGGACGAAGAGCACGAGCATCCCCGCGAGGATCGCAAGCGCCGTCCAGGCCTGCATCGGTTCCGACATCTCGAAGCCGAACATCATGTCTCCCTCAGAAAGGTCGTGGCCTGAATACGACGGTGCGGCGCACCTGCAAAGCCGCCGTGCGACCTGGCCCGGGGCGGCGCGCGGCGCGCCTGTCGGGCGGGCAGGGTCAGGGCCGCGACTCCTGCAGCCGCCCGCCGAGCCGCACCGGCACGATCCGCTGGGCAAGGCCCGTGCGGTCGTCGGTCTCGACATAGACGCCCGAAAGCGTCGCAGGCCCCCCGGCGGGCTCGAACCGGCCCTTGGGCATCTGGGTGATGAAGCGGCGCAGCGGCTCGGTCTTCTCCATCCCGATCACCGAATCGTAGTCGCCGCACATGCCCGCATCGCTCAGATAGGCCGTGCCGCCGCGCAGGATCTGCGCATCGCCCGTGGGCACATGGGTGTGGGTGCCGACGACGAGGCTCGCCCGGCCGTCGCACCAGTGGCCCATCGCCATCTTCTCGCTCGTGGCCTCGCAATGGATGTCGAGGATCGTGGCCTGCACCGCGCCGCCGAGCGGCATCGCCTTCAGCACCTGATCGACCGCCGAGAACGGATCGTCGAAGGGCCGCTTCATGAAGACCTGCCCCAGCGCCTGCAGCACCAGCACCTTGCGGCCGCCGACGGTGAAGACCCGCGCACCCTTGCCGGGCGCGGTCCGGGCATAGTTCAGCGGACGGACGATGCGCGGCTCGGTCTCGATGAACTGGAGCATCTCCTTCTGGTCGAAGGCATGATCGCCGAGCGTCACGCAATCCGCGCCCGCGGCGAGCAGCTTCTTCGCGTGGTCGGCGGTGATGCCCGCCCCGCTCGAGGCGTTCTCGCCGTTGACCACGACGAAATCGAGCCCCCATTCCGTGCGCAGCGCCGGCAGCCGATCCGCCACCGCCGAGCGTCCCGCACGCCCCATCACATCGCCAAGAAAGAGTAGCCTCATCCCGGCAGCGTTAGGGCCGAGCCCCGCCAAGGGCAAGAGGATTCGGCCCCTTTCCGGCCTATCCTCCGCGCCCTATCCTTTGCACATGAGCCCGCTGCCGCCGTTCCTCGCCCCCTATTTCCACGCCCGCGGCTGGACGCTCCACCCGCATCAGGAGGAGATGCTGGCCCGTGCGGCCGAGCCCGCGCTCCTCCTCGTGGCGCCGACGGGCGGCGGCAAGACGCTGGCCGGGTTCCTGCCCACGCTGGCCGAACTGGGCCCCGCGCCGGGGCCGGGCCTCCATACGCTCTATATCTCGCCGCTGAAGGCGCTGGCCGCCGACATCCGCCGCAACCTCCGCGCGCCGATCGAGGGCGCGGGCCTCGCCATCCGGGTCGAGGACCGCACCGGCGATACCGGCAGCCACGTCCGCCGCCGCCAGCGCGCCGATCCGCCCCACATCCTGCTGACCACGCCGGAAAGCCTCGCGCTGCTCCTGTCCTACGAGGATGCGCCGCGGATCTTTGCCGGCCTGCAGCGGGTGATCGTGGACGAGATCCATGCGCTGGCCGAATCGAAACGCGGCGACCAGCTGATGCTCTGCCTCGCGCGGCTCCAGCGGCTGGCGCCGGGGCTGCGCCGCGTGGGCCTGTCGGCCACGGTCGAGGATCCGCCGGCGCTGGCGCGCTTCCTCGCCGCCCATCCCGGACCCTGCCGCGTGCTGATGGCCGATCCCGGACCCGATCCCGACATCGCCATGCTCGAGACCGAGGCGCCTCCGCCCTGGGCCGGCGGCGGCGGGCGGCATGCGATCCCCGAGGGGCTGGCCGAGATCCGCCGCCACCGCACCACGCTCGTCTTCCACAACACCCGCGCGCAGGCCGAGCTCTTCTTCCACGCGCTCTGGCTGGCCAACGAGGACGACCTGCCCATCGGCATCCACCACGGCTCGCTCTCGCGCGAGCAGCGCGAGCGGGTCGAGGCGGCGATGGTGTCGGGCGAATTGCGCGCCATCGTCTGCACCGGCTCGCTCGATCTGGGCATCGACTGGGGCGACGGGGATCTCGTGATCCAGGTGGGCGCTCCGAAGAACGTGAAGCGCCTCGTCCAGCGCATCGGGCGGGCGAACCACCGCTACAACGCGCCCTCGAAGGCGCTCCTCGTGCCTGCGAACCGGTTCGAGGTGGTCGAATGTCTGGCCGCCCTCGAGGCGGTGCGCGACCATGCGCTCGACGGCGAGCCGCGGGGGCCCGGGCCGCGCGATGTCCTTTGCCAGCATATCCTCGTCGCCGCGGCGGCCGGGCCTTTCGCGGCCGACGCGCTTTACGAGGAGGTGACGAGCGCCGGCCCCTATGCCGCCCTCTCGCGCGCGGATTTCGACGCCTGTCTCGATTTCGTGGCAACGGGGGGCTATGCGCTGCGCGCCTACGACCGCTGGCAGCGGATCCGGCTCAGGGACGGGCTCTGGCAGCTGCGCGACCCGCGCACGGCGCAGGTGATCCGCATGAACATCGGCACGATCATCGACACCGAGGTGCTGAAGGTGCGGATGCGCGGCCGCGGCGGCACGCCGCTGGGCGAGATCGAGGAGGGTTTCGCGGCCACCCTCACGCCCGGAGACACGTTCCTCATGGCGGGCCAGGTCGTGCGCTACGAGGGGCTGCACGAGATGACGGTCGAGGTTACGCGGAACCCCGGCCGCGATCCCCGGGTGGCCACCTTCAACGGCACCAAGTTCGCCACCTCGACGCTCCTCACCCACCGGATCCTCGAGATGTTCCAGCAATCCGGCTGGCCCGGCCTTCCGCGCCACACCGCCGACTGGCTGGCGCTGCAGCGCGAGGTCTCGCGCCTGCCCGAGGCCGACCGGCTGCTCGTCGAGAGCTTCCCCCACGACGGGCGCGAGCATCTGTGCATCTACGGCTTCGCGGGGCGCAACGCGCAGCAGACGCTGGGCCTCCTGCTCACCAAGCGGATGGAGGAGGAACGCCTGTCGCCCCTGGGCTTCGTCGCGACCGATTATGCGACGCTCATCTGGGGGCTCGAAGCCGTGACCGATCCCGCGCCGCTGTTCGAGCCCGACCGGCTGCGAGAGGGGCTCGAAGGCTGGCTCGCCGGCAATGCGGTGATGAAGCGGACCTTCCGCAATTCCGCGATCATCGCGGGCCTGATCGAGCGCACCCACATGGGCCGGCGGCGCACGGGCAAGCAGGCGACCTTCTCCTCCGACATCCTCTACGACACGCTGATGCGGCACGATCCCGGCCACCTCCTGCTGCGCATCACGCGCGAGGAGGCCGAACGCGGTCTCGTGGATTTCGGCCGGATCGAAGAGATGCTGGCCCGCACCCATGGCCACATCGATGCGGTGCGGCTTGCGCGCGTGACACCTCTGGCCGCGCCGCTCTTCCTCGAGATGGGGCGCGTGCCCGTCGAGGGCGCCGGCCGCCAGCGGCTGATGGAAGAGCAGGCCGCAGCCCTGATGGCCGCCGCGGGGCTGGGCTGACCCGCGCAGCGCCGGCGCCTGCGCCGCGCCGGTGATACTGCAGGCCAGCCGCGGGACGCGCAGCGATCCTCCGACCTCCTGCTGCGCCACATCGGTCCGGCCCTGGCCGGGATGTCTCCGCAGATCCCGATCCCCGGCGATGCGGGCAGGCTCGCTGCGCTTCGCGATCACGACGCCTCGTCCGCGCCCGGCGGCCCTTCCGTCCCTCGCCCGCATCGTCGCTCCCCTCACGGTGGGGCTTGCGCGAAAGGCGCGGATCGGACAGGAACGGGCCATGAACGGACATGCCTTCTTCTTCGCCGGCGTGCGGCTCACGGCGCTGCCTTCGGGGGCGCTCTGGTGGCCTGCGGAGCGGCTCCTCTGCGTCTCGGACCTGCATCTGGGCAAGGCCGAGCGGCTGGCGCGGCGTGGGGGCACGCTCTTGCCGCCCTACGAGACGCAGGCGACGCTCGCCCGTCTCGAGGCCGATCTCGAGGCCACGGCTGCCGAGCGCGTCCTCTGCCTCGGCGATTCGTTCGACGACGGCGCGGCGGCCGACGGGCTGGCCGAGCCCGAGCGGCTCTGGCTCCGGCGGCTGATGGCGGGGCGCGACTGGATCTGGATCCTCGGCAATCACGATCCGGCACCCACCGCCTGCGGCGGCAGCCACCGGGCGACCGCGGTGCTGGGGCCCCTCACCTTCCGCCATATCGCGGAGGGCGAGGCCGAGGTCTCGGGCCATTACCATCCGAAATGCGCGCTGGCGGGCCGGGCGCGGCCCTGCTTTCTCCTCGACGGGCGGCGGCTGATCCTGCCGGCCTACGGCGCCTATACCGGCGGGCTCTGGTGCCACGATCCTGCGCTGGTGGCGCTGATGCAGCCCGGTGCCCTCGCGATCCTGACCGGCGCCAAGGCGATCCCGCTGCCCATGCCGCGGCGCGCCCCTCAGACGAGGCCGCGCTCCTCCAGCTTCGCGCGGTGAGCGCGGCTGACGGGGATGCGGCTGCCGTCGCTGAGCAGGAGGAAGAGCTTGCCCGGCTCGCGCTCGGTTCCCGTCACCGCCGACCAGGCCACCCAATGCGAGCGGTGGACCTGCGCCCCCGGCACGCCCTCCGTCTCGTCCATGGCATCCGAGAAGCGCAGCAGGAGGCTCGAGAGCCCGGCACTCGTCACCACATCGACATAGTGATCGCGCACCGTCATCGAGATCAGCGCGCCCCGCAGCTGCGGCTCCATCCGCTGGAGCAGCCGCGGCTGCCCGTCCGGCGCGGGCTGCGGCCGGGCGCCGAGCCGGACCGACGAGAGGCCCAGACCCGCGCAGAAGAGCGCGGGCGCCACCTCGAGGGCGCTCGGGGCCTCCGGTCCGAAGGCCAGCTGCATCAGCCACCAGATCGGCAGCGTGAGCACCCCCGCCACCACGAGCGCGAGGCCCGCCCCCCTCTTCAGGTCGCGCAGGCCCACGGACGCGAACCAGACGCGGAGCGCCAGCCCGAGCCCGAGGGTGATGGCCACCAGCGCGCTCCAGACCAAAAGACGCTCCGGCAGGGCGACGGTCTGGTAGCTGCCGAAGGGGCCGGACACGGCGAGGCCCACGGAGGCCACAGCCCAGACGATCCAAGGAAGAGGGGCGGCAAGACATTCGGCGTAAGGGCGCGAGACGGACAAGGAAGCCTCCGCAAAACCTGAACGAACGGCCCGTCGCTACAGGACGCGGACCGCCCGATCAACTCCGCCCTGTGACGCAGGCGGAGGGGCTCCCTCGCGCGCCGCCGCGCGGGTCAGGCCGTCAGGCCCTGCGGCTCGGGCAGGCCGTTCGCACGGCAGCAGGCGGTCAGCGTGTTGGCCAGCAGGCAGGCGATGGTCATCGGGCCCACGCCGCCCGGCACGGGCGTGATGGCGCCCGCCACCTCGGCGGCCGAGGCATAATCCACGTCGCCCACGAGCTTCGTCTTGCCGTCACGCTCGATCCGGTTGATGCCCACGTCGATGACCGTGGCGCCCGGCTTCACGAAATCGCCGGTGATCATCTCGGGCCGGCCCACCGCCGCCACGAGGATGTCGGCGCCGCGGCAGACGGCGGCGAGGTCGCGGGTGCGCGAATGGGCGACGGTGACCGTGCAGCTCTCGCCCAGCAAGAGTTGCGCCATGGGCTTGCCCACGATGTTCGAGCGCCCCACCACCACGGCATTCAGCCCCGAGAGAGAGCCCAGATGGTCGCGCAGCATCATCAGGCAGCCGAGCGGCGTGCAGGGCACCATGCTCTTCTGCCCGGTCCCGAGGCGGCCCACGTTCGAGATGTGGAACCCGTCCACATCCTTGGCCGGATCGAGCGCATTGATGACGAGATCCGCATTCAGATGCGCCGGCAGCGGAAGCTGCACGAGAATGCCGTGCACGGCCGGGTCGTGGTTCAGCCGGTCGATCAGCGCGAGAAGTTCCGCCTCTGAGGTTTCGGCGGGCAGCCGGTGCTCGAAGGAGGCCATGCCCACCTCGACCGTCTGCTTGCCCTTGGCGCCCACATAGACCTGGCTCGCGGGATCCTCGCCCACGAGGACCACGGCGAGGCCCGGCACGATGCCGTGCCCTTCCTTCAGCCGCGCCACCTCTTCGGCCACCCGGGCGCGCACGCCCGCCGCGAAGGCCTTGCCGTCGATCCGCTTCGCCGTCATTCCGTCCCCTCCTGCGGGGCATCGGGCCCCAGAACCTCTTCCTCGCGCGCGATCGACCAGTCGATCAGGATGCGCCAGAGCGTTTCGATCAGGGCCGGATCGAGACCTTCGGCCATGGCGCGCACGCGGACATTGCGCACCACCTCCTCGACACGCGAGTCGATGCGCGCGGGCAGGCCCACGTCGGTCTTGATCTCGGCGGCACGGTCGATGTAGCCCGCGCGCTGCGCCATGAGCCCGACGATCTTCGCGTCGAGCGCGTCGATCATCGCGCGCAGGTCTTCCATCGAATGGCAATCTTCCGGGGCTCGCACCTTGGTCCTCGCTTCTGGGTCCGGCCCCGGTTTCAGACACGGGGCACCCGAGGTCAAGGGGGCGAAACGCGCCGTCAGAAGAGGCCTTCGATCCGTCCCTCTTCGTCCAGATGGATAAGTTCCGCCGCGGGCTGGCTCGGCAGGCCCGGCATGGTGCGGATCTCGCCGCAGATCGCGACGACGAATCCCGCGCCGGCCGCCAGCCTCACCTCGCGGATGGGGATCGAATGTCCCTCGGGCGCGCCCCGGATCGCCGCATCGGTCGTGAAGCTGTATTGCGTCTTGGCCATGCATACCGGCAGCGCCCCGTATCCCGCTTCCTCCCATGTTCGCAGCTGGTCGCGGATCACATGGTCGGCAATCACGTCATGTGCGTGATAGATGCGACGTGCCACCGTCTCCATCTTCTCGAAAAGCGGCATGTCGTCGGGGTAGAGCGGCGCGAACATCGAGGGCGCCTCGGCCAGCTCGACCACCTTCCGCGCCAGATCCTCGATCCCGGCCGAGCCTTCGGCCCAGTGGCGGCAGAGGAACGCCTCTGCGCCCTGCCCCGCCGCATAGGCGCGCACGGCCTCGATCTCGGCCTCGGTGTCGGTGGTGAAGTGGTTGATCGCCACCACGACCGGCACGCCGAAGCCCTTCACATTGGCGATGTGCCGCCCGAGGTTCGCGCAGCCGCGCCGGAGCGCCTCGACATCCTCGCGCCCGAGATCCTCGCGCGCCACGCCGCCGTTCATCTTGAGCGCCCGGACCGTGGCCACGACCACGGCGGCCGAGGGCTTCAGCCCCGCCAGCCGGCACTTGATGTCGAAGAACTTCTCGGCCCCGAGATCCGCGCCGAAGCCTGCCTCCGTCACCACATAATCGGCCAGCTTCAGCGCCGTGCGCGTGGCGATGACCGAGTTGCAGCCGTGGGCGATGTTGGCGAAGGGTCCGCCATGGACGAAGGCCGGGTTGTTCTCGATCGTCTGCACGAGGTTGGGCTGCATCGCATCCTTGAGCAGCACGGCCATCGCCCCCGCGGCCTTCAGGTCGCGGCAGTAGACCGGGCTCTTGTCGCGGCGGTAGCCTATGACGATCCGGCCGAGCCGACGTTCGAGATCCTCCAGATCATCCGCGAGGCAGAGGATCGCCATCACCTCGGAGGCCACGGTGATGTCGAAGCCCGTCTGGCGCGGAAAGCCGTTCGCAACGCCGCCGAGGTTTACCACCGTGTCGCGCAGCGCGCGGTCGTTCATGTCCATCCCCCGCCGCCAGGTGATCCGCCGGGCGTCGAGCTCCAGCGCGTTGCCCCAGTAGATGTGATTGTCGATCATGGCCGCCAGCAGGTTGTGCGCCGCCGTGATCGCGTGGAAATCGCCGGTGAAATGGAGGTTCATGTCCTCCATCGGCACGACCTGCGCGCGCCCGCCGCCCGCCGCCCCGCCCTTCATGCCGAAGTTCGGCCCGAGCGAGGCCTCGCGGATGCAGATGACCGCTTTCTTGCCGATCCGGTTCAGGCCGTCGCCGAGACCGACCGTCGTCGTGGTCTTGCCCTCGCCCGCGGGCGTGGGATTGATCGCGGTCACGAGGATGAGCTTGCCGTCCGGCCGACCCTCGAGCCCGCGGATGAAGCCCTGGTCGACCTTGGCCTTGTCGTGACCGTAGGGGATGAGCGCCTCGGCCGGGATGCCGAGCCCGGCACCGATCTCCTGGATGGGCTTCTTTCGCGCCGCGCGCGCGATCTCGATATCGGTCTGGACAGCCATGGAACCTCCCTCAGGCCTTGCGTGATCGTCTCCCCGCCACGGATCTAGCGTCCGGCAGGAAGAAGGTCGAGCCGACCCGGCTAGGCCGTTCGTCGGATATGAGCGATCGCCTGTATCAAACAGATCGCAAAGGCAAGTTCGAGCACCTCCTCGATCCGGCCCGCCCGCAGTCCGATGTCGCGCGGAACGTCGATGCCGAAGGGCGCGAGCTTGCGGTCGATGCCGTCGACGGTCTTGGCCACGGCCACGAAAGCGAGACCCGCGAAGAGCCACCAGGCGCCCGCCTCCGCCCGGAGAAGCCGCGCCAGCCAGTCGCGCAGGTTGCGGCGCAGGAAGCGCACGAGCCCCGCGAGGATCAGCAGGATGAGGAGCCCGCCGATCACCTTGTCCGTCCAGCCGCCGGCCCCCGTATAGGTGCGCAGCTTGAGAAGTCCGTGCTCGGTGAGGCTCTTGTCGAAATCGAGCTCGCGCGCGGCCATCAGGAGGAGCGCCACCGGCACATGCCAGCCCGCAAGCCCCCGCCGCAGCCCCTTGACCGCGAACCACAGAAGCGTCGCCGCCCCGAGGAGCGCCACGGTCAGAAGCTCGACCCCCTCGCCTTCCTTGAAGAAAAGGGCGAGGTCGTCGAGGAAGACGAGATTGCCGAGAAGAGCGGCAAGGGTGGCCGTCGCGGCGACGGCGAGCACGGTCGAGGGAGTGAAGGCCAAGGATCTTTCCAGACGGGAGGCGCGCTAATCTCAGCAGGAGACGGGACGGGACGGGCACCCTAGAGCCGGGCTGCCAGCGCCCGGGTCAGGGCGATTGTGTCAGAATGATGAATATGCGCCGGAAAGGAAAGAGCGCGCTGCCGTCCTGCCGCAAGGGATCGGCCGCGGCCGGGGCGGCCTTGCAGGCCTTGGACGAGGCCCGGGCCTCTTCCGGGTCAGGACAAGGACCGCATCGCGGCCGCTTCCGGGGCGCCGCGGACCGGATGACCGCCTCGGCGGATCCGGGAGCCCGGACATGCTCCGTCTCTCGGAGCGACCCGCCTACCGGCGAGAGGAGGCCATCATCCGCAGGGCTGCAGGGAGCCCGGTCGCACGTCGGCCGGCATGGCGGGCGAGGCGTGGAGCCCGCTCAGGTCCCGGCCCGGCCGGCGGGCGGCTGGCGCCGGACCGATGGCTCCACCGCCGGGATCGACCGCAGGTCCGGGCGGCAGCTCCGGCACCCGCGCGCAGATCCGGCGCGGGGCGCAAAGGAAAACCCCGAAGCCTTGTGCAGGCTTCGGGGCTTCAGTGCTGGCAGAGGGTCGGATCAGACCGAGGGCTCGAGCCCGCCATCCGCCTTGATGACCTTCGGGCGGGTCTTCGGGATCGCGGCCACCGAGCCGCCGCCCACCGGACGGTCGGCATCGTCGTCCGAGTCGATCGGCTCGCCCGCGATCACGCGGCGGATCTGGTCGCCGGTGAGGGTCTCGTATTCGAGAAGACCCTTGGCCAGCCGCTCGAACTCTTCCGACTTCTCGGTGAGGATCCGGTAGGCGGTCTGGTAGCCCTCGTCGATCAGGCGCTTCACCTCGGCTTCGATCATCTTCTTGGTCTCGGCCGAGACCGAGAAGCCTGCGGTATTGCCCTGATAGCCCTCGTGCGCCTCGGCATAGTCGATGTTGCCGACAACGTCCGACATGCCCCAGCGCATCACCATGGCGCGCGCGAGCGCCGAGGCCTGCTGGATATCGCCCGCCGGGCCGGAGGAGACGGCCTCTTCACCGTATTTGATGATCTCGGCCGCCTTGCCCGCCATGGTCATGGCGATCTTCTGCTTGCCCTCGTCCTTGTGCATGTTCAGCCGGTCCATCTCGGGCAGGCTGACCACCATGCCGAGCGCACCGCCCCGCGGGATGATCGTGGCCTTGTAGACCGGATCGCACTTGGGAAGGTTCAGGCCGACGATGGCGTGACCGGCCTCGTGATAGGCGGTCTTTTCCTTCTGGTCGGCGGTGAGGACCATCGAGCGCCGCTCGGCCCCCATCATGACCTTGTCCTTGGCATTTTCGAAATCGTCCATCGTGACGAACCGCCGCCCGACACGGGCCGCGAGCAGCGCCGCCTCGTTCACGAGGTTCATCAGGTCGGCGCCCGAGAAGCCCGGCGTGCCGCGCGCGATCAGGCGCAGGTCGACGTTCGGCCCCAGCGGCACCTTGCGGGCATGGACCGACAGGATCTTCTCGCGGCCCTTGATGTCGGGGTTCGGCACATGGATCGTGCGGTCGAAGCGGCCGGGGCGCAGCAGCGCCGGATCCAGCACATCCTTGCGGTTGGTGGCCGCGACGATGATGACGCCCTCGTTGGCCTCGAACCCGTCCATCTCGACCAGAAGCTGGTTCAGCGTCTGCTCGCGCTCGTCGTTGCCGCCGCCGATGCCCACGCCACGGGCGCGGCCCACGGCATCGATCTCGTCGATGAAGACGATGCAGGGCGCGTTCTTCTTGGCCTGTTCGAACATGTCACGGACCCGGCTGGCGCCCACACCCACGAACATCTCGACGAAGTCCGAGCCCGAGATGGTGAAGAAGGGCACGCCCGCCTCGCCCGCGATGGCGCGCGCCAGAAGCGTCTTGCCGGTGCCGGGCGGGCCCACGAGCAGCGCGCCCTTGGGGATCTTGCCGCCGAGACGGCTGAACTTCTGCGGGTTGCGCAGGAATTCGACGATCTCTTCCAGCTCTTCCTTGGCCTCGTCGATGCCGGCCACGTCGTCGAAGGTGACGCGGCCCTGCTTTTCGGTCAGGAGCTTGGCCCGGCTCTTGCCGAAGCCCATCGCCCCGCCGCGTCCGCCGCCCTGCATCCGGTTCATGAAGAAGATCCAGATGCCGATCAGGACGAGGAAGGGAAGCCAGAGCGAGATGAGCGAGAAGAAGCCCGACTGCTCCTGCGCCTCGGCGCGCACTTCCACGCCCTGATTGATCAGACGGTCGGTCACCTCTTCGCCCTGCGGCTTGATCGCCACATACTGCGTGCCGTCCTTGCCGCGCACCATTACCCGTTCGCCGTCGAGCGTGACCGAGGAAACCTCGCCATTGTCCACGCGGGCGATGAAATCGGAATAGGAGATGGTGCGCGAGTTGCTGGTGGTCTGGCCGCCGCTGAACAGGTTGAAAAGCGCCAGGATCAGCAGAAACAGGACCACCCAGAAAGCGATATTTCGCGCGTTGCCCACAAATGTCTCCTTGCAGAGTCTCTCCGCGGGCCCACCCGCAGGTCATTGCGGCTAAGATAGACATAAGCGCGGACCGTTCAATGCGATAGTAGAGAAAGAAAATCGCCATTTCGCAGGGGATCCGCGACGGCCGTCCAGCCGTTCGACAGTCCCGCGAGAGGTGCGGCCACCAGCGCCTCGCCACGCCAGACCGACGGCGAGGCGAGAAGGCTCGGTCGCGGGAGGCCCGAGGCCCGCCAGTCGGGGCAGCGGGCCAGACCCTCGGCGCCCAGCGCCCGGATCTCGAGCCTGTCGGCGGAAAAGTCCGTCCCTCCCGGACCTTGCAGATCCCAGCGGCCATCCCAGCGCCGGCCCGCGGCCGCGACGACGGATCGGACCGCCTGCCATTCGCGGCCGATCCGCAGCCCCTCCCGGCGCGAGGACAGCCGGCATCCGTGGAGCGTGACCGTCGTCCCCTCGGAGAGCCGGCGGATGGCTTGGCCGAGCGCAGGCCCCCGCGGGCCATATTCCGCCGACGCCACCCATTGCAGCGCGGCCCGCAGCAGCCGGCGCAAAAGCTCCGGCGGAAGCTCGAGGGCGGCAGGGGCCAGCACCACATCGCCGCGATCCACCCGCACGAGGTTTCGGGCGGCCTCGCGCAGCTGCAGGTCGAGCGCGTCGCGGACCTCGGCCAGATGGCTTGCCACCTCGGCCAGCCGCTCGGGCCGGAGGCCGAGGGACGCCAGGCTCTCCATCGCCTGTCGCACCCGCACCCGGTCGAAGGCGGGATTGTCGTTCGAGGGATCCTCGATCCAGGTGGCGCCGCGGCGGCGCAGGTCCGCGCGCAACTCCTCGCGGCCGATCTTAAGGAGCGGGCGCAGCCAGACCATCCCCTCGGCCCGCCGCACGGCCTGCATGGCGGCGAGACCGTCGACCCCTGCCCCGCGCGCGAGCCGCATGAGGAAGGTCTCGGCCACATCGTCCCGCGTATGGCCGAGCGCCACCGCCTCGAGCCCGGCCGCCCGCGCCCAGTCCGCGATCAGCCGCAGCCGGGCGCGCCGCGCCTGATCCATCAGGTTGCCGCGCCCGTCCCAGCCCTCCCACCGCAGGATGTCGTGGGGCACCCCGAGGCCTGCGCAGACGCGGGCCACGGCGCGGGCCTCGTCCGCCGCCTCGGGCCGGAGGCCGTGATCCACCGTCACCGCGCGCGTGGCGATCCCCGCCTCGGCCGCGAGATGCAGGAGCGCCATGGAATCGCCGCCCCCCGAAACGGCGAGGCCCAGGGCCCGCGTCTCGCGCAGCCCCGGGCCCCTCAGGAACCGCTCGCGCAGCGGCATCAGCTGCAGCCGAGCCCCTGCATCGTCGTCGCCGCCTCGGCCGCCGACGGGCTGCCCGGGAAGCGGGTGCCCACCTCGGCCAGCGTCACGCAGGCCTCGGGCGTCTGGCGCAGGTCGCCCAGGGCCCGGCCGAGCTTCAGGAGCGCCTCGGGCGCGCGCGGCCCGTCGGGATCGCCCGAGAAGCTCTCGAGATAGGCGCGCGCCGCATTGGCCGTCTCGCCCAGCTGGCTCAGCGCCTCGCCGCGCAGATAATGCGCCTCGTAGGTCAGTTGCCCGCCCGTGTAGGTCTCGGCAAAGGTCTTAAGGAGGTCCGCGGCGGTGCGAAAGTCACCTTGACCGAGCACCTCCTGGGCCCGGTCGAAGTCGGCTTTCTCGTTGACGGCGAAGGTGCCGGCAGGATCGGCCGCCGGGGCCGGCGCGGGGGTGGGCGCGGGGGCGGCCGAGGCTTCCCCGCCGAGCGGCTTCGTCTCGCCGATCGCGCCGATATCGCAGCCCTCCTCGAGCTCGCAGACGCGGAACTCGAGATCGCCCACGCGGTTCGAGCCGTCGCTGACCACGCGGTTGATCTTCAGCTCGAGCGACTCGGCCTTGGCGGTCACCTGCGCGATGGCGGCCTCCATCGCATCCATGCGCTGGAGGGCCGACCCGCCCGCCGCCCCCGAAGTGGCCGCGCCGGTCGAGACCAGCTCGCGCTTGAGGTCGTTGAACTGCCCCTGGAGGGCGGCGATCTCGGCCTTGATGTCGGCCAGCGTCTGCGCGCGATCCTGCGCCGCCGCCGACAGCGGCGCCAGCGCGAGCGCGGCGGCGAGGATCAGGATGCGCATGGGATCAGACCCCCGCACCCATCGAGAGCACCGTCACGGCCCGGCGGTTCTTCGAGTAGCAGGACTCGGTCGAGCAGACCTCGACCGGACGCTCCTTGCCGTAGGAGACGGTCTTCATCCGCGACGGCGCGATGCCCTTCGAGATCAGGTAGTCCTGCACCGCCGAGGCGCGGCGGGCACCGAGGGCGAGGTTATATTCCCGCGTGCCCTGCTCGTCCGCATGGCCTTCGATGATGATCGCATAGTCGGCGTTCGACATCAGCCACTGAGACTGGGTGTCGAGCGTGGCCCGCGCCGCATCGTTCAGCGTGCTCTGGTCGACGGTGAAGAAGACCCGGTCGCCGAGGGTCTGCTGGAAGTAGGCGATCGAGCGCGGATCGTTCGGCCCGCCGAGCCCCTGGCTGTCGATGCCGCCCGCGCCGTAGCCGCCCGACCCATAGCCGCCCGTGCCGCCGGCTCCTCCGGCCCCGCCCGCGCCGTAGCGGTCGGGATTGTTGCAGGCGGCAAGGCCCAGGGCCGCCAGGAGAATCAGGGCCTTCGGAAGATGGGTCATGGAAATGTCCTTCGCAGATCGGGCGCAGTGCGGCCGAAGGTAACAGGTTTGGCCGCCGCGGGGAACGGCGGCCGGCATGTCATGTCACGGCAGGAGCGGCGACCAGGCCGGATCCGAGGCCGGAACGCTGAGCGGCACCTTCTTCAGGTTCCGACCCGAGATATCCACCGAATAGAGCGCCGGCTGACCGCCCGCCCCCGCGCCCTCGCGGGTGAACATGAGCACGCGGCCGTTCGGCGCCCAGGTCGGGCCCTCGTCGAGGAACGAGGCCGTCAGCAGCCGCTCTTCCGAGCCGTCGGTGCGCATCACGCCGATGTGGAAGCGGCCCTGATGCTGCTTGGTGAAGGCGATGAGGTCTCCGCGCGGCGACCAGACCGGGGTGCCGTAGCGGCCCGCGCCGTTCGAGATCCGCCGCGGCTCGCCGCCGCCCGCAGGCATGATGTAGAGCTGCTGGCCGCCCGAGCGGTCGCTCTCGAACACGATCTGGCTGCCGTCCGGCGAATAGGAGGGCGCGGTCTCGATCGAGGGCGAGTTGGTGAGCTGGCGGCGCGTCCCGCTGCCCGTGTCGAGCGTGTAGATGTCGGTATTGCCGCCCTGCTCGAGCGAGAAGGCCACGGTGCGCCCGTCGGGGGCGAAGCGCGGGGCGAAGGTCATGGTGCCCGGCTGCTCGGCGAGGCTGCGGGTCGCGAGCGAGCCCACATCCATCAGGTAGATGCGCGGGAAGCCCGTCGAATAGGAGGTGAAGAGGATGCGGTCGCCCGTGGGCGAGAAGCGCGGCGCCAGCACTATCGACGAGGAGTCGGTCAGATACTGCACGTTGGCGCCATCGTAATCCATCACGGCCAGCCGCTTGGCGCGCGCGTTCTTCGGCCCGGATTCTGAGACGAAGACCACGCGGCTGTCGAAATAGCCGCCCTCGCCGGTGATCCGGCTGTAGGCCACGTCGGCCACCTTGTGCGCCATGCGCCGCCAGCCCGAGGCCGAGCCCGCGAATTGCAGCCCCTCGCCCAGCGGCTGGTCCGAGAAGACGTCGTAGAGGCGGAACTTCACCACCACCCGGTCGCCCGAGGCCGAGACCGACCCCGTGATGAGCGCCTGCGCGTTGATCGCCTTCCAGTCGCCGTAGGCGATGGGAGCTTCGAAGCTCGTCACCCGGCTGATGTGGGCCGAGGCGGGGATCTCGCGGAAGAGGCCGGTGCCGGACAGGTCCGAGGCGATCACCCGCGCCATGTCGCGCGCGAGCTCCGAGGCGCCCGCGTTCTCGGCGACGAAGTCGGGCGCCGCGAACGGCAAGGGCTCGATCACCCCCTCGGTGATCTGGATGCGCAGCGGCCCCTGCTGGGCTGCCGCGGGCACGGCTGCGGGCAGCAGCAGCGCCAGGGCCAGGCCCATCGGGGCGAGGGTTCTGAACAGGGTCATGGAGTCCTCATGCTCTCCGGGTTCCGTGGGGCCGGGCGCGGGGCCCGGCGACATAGGCGCGGCACGGGGTCATTTCATCCGCATCCCGCTGGGATCGAACACCATCTCGACCTCGCGCCATTGGTCGTATTTCTCGGGCGGCAGCGGGAAGCCGCGCGCGCCGCAGCGGATGATCGCCCGCCGCGCCGCCTCGAAGGCCTGCCGCGCGCCCGCATCCGTCCCGCCGCTCGATTCGATCATGCGGATCGAGCCTGCATCGGGCTTTCCGTCCTGCGACAGGCTCATCGCCACCGTCACCGTCGTCGAGAGGGCATCGCTCGAGAGCGCGCCCACGTTCCAGCACTGCTGCACGGCCACGCGGAACGCGTCCTTTTCGCCACTGGTGACGGGCGGGCCGGAGCGGGCGGGCGAGCCGGGCTTCTCGGCCGCGGGCTCTTCGCCGCCGCCCATCGCCTCGGCCAGCGCCGCGTCGATCGAGGCCTCGTCCTTGCGGGGCGTCTCGGCCGGTTTCTCCGCAGGCTTGTCGGCAGGCTTCTCCGCCGTCTCGGTCCGGCTCGAGGCGGGCGTGGGCTCTTCCTCGGCGGGCTCGGGGGCGCGGGCGCGCTGCGGGCGCACCTTGGGCCGCATCGAGCTCGTGGGGGCGAGCTGGGCCACCTCCTCGGTCTCGGTCGCCTCGGTCACGATCTCGGTCGTGGCCTCCTCGGGCGCGGCCGGGGGCTTCTCCTCGACCTTCTCCTCGGCCGGGGTCTCGGCATCGGGCGTGACGGCGGGCGTCGGCACCTCGGCCACCTCGGCCTCGGGCTCCGGCGCCTCGGCGGGCGTCGGTGCCACGCGGGGCGCGGGCTTCGGCTTGGGGCGCGG
>NZ_MABH01000033.1 GCF_001720585.1 Cereibacter johrii | reverse complement strand
GTCGTGCAGCTCGGCCGCGGCGGCGGGGGCGAGCGCGCGTCCGGCGCAGTCGAGGAATTTCGCGCGGACCTGCTCTTCGGTCATCGGATTGTCCGGGCCGCGGCCCATGGCGACGCTCGCCTCGGCCGAGAGGCTGCGTCCGTCGGCCAGCGTCACCGTCACCCGGCCGAACGAGAGGTCTGCGGCCTCGTGCGCCGCGAGCCGGACGCGGGCGGCCAGCGCCTGCGTGGGCCCGTCCTCGAGCGCGGGCGGCTCGAAGTCTGCGAGGCCCACGGTGCCGGTGAGGAGCGCCCGGGCCGCGAGATACTGGGTCGAGAATTTCGCGTCGAGCCCGTCGCGCGGCTCCGGCCGGTCGATGTTCTTCAGCCGCCGAGGGTGGAGCGCGACCTCGACCCCGGAGATGGCGGTGGCGCCGATGGCTGCGCGCAGCTGCGCTGCCGCATCGATGGCGCAATGGACGAAGGCGCAGCAGGGATATTGCTTGATCGCGATCCCCGGCGAAAGCAGGGCGAAGTCGCGGCCCCAGCCCGCGAGGGCAGGGGACATGTCCGCGGGCCCCCCGCCGTTGAAGGCCGCCATGAAGCCGAACCGGTGCTCGAGCGCCGCGGGATTGGCGGTAACGCCCGCCTCGGCCAGAAGCGCCGCCTGCAGGCCGTTGCGGTTGGCCTGTCCCGCATGGAGCGGCTTCGTCATCGTGCCGGAATTGGCCCTGAGGCCCGCCGCGGCCGAGGCGGCGATGCCGATGGCCACGGCCATCCGGGCCGCATCGAGCCTGAGCAGCCGCCCGCAGGCCACCGCGGCCCCGATCACCCCGAAGGTGACGGTCGGATGCCAGCCGCGGTCGGCATGGGCCGGGTTGGACAGGCGCGCAAGGCGGATCTCGGCCTCGACGCCCGCCACATAGGCCGTCATCAGATCCGCGCCGCTCGCATCGAGCCGGTCGCCCAGAGCGAGCAGCGCGGGCACGATGGAGACGGAGGGATGGCCGTCCATCTCGAGGTTGCAATCGTCGAAATCGAGCGCATGGGCCGCCACCCCGTTGATCTGCGCCGCATCGAGCGGATGGAGCCGTCCGGCCTGCCCGAGCCGCGCCGAGGGGCCGGGCGCCTGCGGCAGGACCGCGGTCAGGTGCCGGACCACCTCCTCGTCGGCGCCGGCGATGGCGCAGCCGATCGTGTCGCCGAGCGTGCGCGCGGCCCAGCCCCGCACCTCCGGCGGAAGGTCGTGGAAAGACAGGCCTGCGGCGCAGGCCGAAAGTCGGGGCGTCAGGGACGTCACGGGGGAACTCCTGTTCGGGGGGCGGGCCCGCTCGGGGGCGCGGGCCCGGCCGCAGCCGTCAGTGCTTGAGGATCTGGTCGAGGAAGGCCCGCGTGCGCTCCTCGCGCGGGTTGCCGAAGAACTCCTCGGGCGGGCCGCTCTCGACCTTGCGGCCGTCGGCCATGAACACGACATTGTCGGCCACGGTGCGGGCAAAGCCCATCTCGTGCGTCACCACGATCATGGTCATGCCGCTCTCGGCCAGCTCGATCATCGTGTCGAGCACCTCCTTGATCATCTCGGGATCGAGCGCCGAGGTGGGCTCGTCGAAGAGCATGATCTCGGGCTCCATGCAGAGCGAGCGCGCGATGGCCACCCTCTGCTGCTGGCCGCCCGAGAGCTGGAGCGGATATTTGCCCGACTGTTCGGGGATGCGGACCTTGCGCAGGAAATGCATCGCCAGATCCTCGGCGGCCGACTTCTTCATCTGCCGCGTGAGCATGGGCCCGAGCGTCAGGTTCTCGAGCACGGTCAGGTGCGGGAAGAGGTTGAAGTTCTGGAACACCATGCCGATGTGGCGGCGGATCGTGTCGATGTTCTTCACATTGTCCGTCATCTCCAGACCCTTGACGAAGATCTGGCCCGACTGGTGCACCTCGAGGCGGTTGATGCAGCGGATGAGGGTGGACTTGCCCGAGCCGGAGGGGCCGCAGACGACGACGCGCTCGCCCTTGCGGACATCTAGGCTCACGTCGTGCAGCACCTGGAAGTGGCCGTACCACTTCGACACATGGGACATGCGGATCACGGGATCGGCGGAGGGACCGGGCTTGGCGGATTGGGTCATGATTGTCTCCGAAGGGGGGCCGTCAGATCCGGCCTGACGCGATCCACTTCTCGACCTGCCGCGCATAGAGCGAGAGCGCGTAGCCGAAGAAGAGGTAGACCGCCGCGACGAACAGGTAGGCCTCGATGTAGAACTTGCGCCACAGCGGGTCCTGCATGACGGCGGTGGTGGCCGTCAGGATGTCGAAGAGGCCGATGATGATGACGAACGAGGTGTTCTTCATCGCCGCGATGATGTGGTTGGTGATGGCGGGCAGGCTGATGCGCAGCGCCTGCGGCAGGATGATCCGGCGGGTGGTCTGCCAGTAGCTGAGGCTGAGCGAGGCCGCGGCCTCGTACTGCCCGCGCGGGATCGCCTGAAGACCGCCGCGGATCACCTCGGCCTGATAGCAGGCGAAGAAGATGGCGATCCCCACCGTGATGCGCAGCAGCTTGTTCACCTCGACGCCCGCGGGCAGGAACAGCGGGAAGACGTTCACGGCCACGAAGAGGATGGTGATGAGCGGCACGCCGCGCAGGGCCTCGATGAAGACGACCGACACACCGCGCGCCACGGGCAGGGGCGCCCGCCGGCCGAGGGCCAGCAGCACCGCCACCGGCATGCCGATCAGCACCGTGCCGGTGAAGAGCAGCATGGTCAGCGGCAGACCGCCCCATTCCGAAGTGGGAACGTAGCGCAGGCCCAGGACACCGCCGAACATCAGGACGCCGATGGACAGGCTCGAGACGATCCAGAGCGGCACGAGGAAGCGCAGGTTCCAGCAGCGCGGCCAGAGCGAGAGGACCACGGTCCCGAGATAGATCGCCATCATCAGCACCAGCCGCCAGTGCTCGTCGTAGGGATAGAGACCGAAGAGCATGGGACGGTGCTTCTCGGCGATGACCGCCCAGCAGGCGCCCGTCGCCGCGCGGCAGACATCGGGGTCGGTGGTGTAGAACACCGCATTCACGACACCCCAGTCGAGCACGAACCAGAAGAAGCGGATCAGGACGAAGGCCACCGCCAGGGTGAGCAGGCTCTGCCAGACCGAGCTGAAGAGGTTCGCCCTGAGCCAGGCCAGCGCCGAGAGCCGCGCGTCCGGATCGTAGGCTGCGGCAGCAGGGGCCGCGAGCGGAGAGGAGGGGACGGAGGACATGGGCTTACCGCTCCTTGATCGCGACGAGGCGGTTGTAGAGGTTCATCAGGAGCGAGGTCGCGAGACTGACGATCAGATAGACGAGCATCATCACCGCGATGGCCTCCACCGCCTGCCCGGTCTGGTTCATCACCGTGTTTCCGATGTTCACGAGATCCGGGTAGCCGATCACGACGGCGATCGAGCTGTTCTTGATGAGGCTCACATACTGGCTGGTCAGCGGCGGCACGATCACGCGCAGCGCCTGCGGCAGCACGACATAGCGCAGGATGAAGCGGGGCCGGAGCGCGATCGAGCGGGCGGCCTCGACCTGACCGCGCGGGGTGGCCTGGATGCCGGCCCGGACGATCTCGGCGATGAAACCCGAGGAATAGAGCGAGATGCCCGTCATCAGCGCCACGAACTCGGGGCTGATGGTGGCGCCCCCCGCGAAGTTGAAGCCGCGGCGTTCGGGGAAGCTGATCTCGTGCGGCGCGCCGAAGCCCAGCCAGACGAGAAGCGGCAGCCCCACGATCAGGCCCACGCAGGGCCAGAGCATGTCGATGTAGCGGCCCGTGGCCTCGCGGTGCCGCTTGGCCTTGTGGCTGGCGAGGATGGCGAGCGCGATGCCTGCACCGAGGGCGGCCAGCATCCACAGATGGGCCGCATGGGCCGAGGGCATGGCGAAGGTGAGCCCGCGGTTCGACAGGAACCCCAGCCCCCAGAGTTCGACCGCCTGCCGCGGCGCGGGCAGGTTGCGGATGACCGCGGCCCAGAAGATCACCTGCAGGATGACGGGGATGTTGCGCACGATCTCGACATAGGCGGTGGCGAGACGCTGGAGCAGCCAGTTGCTCGAGACCCGCGCGATGCCGACCGAGAAGCCGATGACCGTCGCCACCACGATGCCCGCGGCCGAGACGGAGAGCGTGTTCATCAGCCCCACGGCCAGCGCCCGGCCGTAGGTGTCGCGCGCGGAATAGGCGATGAGCGTCTCGCCGATCTCGAACTGCGAGACCTGCTCGAGAAAGCCGAAGCCCGTGGCGATGTTCTGCCGGGCGAGGTTCTCGACGACGTTCTGGTAGAGGTAGAAGCCGAGCAGCGCCACCGCCGCCGCGAGCGCGATCTGATAGACCGCGGTGCGGAAGCTCTCGCTGTAGAGGATGTCCTTCGGGCTGCGCCGGGGGCGCTTGCCCCGCAGGCCCGGGTTGGCATCGGTCATGTGTCGTCCCCGTTCGAGGAGAGGGCAGGCTTGGACCGCGCCCCCGACGGATCGGGGACGCGGGCCGCGGAGCAGGGGCCGCAGGGCCTCAGTGCATCGGGAAGCCGTAGAGCAGCCCGCCGTCGGTCCAGAGCTGGTTCTGGTCGCGGTCGAGCGCCACCGGGCTGTCGGGCCCGAAATGGCGCATGTAGATGTCTTCGTAGTTGCCGACCTGCTTCACGACCGCATAGGCCCAGTCGTTGGCCACGCCGAGCTTCGTGCCGTTGTCGCCGATCACGCCCAGAAGGGTCTGGATGTCGGGATCGTCCGAGGCCTTCATCTCGTCGACATTGGCCTGGGTCACGCCCAGTTCCTCGGCGTTGAAGGTGGCGTAGGTCACCCATTTCACCAGATCGTACCATTTGTCGTCGCCCTGACGGACGGCCATGGCGAGCGGCTCCTTGGAATAGATGCCGGGCAGCAGGACATGGTCTCCGGGGGCCTCGGTGTCGAAGGCCCGCACGCCCGGAAGCGCCGCCTTGTCCTTGGTCAGCGCGTCGCAGCGCCCGGTGACATAGGCATCGACCAGCTGCTTGTTGTTCTCGATCACGACCGGCGTGTAGCTGAGCCCGCGGGCCGAGAAGATCTGCGCCACATTGCGCTCGGTGGTGGAGCCCGGCGCCATGCAGATCGCCGCGCCGTCCAGATCCTCGACCTTCTCGATCCCGTCGGCCGCGCGCACGAGGAAGCCCGTGCCGGTATAGAAGATCGGCGGCGCGAAGTTCAGCCCCAGCGCCGTGTCGCGGCTGAGCGTGGCGGTCACGTTTCGCGCCAGCACATCGACCTCGCCCGACTGGATCGCCGGGAAGCGCTGCTGCGAGGAGAGCGCCACGAACCGCACCTTGTTCGCGTCGCCGAACACGGCAGCCGCGATGGCATGGCAGAAATCGACCTCGAAGCCGCTCCACTTGCCCTGACTGTCGGGGGCCGCGAAGCCGTGGCGCGCGGGATGGACGCCGCAGAGGACCTCGCCCCGCTCCTTCACCGCGGCCAGAGTATCGCCCGACTGGGCAAAGGCGGCGGTGCCCGCTCCGGCGAGCAGGAGGGCCGCAAGGACGGATAGGCCGGTCGCGTGTGTCTGGTTCATCTCGTTCCCTCTCTGTTGCGGGGCTGCTGTTGCATCGATTGACGCCCCTTGAAGCATTGTATACATATGTTTTGTAATGTTCGCAACAGGGAACAATGAGGGCAGGACGACAGACATGGACGACGAAAAATTGAAATATGACACGATCTTGACCCATGCGGGCCGGGACCCTTCGCGCCATCTGGGCGCGGTGAACACGCCGGTCTATCGGGCCTCGACCATTCTCTTTCCGACTCTCGCGGCGCTCGAGGCAAAGGAGGGCACCAAGCTGCGCTACGGTCGGCGCGGCACGCCCACCACCCATGCGCTCGAGGATGCGGTCTGCGCGCTCGAGAAGGCCGACCGTGCGCTGCTCGCCCCTTCGGGTGTCTCGGCCATCAGCACGATCCTGATGAGCTTCGCCGAGCCCGGCGCCCATATCCTGATGACCGACAGCGCCTACGGGCCCGCGCGCAAGTTCTGCGAATTCACCCTGCGCAAGTTCGGCGTCGAGACGACCTACTACGACCCGACGGTGGGGGCGGGGATCGAGGCGCTGATCCGGCCCGAGACGAAGCTGATCTGGATGGAATCGCCCGGCTCGCAGACCTTCGAGGTGCAGGATGTCCCGGCCATCGCAGAGGTGGCGCGCCGGCACGGAATCGTCACCGCGATCGACAACACCTGGAGCGGCGGCTACTTCTGCCAGCCGCTGACGCAGGGTGTCGACATCTCGATCCAGGCGGGGACGAAATACATTTCCGGCCACTCCGACCTGCTGCTCGGCACCATCGCCTGCCGGGCCGAGCAGTACGACCGGCTGCGCGAGACCTATCTGCGGTTCGGCGTCTGCGTGGGGGCGGACGATGCCTTCCTCGCGTTGCGCGGGCTGCGCACCATGGCCGTGCGGATGGCGCATCATCACCAGAGCGGCCTCGAGGTCGCGAACTGGCTGCTCCAGCAGGAGGAGGTGTGCCGCGTGATGCATCCGGGCCTGCCGGGCGATCCGGGCCATACGCTCTGGCGGCAGCAGTTCACCGGCGCCTCGGGCCTGTTCGGTTTCGTCCTGCGGCCCGCAGACCGGCCGGCGCTGGGGCGGATGTTCGACGGCCTCAGTCTCTTCGGCATGGGATCGAGCTGGGGCGGCTTCGAGAGCCTGCTCGTGCCCTCGAACCCCTCTGTCTACCGCAGCGCCACCACCTGGGCGCCGGGCGGGCAGACGGTGCGCATCCATGTGGGCCTCGAGGATCCCGCGGACCTGATCGCCGAGCTGCGCGCAGCCTTCGACCGGCTGAGGGAATGATTTCCTCCGCCGGCGGGGTTGCGGAGAACGGCGCGCAACCTGCTGGCGGAGCTGAGGGAACATTTGTATACAGGAGGGATCGCGACCCTTTCTCACACTCGTCCGGCCGGCGCCGGAAAGGCCATCCAGAACGCATGAAGCACATGTCCGAGTCTTCCACCGTGCGGCGCAATCCGCTGGATCACCTGATGGATCTCATCGAGGCGGGCGATCTGCCTCCGGGCAGCCGCCTGACCGAGACCGATCTGGCGCAGCGGCTCGGCATCAGCCGGACCCCGGTGCGCGAGGCGCTGCACCGGCTTCATGCGATGGGGCTGGCCGAGCACGGGCCGCAGCGCGGGCTCATCATCGCCCATCTGAGCTACGACCAGCTCCGTCAGCTCTTCGCCGTGCGCGAGGGGCTGGAGGGGATGGCGACGCGGCTCGCGGCGGAACATGCCTCTCGCGCCGAGGCGAGCCTCCTGCGCGAGATGGTGACGGCGGACCGCGCGCTCGACGATCCCGGCAGGCTTCGCGAACGCAACAAGATCCTGCATCGGCAGATCGTGCAGGCCTCGCACAACAAGTTCATGATCGAGGCGCTCGGCAATCTGCGGGTTCATCTGAGCCTCCTGCCCGGTTCCACCTACACGTCGGCGGGCCGGGTCGCGGAGGCGCAGGCCGAGCATGAGGAGATCGTGGAGGCGATCGCGGCGGGCGACGGCGATCGGGCCGAGAAGGCCGCGCGACACCATATCGCCTCGGGCTTCCGGATCCGGCTGAAGATGATGTCGGAACAGGAAGCGACGCATCTGAAATAATTGTCCGCAAGGGGGGCAGGACGGACAGGCAAGCGGGAGCTCTGGCCGTGCCGAAGGGGCGCCGACACCGCCCGGAAGCGTTTTTCAGCATCCATGCTGCCTGCGACTGATCCGGGATCGGGCGGAGCGGGCGCGAGAGAAGCCCGACGTATCCAGGATGCGTGTCTCGCAAGACCTGACGACGCAGCCACCGGTCGGCACCGGTGGCGCCTTGCCGAGCGGTCACTGCCTTGTGCGGTCAGAGGTTGGGAAGGTCGGACGAAGGCCCGAAGGACGCGATGGCGCCGAGGGACGGTGGCTTTGGCCACGGACAGGGCGTCATGGCCGCTTTCCCTCGGACAGGGTTGCTGGGCACGAAGCCCGGCCCAGCAGGTCGCAATCCGGTCCTGAACGCGGCGATGTGCCGGGAGAGGCGCAGAGCCGGCCATGGTCGCTGTCAGGCCGGGACCGGCGGGCTGGCCCGCTGAAGCAGGCTGCCCGCCGGTCTGGGAGTCAGGCTTTCGCCAGGGCCGCCAGCCAGTATGCCACGGCCTCCGCGCCCCCGTCGTTGGTCCCCACGGCGCGTGCGCCGAGGTAGCTGGCGCGGCCCAGCTTCGGCGTCATCCGGGCGGTGGCGTCCGCTCCGGACTTGGCGGCCTTCGCGGCTGCCGCAAGGGCCTCCTGCAGCGAGGCATTGGCGGCGCGCTGCTCGCCCCAGGCTTTCAGTGCAGGATCCAGCGCATCCACCATCGTGCGGTCCCCGGGCTGCGCGCCTCCGATCGCGCTGACGGCGGCCACACCGGCTGCGAAAGCGGCGTCCCACGCTTCGGCGGAGGGGACCTCCTCCTTTTCCAGCGGCCGGGCCGCCCGCATCAACGCCGTTGCATAGAACGGGCCGGAACTGCCGGCGATGGCACGGCGGAGGGTGGCCGCCATCGTGACGAAGAGCTGCGCCGGGTGGTTGTAGGCCGCCTCGGGAAGCGCCCGGATCGCCTCGGCGGCGCGGAACATGCTGGCGCCCAGGTCGCCGTCGCCCGCCTTGCTGTCCAGATCCGTCAGATGAGGCTCGGCCGCGATCAAGGCGGCGGCGACCCGTTCAACAGCGGCCTTCAGCACGGGCGTCAACGGACCGGGCGCGATCTCCGGGATGGTCTCGGCCGGGCGGGGCAGCTGCACCGATCTGCCGGCCATGCCCACCGTGGCCGATGACGGCCAGACGCGGACGCCGGTCGGGGCTTCCAGCCATTTGCGGCGCTCGGCATCGAGGGGCAGCAGGGTGATCGATGCGCCGGGCATTTCCAGCGCGGTCATGAAATTTCCGGTCCAGATCAGCTGGACATCCGCGCCACGCTGCTTCAGCTGGGCCAGAGCTTCGCCCGCGACGATGCCGAGCTCCATCGGGGGGGTGGCGCCCAGCCCGTTCACCATCAGCCCGAGCGGACCCTTCAGCGCGGCGCCCATCTCGGCCTCCAGCGTGTCGAGGATGCGGCGGGTGACCGTGGCGGCATCGGCCATCGGGCCGCGCTCGACCCCCTTCTCGCCGTGGATGCCAAGGCCGTATTCCACCTCCTCGTCGCCCAGTTCGAAACTGGGCTGACCGGCGGTGGGAACGATGCAGGCGCCGAGGCCGACCCCCATCGTCACGAGATCGTCGGCCACGCCGCGCGCGACGGCGGCGACCTCCGACAGGGAGAGACCCGCTTCGGCCGCGGCCCCCGCGGCCTTGTGGACAAGGACGGTCCCGGCGAGGCCGCGCCGGCGGTCGCGGCTGACCAGATCGCGCAGGGCCGCGTCGTCGGCGACGAAGACCACCTCGCAGGGGATGCCTTCGGCCGCCGCCAGCTCGGCGGCCAGCGAGAAGTTCAGCCGGTCGCCCGTGTAGTTCTTGACGATCAGCAGGGCCCCTGCCGGCCCGGCACTGGCGAGGATCGCGGACAGGATGGCATCGACGCTGGGAGAGGTGAACACGTCGCCCGCGACCGCCGCCGACAGCATGCCCTTGCCCACATAGCCGCCATGCGCGGGCTCGTGACCGCTGCCGCCGCCCGAGATCAGGGCCACGGCACGGTCTGCCGGATCTTCCGGGATGTCCGCGCGCAGGAGGACATTCTCGCCCTCCAGCAGGCAGAGCGACGGATCCTGAGCAACCATCGCGGCAAGAAGGTCGGGCACGACCCGCCGCGGGCTGTTGATGAGCTTCTTCATTTTCCCTCCCGGATTTCCACCATGTGGAATATAGTGCATGTATCGCCTAGTAAATCTCACCTACATGGTGGAAGGTCAACAGAATGCGCCGCCACACCCGGATTTCCCCGGGATCGGGTGGCTTGACGCCGGACAGGGATCTGTGAGTGAGAAGGAAAGGCAAGGGAGCAGAAATGAACGACGCCACGCAAAATCCGCCGATCGATGGGTCCGAGGGTGTCCTGACCGGAGGTGACGGAGGGGCGAAGTCCTTCTACAAGATGGCGCGTGTGCTGGATTGCTTCAGCCGGACGCGCGGGTCGCTGTCGCTGACCGAGATCGTCGAGCGCACCGGCATGCCGCGCACGACCATTCACCGCATCGTCGCCTCGCTGCGCGATATCGGCCTGATCGATCAGGACGGACGGCGCGGCGACTACCGTCTGGGGCTTCGGATGTTCCACTACGGCAGCGTGGTCATGGCCAATCTGGACCTGAACCGCCATGCCCATCCCCATGTGCTGTCGCTGCATCAGATCACCGGGGAAATCGTTCATCTTCATATGTTTGACGGCAGCCAGATGGTCTGTATCGAGCGCGAGGAAATGGGCGATGTCCGCAACACGACCCTGACGGTGATCGAGGCGGCGCCGGTCCATTGCACCAGCGTCGGCAAGGCGTTCCTGGCCTTTCAGGAGCCGGATGTCCTGCGGCGAATCGCGGCCGAGGAGGGGCTGGAGCGGCGCACCGAACATACCCTCTGCTCCATCGAGGCGCTGACCGCGGATCTCGAGCTGATCCGGAAGCGGGGATTCGCGTTCGATCTGGAAGAGAACGAGATCGGTGTCCAGTGCGTCGGCGCCCCCATCCGCGACTCGCGCGGCCGGGTCTTCGCGGCCATCAGCGTGTCCGGGCCGACCTCGCGGATGCAGCAGGCGCGGCTTCTGGGGCTGTCCGGCCTCGTGACCGCGACGGCGGACCGGATCTCCACCGAACTGGGCTGGCTCGGCTGATTTCAGAACATGTTCCAACTACAAGCATCTTTATTCCACAATACGGATTGACGCATTCTGCGATCCGATCTATCCCTTATTCAGGAGGGGCTGAGGAGGGTTGCGCGCCGGGCGCGCACTCCCTCGGCTGGGGATCGGAGGAAGCTCATGAAGCTTAACGACGCCGTCCTGGGGGCAGTCTTCTGCGCCTTGGGCCTGTGGATTGTTCTTTATTCGGCCGGGCTGCCCAAGCCCCGCCATCTGAGCTACGGGCCGGGGCTGTTCCCGACGCTTATGGGGGCGGGCCTGATCGTCTGCGGGGGCATTCAGACGATTGCGGGTCTCCTGCGCTGGCGTTCCGCTCCGATCGTCGAGCGGCCGGCCTGGCTGGGACATCGGCGACTGATCCTCAATCTGGCCGTCATTCCTGCCGCCTGCCTGTTCTACTATGTCGCGGCCGACCGCCTCGGCTTCCTCTTCACGGGCCTGACGATCCTCGTGGTGATGCTCGTGGTGGGAGGCGTTGCGCCGCTGCGGGCGGCCATCGTCGGCCTCGTGATGATCGTGGTCGTCACGATGATCTTCGCCTCGATCCTGCATGTGCCGCTGCCCTGGGGCGTGCTGGCACCGATCTCGGGGCGGTTCATATGGTGATCTCCACCGTCCTGAGCAATCTGCTGGACCCGTTCCTGATCTTCGTGGTGTTCGCCGCGGCGCTCTACGGGCTGGTCATCGGCGCGATCCCCGGGCTGACCGCCCTGATGGCGAGCGCGTTGCTGGTGCCGTTCATCATCTTCATGGATCCGATCCCGGCCGTGGCGGCCATCGTGACGGCCTCGGCCATGGCGATCTTTGCGGGCGACATTCCCAGCGCGCTTCTGCGCATGCCGGGGACACCCGCCTCAGCCGCCTATACCGAGGATGCCTACGGGCTGGTGATGCGCGGCAAGGCCGCCTCGTCGCTGGGCGCGGGGGTCATGGCCTCGGCGGTCGGCGGTCTGTTCAGCGCCCTCGTGCTTTCGCTGGCGGCCCCGTCCTTGGCAAGCGTCGCCCTGTCCTTCAGCTCGGTGGAGTATTTCTGGCTGGGCCTGATGGGCTTGAGCTGCGCCACGCTGGTCACGAGCGATTCACTCGTGAAGGGGCTGCTCTCGCTGTTCTTCGGTCTGGCGCTGGCCACCGTGGGCATGGATCCGACCAGCGGCATTCCCCGCTTCACCTTCGGGTCGGTCGATCTTCTCGGCGGCTTCGGGCTGATCCCGGTGCTGATCGGCTTCTTTGCCATCTCGGAACTGATGCGCAACGCCTGCATCCCGACCGAAACCCGGCAGAAGCTGCCGCCCGTCGGCCCGATCCTGAGGGTCAGCCTGCGGGGCCTGTGGAGCCATCGCGTGGGCGTGACCAAGGGCAGCCTCATCGGCACCGTGGTGGGGATCCTGCCCGGCGCGGGATCGGACATCGCGGCCTGGATTTCCTATGCGGTGGCCCGTCGCGGATCGAAGCGCGGGCGCCGGATGGACGATGACGGCGCGCTCGAGCGGATCACCGTGGCAAGTGCCGCCAACAATGCCAGCCTCGGAGGAGCCTATATCCCTGCGACGGTCTTCGGCATCCCGGGAGACGCCATCTCGGCCATCGTCATCTCGGTCATGTTCATCAAGGGCATCAATCCCGGCCCCACGCTTTTCATGAACCAGCCCGCCACGATCTACACGATCTTCGCGATCTTCTTCCTGGCCAACATCGCCATGGTGCCCCTGGGGATCCTGATGGTCCGGGCCTTCGGTGCGGTGCTGCGCCTGCCGCCGGTCTATATCACGCCGTTGATCCTGCTCTTCTGCATCGTCGGCGCCTTCTCGGTCGAGAATACGATCATCGCGGTGGCAATGGCGGCGATCTTCGGGGTTCTGGGCTGGTTCCTTGCCGCCAACGGCATCCCGCTCGCGCCGGCCATCCTCGGCCTGATCCTAGGGCCGCTGATCGAACAGACATTCATGACCACGATGCTGAAGGCGCAGGGCGACTATTCGGTGTTCTTCGACCGTCAGATCGGATCCTGGCTGGCCTATGTCACCATTGCGGTCTGGGTCGTCGTCCTGGGCAGCCGCGTGATCGGCGCCCTGCGCGAGAGGAGGGCTGCGCGTCCCGGCGCGAGCTGAGGTTTCACCGGCCGACCGAGCCTGAAGAAAAGCAGGGCGCGCGCCATCCCGCGCGCCACCGGCCCCGGATTGCCCGAAGGCAGGCCATCAATGTCCACGAGGAGGTAGAGACATGTTCATCACCCGCAGTCTGGCGTTCGGCCTTGCGCTGTCCGCACCCGTCGCAGCCATGGCCGAAGTCGCCTGGCCCGAGAAGCCCAGCCAGCTGGTCGTCATCGCGGGCGCCGGCGGCGGCAGCGACTATGTGCTGCGCCTGCTGGCGGCCGAGCTGGAAAAGAATGCGGGCCAGCCGCTCACGATCGTCAATCAGGCGCAGGGCGGCGGAGTGGTCGGCATGACGACCTACGTCAACAGCGCGCCCGATGGCAGCACCGTCGGGCAGATGTCGCCCTTCGCGCAATATCGCATGATGGGGCAGGCCGATTTCACCTCGGACAGCTTCACCCCCATCGCGCTTGTGAACATGGATCCGGCCGCCGTCACGGTGGCGGAGGGGTCCGAGCTGACCTCGATCGGCATGATCGCCGACAGGCTGAAGGCCGAACCGGCCAGCCTGCGCATCTCCTGCGGCGGCGGCTGCAGTGCAAGCTGGGACATCCCCTTCGTGTCGCTGATGCTGGACGAGGGTGTCGATGTCACGAAGCTGAACCTGATCCCGGCGACGGGCTCGGCGGCCGGTCTTCAGGAACTCGCTTCGGGCGGTGTCGATATCGTGCTGTCCTCGCTGCCCGAGACCGACGCGCTGCGCGACGCCGGCATGGTGAAGAATGTGGCGGTCTTCTCGGCGGAAAGGCTGGAGCGCTATCCGGATGTGCCGACCGTCGCTGCCGAGATGGGCAAGGATGTCTCGGGCGGAACCTGGCGCGGGATCGCGGGCCCGGCGGGCATGGAGCCCGAACTGGTCGCCCGGATCGAGGCGGCGGTGAAGGTCGCGTTCGACAGCGAGACGTTCCAGAGCGGCATGAAGGACCGCGGCTTCGGTGCGGTCTGGATGGATGCGGCGACGCTGGCCGGCTTCATGAAGGACCATGAGCTCCAGACCGAGCGGGTGATCGACGCCCTGAACCCCTGAGGGCCCGCGGATCCGGGGTTCCCTCCGGTTCCCAACCGAAACCTGCGCGCCCGGGGTCAACGGGGCGCACCCTCCCTCCCGATTTACTGCTTCAGAAGGACGCCAGATGGCACATGTACTGAAAGGGATCATCCCGCCGCTCGTCACCCCGTTCAAGGATGATGAGACCATCGACGAGGCCGCCCTGCGCGAGAATGTCCGCTTCATGCTGAAGAAGGGCGTGCACGGGATCTGCCTCGGCGGCTCGACCGGCGAAGGCCACACGCTCTCGACCGAAGAGCTTGCGCGGTCGATCGAGATCGCCTGCGAAGAGGTTCAGGGCAGGATCCCGGTGGTCGCGGGCATCATCGCGAACTCGACGCGCAAGTCGATCGAGATGGCGAAGGCCGTGGCCAGGTATGACGTGGCGGCCCTGCAGGTGACGCCGGTTCACTATGTCTTCAAGCCGTCGGAAGATGCGACCTACGCCCATTTCAAGCGCATGACCGAAGAGGTCGATCTGCCCGTCATCATCTATAACGTGGTGCCGTGGAACTATCTGTCGCCCGCCCTGCTGGTGCGGCTCATGGAAGGTCTGCCGGGCGTCATCGGCGTCAAGCAGTCGGCCGGCGACCTGAAGCTGATGGCGGATCTGATGATATCGATCCCCGAAGGCAAGCTGGTCTTCACGGCCGTCGATGCGCTGCTCTACGCGTCGTTCGCGATGGGCGCGCACGGCACGATCGCGGCCAACCCCGCCGCGGTTCCGGGCGTCTGCGTGGCGCTGTGGAACGCGGTTCAGGCCGGCGAGCACGCTAAGGCGCAGGAAATCCACAAGTCCCTGCTGCGGTTCTGGAACACGATCTATGCCGATAACCTGCCGGCCAATGTGAAATACGTTCTGGCGAAACAGGGCGTCTCGACGGGTATTCCGCGGATGCCGATGCCCGCGACCAGTGCGGAACAGGCCGCCAGGATCGACGAGCAGCTCGCGGCGGTCCTGAAATGGGACGAAACGGCCGCCTGAGGGCGCCGCCCTCCGATCCGAGGAGTCGGGAGGACAGAGATCGCGGGGCAGGGCGCTGACGCGCCCGCCCCATCCGGTGGCGCGGCCCTCGCGGCCGGTCATCACGAAACCAGGGAGGATAATACATGTCGAAATTTCTTGCGGCGGGCCTGTCACTTGCGCTTTCGGTCGGTGCGGCGGCTGCGCAGCCGGTCTTCGACCGCCCGCTGACCATCATCGTGCCGGCCGGCGCCGGCGGCGGTGGCGACACCACGACACGCCTGTTCGCGCGCGAACTGGAAGAGCGGCTGGGCCAGCCCATCACCATCATCAATCAGGGTCAGGGCGGGGGCGTCGTGGGCCTCACGACGCTGAAGAACGCCGAGCCCGACGGTCTGACCGCGGGTCTGCTGTTCCCCTATGCGGGCTACAAGATGACGGGGCAGGCGGATTTCACCGCGGCCGACTTCTCCCCCATCGCGGCCTTCAACGGCGACTCGGCTGCCCTCTTCGTGGCCGAAGGATCCGAGTTCCGGGATCTCAAATCTGCGCTGGACGCGATCAAGGCCGACCCGTCCGCCTATCGCATCCACTGTTCCGGCGGATGCGGATCGGTGTGGGACGTGCCGGTCGCGGGCATGATGCTGGATTACGGCATCGACGTGTCGAAGGTGATCTGGGTGCCGGGGCAGGGTGCGTCGGGCGGGCTGACCGAGCTGGCCTCGGGCGGGGTCGAATTCCAGACGGCCTCGCTGCCCGAGGCCAAGGCGCTGACCGATGCCGGGGCGGTGCGTCCGCTGGCCGTTCTGTCGCCCGAGCCGGTGAAGGGGTTCGAGGATGTGCCCTTGGCCGGAGAGACCGTGGGCAAGCCGCTGGACGGCGGCACCTGGCGTGCCCTGGGCGGCCCTGCCGGCATGAGTGCGGAAGATGTCGCCAAGTGGGAGGCTGCCGCGAAGGAGAGCTTCGAGTCCGAGCGGTTCCAGAAGGCGATGTCGGACGCGAACTTCGGCCTGCGCTGGTTGAATGCGGCTGATCTTGCCGCCCTGATGGCGCAGCACGAGGCCGACACGGCCCGGATCATGGAGGCGCTGGGCTACGGTCAGTAGCCCGCGTTGGCCGCCCGTCTCCTCCGGGTTCGGGCGGTCAAGCCTTCTGACGTTTCGTGGGATCTGCCCTGTGACGTGCGAGGTTCGGACGATGGCCCAGCTGGATCGACAGCAGTTCGGCATGTCTCATGACCAGTTCCGCGAGTTCGGGGATCCGCTCGTC
This sequence comes from Cereibacter johrii, assembly GCF_001720585.1. Classification (GTDB taxonomy): domain Bacteria; phylum Pseudomonadota; class Alphaproteobacteria; order Rhodobacterales; family Rhodobacteraceae; genus Cereibacter_A; species Cereibacter_A johrii. The sequence goes on along the minus strand of NZ_MABH01000033.1, from coordinate 13,146 downwards.
CGTCAGGCGACGCGGGGTGCTGCTCAGGCTGAGCCCGGCGATGATGCGCCCCGAAGGATTGCGCACCGGAGCGCCGATGCACCGCTCGCCGGGGTCCATCTCTCCGTTGTTGATGGAATAGCCGCGTTCGCGTGTCCGGCGCAGGTCCTCGCGCAGCGCGTCCGGATCGGTCAGCGTGTTCTTCGTGTAGGGATGCAGACCTTGGGCAATGATACGCTCGACCACATCGTCGGGCTGGAAGGCCAGAACCGCCTTGCCCACGCTGCTGCAGTAGCAGGGCGAGGTCTCCGTCACCGTGGTGGCATTGAAGCGCCCGGCGCGTCCGCCGCTGGCGCGGGTCACGAAGATCATCTGGTTGCCGTCGAAGATATACAGCCGCACCATCTCGCCCCCGGCGCGACCGAGGGCCTCGACGACCGGCCGCGCCTCGCGCGAGACGTCCATGCTGTTCAGCGCCACATTGCCCAGATGGATCAGGCGCAGCCCCAGCCGATAGGCGTCGCGGTTGTAATCCTGATCCAGCAGTCCGGCGTCCCGCAGGATCGCCACCCAGCGATGCGCCGTCGAGCGCGCCATGCCGGTCAGTTCGGCAATCTCGCTGACCGAGAGCTGCCCGCCCTTCAGCGTGAAGCAGTCGAGGATGCGCAGCATCTTTTCGGGGGCGCTGCTGGCGGGATCGGGAAGGGCTGTCATGGGCGGTCCGGGTCGATGCGGCGGGGAATGCTCTGCCGGGATGCTAGTCGGGGAGTCCCGATTTTAGCAAGTACGGAAGAAAATTCATTGTCCCGGAAAATGGGACAAATATCCGATGTCAATCAGCAAGCTGTTGATAATAATAGATAAGTTATGATTGCCGTTTGTAGGAATGCGCCCATTAAATGGCACAAAGAGACACGTAAAGGAGACGTTTCATCATGACCGCCGAGCTGAAGGGGATCATTCCCGCACTGGTCACCCCGTTCGATGCCGGTGGCGAGATCGACGAGAAGCTGTTCCGAAGCCACACCCGCTTCATCCTCGACAAGAAGGTCCATGGCGTCTGTCTGGGCGGCTCGACCGGCGAAGGCTTCACCCTCGATCCGCAGGAACTGCGTCGCCTGACCGAGATTACTCTGGACGAGGTGAACGGCAGCGTTCCCGTCGTGGCGGGCATCATCGCCAACAGCACGCGCGAGGTGATCCAGCGCGCGACGGCGCTGAAGGGGCTCGAGGTCGCGGCCCTGCAGGTGACGCCCACCTTCTACGTCTTCGATTACGGCGAAGAAGCGATGTTCCAGTATTTCAAGCGGATCTGGGAAGAAACGGGCGTCCCGCTGGTCATCTACAACGTGATCCCGTGGAACCTGCTCAGCGCCGATCTGGTGATCCGTCTGCTGGAAGAGATCCCGGGCATCATCGGCATCAAGCAGAGCCAGGGGAACATCTCGCGCGCGGCCGAGCTGGTGATCCGCGCCCCCAAGGGCAAGGCGATTCTCGCGGCCATCGACGACCTGCTCTATCCCTGCTTCATGATGGGCGCTCAGGGCACGCTTGCCGCCTCGCCCACCGCGGCGCCCGGGCCCTGCGTGCGTCTGTGGGATGCGGTGCAGGCCGGCGATCACGCGCTGGCCCTGAAGATCCACGACAGGCTGGTGCCGTTCTGGCACCTGATGGGCCACGAGAACCTTCCCGCGCTGGTGAAATACTGCCTCGAGATCCAGGGCTGCCCGGTGGGTCTCCTGCCGCGCCATCCGATGCCGGAAGCATCCGAGGCGCAGAAGGCGAAGATCCGGCCCGCGCTGGAGGCCCTGCTCGAGTTCGACAACTGACAACCGGACGGCCAGCGGGCTGTCAGCGGCTCCGTTGGCCCTCTTTCTTGGGAGGAGAAAGATGACACGTTTTCAGGACAGGACGACCGCCGGCGCCTTGGCGCAGGGGAAGGTGAAGCGCCGGACGATCCTGCGGGGTCTGGCGGGGGGCGGGATCGCCACGGTCCTGGGGCTCAAGGCGCCGGCGGTGCTGGCGAACAGCCGCCCGTTCGAGGGCGTGACGCTGCAGGGCGCCTGCTTCCAGCATGTGTTCCATGAACATGTGAAGGCCTATCTGCCCGAGTTCGAAGAAGCCTCGGGAATGAAGGTCCAGATCGATTTTCAGGCCTTTCCGGTCTACAACCAGCGCATGGATCTGGAGCTGTCCACCCGCGGCAGCAGCTACGATTTCATCAATATCACCTTCCCCTATTCGGGCCGCTGGGTCGGCGCGGGGTGGCTGCATCCGCTGGACGACTTCATCGCCGACGCGAACATCACCGCCGAGGGCTGGGACGCCGACGATTTCGTCTCGGGCACGCGGGCGCCGTTCTTCAACGCCGAAGGCCAGACATGCGGCTTCCCATGGGAAGCGGGCGCCATGATGGCGGGCTATGCGCGCTTCGACCTGATGGAGGCGGCAGGCTTCGGCATTCCCGAGACCCTCGAAGAGTTCGAGGCGATGAACAGGGCGCTGCACGGCAAGGACGGCTTTGCCGCCTATGTGAACGACAAGCTGCACCACTGGAACTTCCCTCCCTATCTGATGAACTTCGGCGGCGGCGTGTTCCGGGGTGCGCCCGAGGATCTGATGCCGATCCTCGACACGGCCGAGGCGGCGGAGGCCGCGCACTATTATGCCGCTCTCCTGTCGGACTATGGCGCGCGGGGCGTTCTGTCGTTCACCGACGATCAGGCCCTGCGGATGCAGCTGAACGGTCAGGCGAACGCGCGCACCAATGCCATGGCCTGGGTGTTGCCGCTGACCCAGTCGCCCGACAGCAAGGTCAGGGAGACCACGCGCTACGGCATGATCCCGCGCGGAAAGGCCGGCAGCTTCCCCGGCTCCAACGCCAACGGCTATGGGATCCCCGCCGAAGCCCGTCAGAAGGAAGCCGCCTGGGCTTTCATCCAGTGGGCGACCTCGAAGGAGACCTTCCGCAAGATCGCGCTGGAACGGGGTGGCCTAGCCACGCCGCGCCGCTCGATCATCGACGATCCGGAATACCGGCAGCGTCTGATGATCAACGGGCAGGATGTGGCCTCGATCTATCTGAAGGTGCTCGAAGAGGCGGGCGAGGGCGGATACATGAAGTATCGCACCGTCCCGGTCTTCCCGCAGGTCGGCGACAAGCTGAACAAGGCGATCGAGCGGATCGCCTCCGGGCAGATGTCGGCGGCGGACGCGATGAAGGCGGCGCAGAGCGAAGCGATCGACGATCTGCGCAAGGCCGGCATCGCCCTCTGATGCGCCCTGCTCACTGAAAGCTGTCCGGGAGGGAACACGCGATGGGCGACACGGGTCGCGCGGCGATGGCCGAAGGGCCGCGCCGAACGTTTGCCAGCCAGCAGAACAGGTTCTTCTGGACCCTGCTTTCGCCGGTGCTGGTGGTGCTGGGGGTGGTGACGCTGTTGCCCACGCTCTATCTGTTCATCACGAGTTTCACACCTCTCAGCCTGGCGACTCCCGGAACGGCGTGGAACTTTTCCGCGCCGTTCTCGAACTACAAGCTGCTGCTGACGGACGAGCGGCTGCACAACAGTCTCTGGGTGCAGGCGAAGTTGTCGCTGGCCACGGTCGTGCTGCAACTGCTGCTGGGTCTCGTCATCGCGATCCTGCTGAACATGCGCACGCCGCTGATGAATGCGCTGCGGACCAGCTTCCTGATCCCGATGGTCCTGCCGCCCATCGTGGTCGCGATCATCTGGAAGGTGCTTTATTCGCCCGACATCAGCCCGGCATGGTGGCTGTTCGACTGGCTGGGCTGGCAGGGCGTGTCGCCGATCACGGATGCGAACTGGGCGCTGGCCGCGATCATCGTGGCCGACACCTGGGAGTGGTTTCCCTTCACCATGCTCATCCTCCTCGCCGCCCTGTCCCAGATGCCCGAGGAACAGCGCGAGGCCGCGCGCATCGACGGCGCGACCAGCTGGCAGGTGACCCTCTATATCACCCTGCCCTATCTGAAGGGGACGCTGCTGGTTGCGGGCCTGTTCCGGCTGATCGACAGCATCAAGACCTTTCCGCTGATCTACATCCTGACCGATGGCGGGCCCGGAACGGTCACCGAGGTCTCGAACTACTACATCTTCTCGCAGAGCTTCAATTACAGCTACATCGGCTATTCCTCGGCGGTCACCATGGTCCTCGTCCTGATCGTGCTGGTCCTCAGCTGGGCTGTCATCCGGACGGTTTCGGGAAAGGGCCATGACCATGGCTGACACCACGCAATTCCTGTCGCGCCGCGAGAAGATCATCGCCAATCTCGCGGTGATCCTGCTCGCCGTGATGACGCTGCTGCCGTTCCTGTGGTTTGTGATCATGAGCTTCAAGCCCGTGGATCAGATCTTCGCGGGGGTCTCGGGGCTCTTCTTCACGCCCACGCTGGAGAATTACGCAGGCCTCGTGAACGAGCGCTTCGTCCGCTCGATCTGGAACAGCATTGTCACCAGCACGGTCTCGACCGGCCTCGCGCTGGTGATCGGCGTGCCCGGGGCCTATGCGCTGTCCCGGGCCGGGCTGAAGCGCGACCGCACCATGTCGCTCCTCATCCTCGCTTCGCGGATGGCGCCGCCAGTGGCCTTCGCGATCCCCTACTTCCTCGTCTACCGGACCCTCGGATTGCTCGACACGCAGCTCGGGCTCATCATCGTCTATCTGACGTTCAATCTGGCCCTCGTGGTCTGGCTGATGCGCAACTTCTTCGATGCCACCCCGCGCGAGCTGGAAGAAGCGGCCTGGATCGACGGCGCAAGCCTGTGGGGAACCTTCGTGCGGATCGTCCTGCCGATGTCGATCCCGGCGGTGCTGACGACCGGGATGCTGTGCTTTCTCTATTCGTGGAACGACTTCTTCTTCGCGCTGACCCTGACCCGCAACAGCGCGATGACCGCGCCGGTCGAGGTGGTCAACTTCATGAATTACGAAGGCTGGGAATGGGGCAAGATCGCGGCGGGGGGGACGCTGATCATGGCGCCCGTCCTCGTCTTCTCGCTGCTGATGCGCAAATATCTCGTGGCGGGCATGACCGCCGGGGCTGTCAAGGGATAGGGGGCGTGTGCGCCCCGCAGTCCGGGGCCTGCGCCTCCCAAGGGAGGATCGTCATGAGCGGCGTGCAAATCGAAAGCCTGCGCAAGAGCTTCGGCGCGGTGGACATCATCAGGGGGGTCGATATCGACGTGAACGAGGGGGAATTCGTGACCCTCGTCGGGCCGTCCGGCTGCGGCAAATCCACCTTGCTGCGCATGATCGCGGGTCTGGAAAGCATCAGCGGCGGCCTGATCCGCATCGGCGGGCGCGTGGTCAACGATCTTGCGCCGCTGCACCGGGACATTGCGATGGTGTTCCAGTCCTATGCGCTTTATCCGCATATGACGGTCGAGAAGAACATGGGCTTTTCCCTGAAGCTGCAGGGTCTGCCGAAGGACCGGATCGCCGAGGCGGTCGGCCGCGCCGCCACCGTGCTGGGGCTGGAAAACCACATGCAGCGCTATCCTCGTCAGCTGTCGGGCGGTCAGCGCCAGCGCGTCGCCATGGGGCGGGCAATCGTGCGAAATCCGCAGGTCTTTCTCTTCGACGAGCCGCTGTCGAACCTCGACGCGAAGCTGCGCGTCCAGATGCGCGCCGAGATCAAGGAACTGCACCAGCGGCTGAACACGACCACGATCTACGTCACCCATGACCAGATCGAGGCGATGACCATGGCCGACAAGATCGTCGTGCTGCGCGACGGCATGGTCGAACAGATCGGCGCGCCGCTGGATCTTTACGACAATCCCGCCAATCTCTTCGTGGCGGGCTTCCTCGGGTCGCCGGCGATGAACTTCCTGCCCGCGACCGTGACCGCCGCAGGCGTCCGGGCCCATGACGGCACCATCCTTGCGCCGCTGGGCGCCGGGTTGCGCGAGGGTCAGAGCGTGATCTTCGGCATCCGTCCCGAACATGTCACGCTGGGGTCCGAGGGGATCTCGGCGCGCGTCGGCGTGGTCGAACCGACGGGCGCCGAGACGATGGTGGTCCTTCATGTCGGCGACGCGCCGGTGACAGTGACCCTGCACGAGCGCGCCTCCATCCGCCCGGGCGCCGAGGTGCGCCTGACGGCAGCGCCCGGCAAGGGCCACATCTTCGATGCGGCCACCGGACGACGTCTCTGACCGATGCGACAGGAAGGGCCATGAACGATCTCCTCGACTGTCCGGGCGCATGGTGGCCGTGACGGCCGCCGCGGCTCGTGCCGGAGGGGCGGTCTCCCCGGCCGGCCTCGCCCGCGCGAGACCGCCGCGCGGAGCGGGGGAGGGCGACCTTTCCGCGGCCCGGATCCCGGCGGCGCGGTGGCCTGTCCCGGCTTCATGCGCCCCGGATCCTGCGACGGGCATCGTGCCGCGCCCCGCTGCCGGGGCGCAGGCTGTCTGACCTGATCGCCCGGCCCCAAAGAAACCTCGGAACCATGGAGCTCCCGTGATGACCCACTATCCTGACACCCGCCTTTTCATCGATGGGGCATGGCGCCCGGCAGAGGCTGGCCGCACCATTCCCGTTCTGAACCCCGCGACAGGTCAGCAGATCGGCACGGTGGCGCATGCCTCGACGGAAGATCTGGATGCGGCGCTTGCTGCGGCCGAGCGCGGCTTCGCCGCATGGCGCGCCACCTCGGCCCATGATCGCGCACGGCACATGCGCAAGGCGGCGGAGCTCCTGCGCAGCCGGGCCGACGAGATCGCCCGGCTGATGACGCTGGAGAATGGCAAGCCCCTCGCCCAGTCGAAGATGGAGATCATGGGGGCGGCCGACGTGATCGACTGGTTCGCGGGCGAAGGCCAGCGCGCCTACGGCCAGACCATCCCGTCGCGCGATCCGAAGGTCATGCAGATCACGCTGAAGGTGCCCGTGGGCCCCGTCGCGGCCTTCACGCCCTGGAACTTCCCGATCAATCAGATCGTGCGCAAGCTGTCGGCGGCGCTGGCGGCGGGCTGCTCGATCATCGTCAAGGCGCCCGAGGAAACCCCTGCCAGTCCGGCCGAACTGCTCCGTGCCTTTGCCGATGCGGGTGTCCCCGCAGGGGTGATCGGCCTCGTCTATGGCGTGCCGGCCGAGATCTCGGAATATCTGATCCCGCATCCGGTGATCCGCAAGATCAGCTTCACCGGCTCGACCCCCGTTGGCAAGCAGCTGGCGGCGCTGGCGGGGCTGCACATGAAGCGGGCCACGATGGAGCTGGGCGGCCATGCGCCGGTGATCGTGGCGGGCGACGCCGATCTCGACATGGCCGTTCCCCAGATCGCCACGCACAAGTTCCGCAATGCCGGGCAGGTCTGCGTGTCCCCGACGCGCTTCCTGATCGAGGACAGCATCCATGCCGAGTTCGCGGATCGCTTTACCGCCTTCGCCCAGGGGCTGAGGATCGGCGACGGGCTCGAGCCGGAGACGGACATGGGGCCTCTGGCCAACGAGCGCCGGATCCCTGCGCTCGAGGCGCTGATCCAGGATGCGGTGGATCGCGGCGCCCGGCTTGCCACCGGCGGGCGGCGGATCGGCAACACGGGCTGGTTCTTCGAGCCGACGGTGCTTGTCGATGTCCCGACCGAGGCGCGGATCATGAACGAGGAACCTTTCGGCCCGGTCGCCATCCTGAACCGCTTCGACAGGCTGGATGCAGCCATTGCCGAGGCGAACCGTCTGCCGTTCGGCCTCGCGGCCTACGGCTACACCCGCAGCGAAGCTGTGGCGCACCGGCTTTCGGTCGAGGTGGAAGCCGGCATGATGACGATCAACCATCTGGGACTTGCCCTGCCGGAGGTTCCCTTCGGCGGGATCAAGGATTCGGGCTACGGGACCGAAGGCGGCTCCGAAGCGCTGGACGCCTATTTCGACACCCGCTTCGTGTCGCGCAAGGCCTGAGGTCGGCAGCCGCCGCGGCCGGTGCCCGCACCTCTGGCACGGCGTCGCGCCTGCTTAAGGGACATCTGCGGGGCAGGGCCATGGTGCTCTGCCCCGCTCCACGAAGGCCTGCAGGCGCAGGATTGCCGGATTGCGGCGCGACGGGGCCTTGGCCCGACCCGCGATCATCGGGGCGACGCTTCCCTGCAGAACGGCAGCCCCCGTCCGGAAGGTGCGGTCCCACCGGAGGCGCGCAACCCTCACCCAAGAGGCCGGAGAGCCCTCCTTCAGGCGCTCCGGTGGCGGATCGTGGCGGGCCTATCGGATCGATCCTCCCTCTGACAGATGCGGAGGTATCGGGACCGCATCAGGCGAACCCCGCGATGATCCCGTCGATGCTGGCCCTCAGGGCTGGCAGGGGGGATGCGTCGCTGCCTGCGACGGGGACGAGCAGGATCTCGCGTGCGCCGGCGGCGGCGATGGCGGCGCGCAAATCGCCCTCTGCGGGCCTGTCGGTCAGCACGGCGGCGACGGCATTCTCGCGCAGCCAGCCGGTCAGCCGCGCCGCGCGGGCGGGCGTCCATTCTCTGGGGGCGGCGATGATCTCGGCCAGCAGATCGAGGCCCAGATCGGCGGCCAGATAGCTGGCGGCGGGGGTCAAGGTCAGGCACCCGAGATCCGGCGCGGCCAGGAGCCCCTGTTCGGCCCCCGCACGCAGATCGCGCAGCCCGGCCGCCAGTGAATCGCGGTTGGAGGCGATGCGGTCCGCGGCGTCGGGACAGAGGCGTTGCAGATCGGCCGCGGCGATTGCGGCCATGTGCGTCAGGGTCGCGGGCGACAGCCACGGCGCCATCTCGACCTCCAGAGCGCCCATCGGTGTCAGGTCCAGCGCCCGATAGACCGCATCGTTGCGGGCGGGATCGCGCCGGGCGATGCCGGGCAGCGCGCCATCCAGCGGGGTTGCCATGTCGATCTCGGTGATGCGCAGGTTGCTGCGCCGCGCCTGCGGATAAAGCGGATCGCCGGGCCAGAGGCTGCGCAGGCTCAGCACCGCGTCGGCCTGCGATGCCCTTTGCGCCAGCGCATCGGCGCCGCGGCCCGACAGGTAGCTCGGAAGGCGCGAAGGCGGCAGGCGGTCGGGCTGCACGGGCAAGACTTCGGCCCCGGTGCCCTCCAGCAGGGCCCGCGCCAGCGCCGCGGCGGCGGGCAGGGCGGTCAGGAGGCGCGGAGCGGCGGGGGTGTCGGCCCCTGCGGGACGCGCGCCCAGGGGCAGCGCGGCCATGGCAGAGAGGGCGCGGCCAAGCGCGGAACGGCGGGGGAGGCTCATGCCGAGGCTCCTTTCACCCCGCGCAGGGCGGCGCAGATCAGGAAGATGATGCCGGCGATCAGGATCACGGCCGGCCCCGAGGGCACCGGAAGGTCGAACTGCATCGGCAGGAAGATCCCGGCCAGCGTAGCCAGGCTGGAAATTGCGACCGACAGCGTCACATAGCCCGCCAGAGAGCGTGCGAGGATGCGGGCGGCGGCGGCGGGAATGACCAGAAGCGCGCCGACCAGCACGGCGCCGATGATCTTGACGCCGGCCACGGTCACGAGCGTGACCATGACGACGAAGAGGTAATCGAGCGTCGCAGCGTCGATCCCGCGCGCGCGCGCCAGCATCGGGTTGAAGCTGGCACCGACCAGCCGGTTGAAGAAGACCACGATCAGCACCGCCACCGGCAGCGCCACCGCCGCCAGCACGGCGATGTCGCGCCCCGAGACCGTCAGGATCGAGCCGAAGAGCACATTCTCGAGGATATGGACGTTAATGCGCCCCGCCAGAACCAGAAGGATCGCGGCCCCCATCGCCAGCGACATCGACAGGAAGACCCCGATCAGCGTATCCGCCGACAGTCCGGTGCGATTGCGCAGGTAATTCAGCGCGATGCCGAAGATCAGGCAATAGCCGAAGAGCGCGCCATAGGGGCCGCTATAGGGCTCGCCCGCAAGGATGCCGATGGCGACGCCCGTCAGCGCGGCATGGCCCACCGCTTCGGAAAAGAACGCATGGCGCTTGATGACCACGAGGGCGCCGAGCGCGCCGAGGAGCGGCCCCGCGATCACCCCGGCCAGCAGGGCGTTGACCGCAAAGCCCCAGGCCAGCGCGGCGGGCAGCCAGCCCGCCTCGGCCAGCGCCTGCACGGAGTGGCGTAACGTCTCGAAGCTCATGGCTGCGCCCTTCTGTGCGAAAACAGCGCGAGCACCCGATCCGGCGTCAGCTCGGCCTGCGGGGCGCCCTGAAACAGCAGCTGCCCGTCGATGGCACTCACCCGATCGGCCAGGCGGCGGACGGCGGCAAGGTCATGCTCGACCCAGATCAGCGTCGCGCCCCGGTCGCGCAGCCCGTTCAGGATCGTCTCGAACACCTGCGCGCCGACGGCGTCCAGCGCCGCCATCGGCTCGTCGAGAACCATGAGGTCGGGCTCCCGCCCGTGGCCGTCGTCCAGCGCCTGCGCCAGGAGCACCCGCTGACGCTCGCCCCCCGACAGATCGCCCATCCTCCGCCGCGCCTTGCCGGCCAGACCGACACGGTCCAGCAGCAGGGCGATCCGGTCGCGGACGGCCGCGCGGGGGCGCAGGAAGGCCGGCCGGCGGGCCATGAAGCAGATCAGGAAATCGGTGACGGTCAAGGGCAGGTTGCGGTCGAACTCGACGACCTGAGGGACATAGCCGATGCGGCCGGGCGCGGCCGGCCAGTCCAGCGCGATGGTCCCGGAGAACGGCGCCTGCCCCATCAGGCAGCGCAGCAGCGAGGATTTGCCGCCGCCATTCGGGCCGACGATGGCATGGATGCGGCCCGGCTCGGCCCGCAGATCGATCCCCTCGAGGATGCGGGCCGCGCCGTAGCGGAGGCCGACCCCCTCGAACCGCACCGCCGGGCCCTCTAGGGCCGCGCCGACCGAGGCGGGGGCGTTCATGCCGCCTGCTCCCGGATCGCGCGCAGGATGGTGGCATAGTTCTGCGCCATCTCGACCTCGAACTTGTCGGGCCTGTAGGGGCCATGGATGATGTGGGACAGCGGATAGAGGCGAATGCCCGTCTCGCGCTCGATGGTGGCGACATAGGGCGAGGGGAAATCCAGCTCCGAAAAGATCACCCTGACGTCCAGATCGCGGATCGCGGCGATGGTCTTGGCGAGCTGCGAGGGGCTGGGCTCGATCCCGTGGGCGGGTTCGACCACCGCCGTGACCTCGAGCCCGAACTCGCGCAGGAGATAGTCGTAGGCGCCGTGGATGGTGGCGATGCGGAACGAGGCGGCGGGCAGATCGGCCAGCCCCGCCATGGCCTCTGCCCGCATCCGCCGCAACCGGCGCGCATAGGCGCGGGCGTTGTCGCGCAGCGGGTCCGCCAGATCGGGGCGCTGGCCGGACAGGGCGCGGGTGACGGTCTGGATCTGCTGGATCGCGCCGGTCACCGACAGGAACGTGTGGGAGTTCACCACCTTTCCGCCGATGGTGCGGTTGTTGCCCAAGCGGCTCGACAGCCCGCCCACCGCCGCCAGCAGCGGCACATCGCGATTGGCCTCGATCACCGGCATGTCGGGCTGCGACGAGGCCGCGATCATCCGCTCGGCGAAATCGTCATGGCCGATGCCGTTCAGCACCACCACGTCCAGCCTGTCGATACGGCGGATATCCTCGGCGCGCGGCTCGTAGGCGTGGGGGTTGAAGCCCTCGGGGATCAGCGGCACGGTCTCGCCATGCGGGCCGAGGATATTGCTCAGCCACGAGTGATAGGGATGCAGCGTCACGCCCACGCGCAGCGGGTCGGCGGCGCGGGCACGCGCGGCCCAGAGGATCGCGGGGGCGGCGAGGACCAGACGGCGCGAGATCATTGGGCGGCTCCGGGATCGTGGCGGGTGACGCTGGCCTCGTAGCGGCTGACGACCTGCCGCCATCCCGCACTCCTCAGCGCGTCCTGCGACGGATCGGCGGGCGCATCGGCGGTGCCCGGCGCCAGCCAGATCGCGGGCGGATCGCCGGGGATCATAAGAAAGCTGCCCGCCACGCGCGGATCGCCGCTGCGGCCCAGATAGAGGCCCCCGGACCGCGACCAGACATGCCCGCCGCGCAGCCCGTCGCTGGCCTGAGGGGCGAAGGGAGGCAGGCCCTCGGCGGCCAGATCGGCGACATCCGGCAGCGCCCCGGCCTCGGCCAGCCATGCGATCTCGCCGGCCGCGATGGCGAGATCGGCCAGGACCCCCTGTTCGCCGGGTGTGAGGTCGCTGCGCGCGTCGATCTGCCATGCAGGCAGGCTGCGGATATCGTCCGCGCGCCGGTGCAGACCGATGGCGGCGGCCGAAGCGGCCAGAACCGCCAGACAGAGCGCGCCCACGAACAGGCTTTCGCGCCGGGCCGAGGCCGGGCGGACCGATGTGGTGGTCAATGTTCCAGCCCTTCGATGTCGTGATAGTCGATCTCGACCACATGGCCGGGGCCGGCGTCGAAGAGGATGTAGAACTCTCCCTCGGGGCGCTCGAACTGCAGGCGGGAATCGTCGCCCAGCTTGCCGGGGATCAGGATGTCCTCGTCATAGGAGATCACGTCGAGCGTCACACCGGCCGCGCCGGAGCCGTCCGAGAAGCCGCCGCGACAGTCGATGATCCGGCCCTGGGCCACGGCGCATTCCGCGATCGGGTTGTGGGCCTGCGCCGGGGTCGCGCACAGAATGGCCAGGAGGCCGAGGGCGGTTGCGGGAATTCGGGTCATGGCTCCTGTCTCCGGTCTTGCAGCCAGTCGGCGGTTGCGGGGGAAATCCGGCGGATGGGGAAGGAGGCGTGGTGCAGGCTGCCGTCCTTGCCCTCGACGGTCAGCCAGATCTCGCTGTCCGGGCCGGTCGAGTTCGGCAGCTGGATTTCCACGAAACGGTTCCAGCGCTCGGCGTCGAAGACGAGGCCCGCGCCCCGCAGCGAGCGCGGCTTGTTCACCTTCAGATAGGCGGCGCGGATCTGGTCGTCGCAGGCGTCGCAGAAGCGGATCTGGTAGGATTTGGTAGGAAAGTCGCCCAGCAGGATGCGCGGCACGCGGCGGTCGTATTCCGCGATGGTGAAGCGCCACGGTCCCGCCTGTCCGGTGATCGCATCGGCCCTGCGCACGGGCTGTTCGTGCGAGAGGGCGACGGCGGCAAGATAGGCCGGCGGGGCGATGACGACGGCGGCCAGCACGGCCGCGCGCAAGGGCCGGGCGCGCAAAGGCGGTAGCAGGGGCACGGGCGCCGCCG
>NZ_MABH01000032.1 GCF_001720585.1 Cereibacter johrii | reverse complement strand
GGGCCTCGAGGCGCGCGAGGCCCTCCCTCCGGTCCAGGGGCTCGAGCAGCGCCAGCACCGCGCGCGCGGCCGCGTCGAGCGCGGGGTGACGGGCCAGATCGGGCGGCGCAGGCATCGCTTTCTCCTCGGGGCACGGGCATCTGGCATCCTCCTTGCAAGTCCCGGTCCAGATGCCGCCCGCGCGGCGGCGCCAAGGAGGAACGGATGACGGGATTTCGCGATCAGCTGGGGGTCCATGCCCAGGCCCTCGTCCTGCGCGAGACGCGCAACAACCTGCTGACCTCGAACATCGCGAATGCCGCGACCCCGCATTACAAGGCGCGCGACATCGATTTCGGGGCGGAGCTCGCCCGGGCATCGGGAAACGGCACGCTTCGCACCACCGAGGCGCGCCATTTCGCGGTGGGCGGACCTGCCGCGACGGGCGAGGCGCTCTACCGCGATCCGGTCACGCCCGCCCTCGACGGCAACACGGTCGAGATGGCCGTGGAGCAGATGGAATTTGCAGAAAACACCCTGCGCTACCAGACGAGCCTCGCGCTCCTCAACCGGCGCATCTCGGGCCTGATGACGGCGATCAAGGGGGAATGATGAGCGGGATCGACAGTGTCTTCGATGTGGGCGCGCGGGCGCTCTCGGCGCAGATGGTGCGGATGAACACGGTGGCGAGCAACCTCGCCAATGCGGGCACCGTCTCGGACAAGGCGGAGACGGCCTTCCGGCCGCTGCGGCCCGTGTTCGAGACGAGCTATGCCGATGCGGTGGGCCGGACCGGCCTCTCGACGACGGATGTGGCGGGCGTCGTCAGCCTCGACCGCGAGCCGGCGCGGGTCTACCGGCCCGATCATCCGCAGGCCGACCCCGAGGGCTATGTCTGGGAGGCGCCGGTCTCGGTCGACGAGGAGATGGTCGAGATGATGGAGGCGAGCCGCCAGTATCAGAACACGCTCGAGGCGGTCTCGACGCTGCGGTCGCTCATGGCCCGCACCGCCAGCATGGGGCAGTGAGATGACGAATGCCGTCGACGCTTCCTATGCCGCGGGCCTCGCGCTCCAGACCACGACGCAGGCCAAGGGCAAGTCGAACCTCGGGCAGCAGGATTTCCTGACGCTGCTGACCACGCAGCTCCAGAACCAGGACCCGTTCCAGCCGATGGAGAACGGCGAGTTCCTGGCCCAGATGGCGCAATTCTCGACCGTTTCCGGGATCGAACAGCTCAACAGCACGCTGAGCGGGATCGGCGACGGGCTCGGCGCCTTCCGCACCGCCACGGCCGCCTCGCTGATCGGCAAGTCGGTGCTGGTGCCGGGCACCCTCGTGCGCGCCGACAGCACGGGAACGGTGCGCGGCGCGGTCACGCTGACCGATCCGGCCGAGGCGCTGGTCGTGACCTATTCGAACAGCGTGACGGGCGAGCTTCTCCACAGCCAGACCTTCGGCGCCCAGAATGCGGGCGATGTGGGTTTCGCCTGGGACGGCGTGCCGTCCTCGCTCGTCTCCTCCCGCGTGCCGCTCCGGGTGAGCGTCACGGCCGCCTCGAGCGACGGCTCGGTCCCGCTCGCCCCGAAGGTCTATGCCCGTGTCCTGTCGGTCGGCACCAGCGCCGACGGCAAGAGCACGGTCCTCGAGGTCGAGGACAAGGGCAACGTCGCCGCCGACACCGTCACCTCCTTCCGCTGATCCCCGACCCACAGGAGCCACTCCATGTCGATCAACACCGCCCTCTCGGGGCTCTCCGCCGCCCAGCACGACATCGCCGCCACGTCGCACAACATCGCCAACGTGGGCACCATTGGCTTCCGCGGCAGCCGCGCGGAATTCGCGGACGTGTTCAACTCCTCGCCCTACAGCATCTCGCGGACGGCGGTGGGCTCGGGCGTGCAGACGCTGCGCACCGCCATGCAGTTCAGCCAGGGCTCGGTGGTGGCCACGGGCAACACGCTCGATCTGGCCATCGAGGGGCAGGGCTTCTTTGCCACCGAGCCCGCGGTCGGGCCCAATTCCGCCAAGCCGGAGCCGATCTACACCCGCGCGGGCGCCTTCGGCCTGAATGCCCAGGGGGTGGCGGTCAATGCCTCGGGTCAGAAGCTCCTTGCCTGGCCGGTGAGCGTCGAGGGCGATGCGCTGAGCCAGGTGCCGGGCTCGGCCACGCCGCTGACCATCCCGCTCACGATGGGATCGCCGGTGGCCACGAGCACGGTGGCGCTGTCGGTCGATCTGCCGACCGACGATGCGATGCTGGGCAAGCAGGCGGCCGTTCCGCCGGCCGCGGCCTTCGATCCGGCCGATCCCACCACCTATGCGGCCGTCACGGCGGTTCCCATCTTCGATGCGAAGGGCAATGCCGTCGAGGCGGCGGCCTATTTCATCAAGACCGCGAACCCCACCCCGGGCAATCCCCAGACCGGCTGGTCGGTGCGGCTCGTGGTGGCGGGCGAGCCGCTGACGCCCGCGCAGGGCGACCTCACCTTCGACGCGACCGGCGCGCTTTCGGGCGGCACGGGCGCGCTCAGCTTCACGGCGGCCTCGGGCATCGGCTACACGCTCGATCTCACCGAGACCGAGCTCGCCGACCGGAGCTTCGAGGTCAATACCGTGAGCCAGGACGGCAAGAGCGCCTCGGCGCTGACCAGCCTCGAGGTGGATGCGAGCGGCACGGTCTGGGCCGCCTACGGCGCGGGCAGCCCGGTCGCCATGGGGCAGGTGGTGCTCGTGACCTTCGCCAACCCGCAGGCGCTGCGCCAGCTCGGGGCCTCGGGGTTCGCGGCCACCGCCGATTCCGGCCAGCCCGTCGCGGGCACGGCGGGCGATTCCGGCTTCGGGATCATCCGGGCCGGCGCGCTGGAACATGCCAACGTGGACCTCACCGAGGAGCTCGTCCATCTTATCACCGCGCAGCGCAACTATCAGGCCTCGGCCAAGGCGATGGAGACCTCGAACTCGCTCATGCAGACGATCATGAACATCCGCAGCTGAGGCGGATCATGGACCGGCTGATCCACACCGCCCTGAACTCGCTGGCGAACCTGCGCGATACGCGGGTGATCCAGGCGCAGAACCTCGCCAACCAGACCGTGCCGGGCTTCCGGCGCGACCTGACGAACGAGGGCGACGCGCGGTTCCTCAAGGCGATGGACGTGGCCTCGGCGCGGGCCTTCCAGACCGAGCGGGGGCCGCATCTCTTCTTCGCCGCGCCGGGCCTTCTGAACCAGACCGGCGAGCCGATGGATGTGGCCATCGCCGAGGAGGGCTGGTTCTTCGTCCAGCCCGAGGGGGGCGAGCCTGCCCTCTCGCGCCGAGGCGACCTGCGGCTCACGGCCGACGGGCGGCTTCAGAACGGGGCGGGCGAGGCGATGCTCGATCCGGCGATGCAGCCGATCGAGCTGCCCCCCGTGCGCGCGCTCATCGTCGACGAGACGGGCCGCATCCTCTACGAGCCGCAGGACGGCCCACCTGGCCAGCAGGTCGAGGGGCCGCTCCTCGCCACCACGATCCCCGACGGCGTGACGCTGCGCAAGGATCCGGACGGCCAGATCCGGGCCGGGGACGAGCCCCTGCCGCCGCCCGACCAGCGTGCCCGCGTGCTGCAGGGCGTGCTCGAGGGCTCGAACGTCAACACGATGGAAGAGCTTGTGTCCTCGATCGAGCTGCAGCGCGCCTTCGAGCTCAACCTCCGCATGATCTCCTCGGCCAAGGAGCTGGACGAAAGCGGCGCACGTCTCCTGCGTCCGCCCGAGTGAGCTGTGGCACGGGGCTTGCACCGGGACTGGCGTAGCGCCTGAAGGAGCCCCGCATGTCCACCAATGCGATGCATGTCGCCTCGACCGGTCTCAATGCCCAGCAGACCCGGATGCAGGTGATCTCGAACAACCTCGCCAACGTCAACACGACCGGGTTCAAGCGCGACCGCGCGAATTTCGAGAGCCTCCTCTACCAGACCTGGAAGCCCGGCGGGGCGCAGACGTCGGAGGCCACCGCCATGACCTCGCCCTCGGCGGTGGGGACGGGGGTCCGGGTGGTCTCGACGGAAAAGCTCTACACGCAAGGCTCGCTCGCCAATACCGGCAATGCGCTCGATCTGGCGATCGACGGGCCGGGCTTCTTTCAGGTGCTGATGCCCGACGGGCGCATGGGCTACACCCGGAACGGCACCTTCTCGCAGAATGCCGAAGGCACCATCACCACCCCCTCGGGTTATGTCGTGCAGCCCGAGATCCAGATCCCCGAGGGCGCGGTCTCGGTCACCATCTCCTCGGACGGGATCGTGTCGGTGCTGATGCCCGACGAGACCGAGGCGCAGGAGGTGGGCCAGATGACGATCGCCACCTTCGCCAACCCGCGCGGCCTCCAGCCCGTGGGCGAGACCTTCGCGGTCGAGACCGCAGCCTCGGGCGAGGCGGTGATCGGCAACCCGGTCGAGCCCGGCTTCGGCAAGCTCGTGCAGGGATCGCTCGAAGCCTCGAACGTCAATGTGGTGCAGGAGCTGGTCGACATGATCGAGACCCAGCGCGC
This sequence comes from Cereibacter johrii, assembly GCF_001720585.1. Classification (GTDB taxonomy): domain Bacteria; phylum Pseudomonadota; class Alphaproteobacteria; order Rhodobacterales; family Rhodobacteraceae; genus Cereibacter_A; species Cereibacter_A johrii. The sequence goes on along the minus strand of NZ_MABH01000032.1, from coordinate 5,116 downwards.
CTACGAGGTCAATTCCAAGTCCATCTCGGCCTCCGACGAGATGATGCAGTATCTTGCCAACAAGCTCTGAGGCGCAGATGTCCCGCCGCATGCCCCTGTCCGCGCTGGCCCTGCTGCTCGCGCCCGCCGCCTGCTCGACCTATGTCGAGGACCGCGCCTCCGAGGCCTGGGCCCCGGTCTATCCGGTCGAGGAAGCCGGGCGGCTCGACAGCCTGCCCACCGGCGGGATCTACAGCAGCACCTCCCGCGGCCTCTTCGTCTCGGACCGGCGCGCGGCGCGGGTGGGCGACATCGTGACGGTGGATTTCCACGAAAAATTCTCGGCCTCGAAGTCGCAGAGCGCCTCGGGCTCGCGCAAGAACGACTATGAGATCGACCTGCCCGATGCGCTGACGCTGGGGCTCGACGACGGGGTGCTCGACAATTCGACCGATCAGGGCTTCTCGGGCAAGGGGGCGGCCTCGCAGTCGAACTCGCTGCGCGGGCGGATGTCGGTCTCGGTCACGCGCGTGCTGCCGGGCGGCAATCTCGAGATCATGGGCCAGAAGCTCCTCACGCTGAACAACGGCAACGAATATGTCCGGCTGAAGGGCGTGGTGCGCCCCGAGGACATCGGCCCGGACAATGTGGTGACCTCGGACCGTATCGCCCATGCCGAGATCAAATATATCGGCGCGGGCGACACGGCCGATACCGCGAAACCCGGCTGGCTGCGGCGCGGCCTTTCCGTGGTCTCGCCGCTGTGAGACGCGCGCTCCTTCTCGCAGCCCTTCTGGCCTGCGCGCCGCCCGCCTTCGCCGACCGGCTGAAGGACCTGACGACGGTGGCGGGCGTGCGGTCGAACCCGCTCGTGGGCTATGGCGTGGTGGTGGGCCTGTCCGGAACCGGCGACGGCAATTCGCAGCTCACCCAGCAGTCGATGCAGTCGCTGATCTCGCGCCTCGGCCTCTCGGTCGAGACGGGCGACCTCAAGGCCAAGAATGCCGCGGCCGTCATGGTGACGGCCGACCTGCCGCCGTTCCTGAAGATCGGCCAGACGCTCGACGTGACCGTCTCGACCGTGGGTCAGGCCAAGTCGCTGAAGGGCGGCACGCTGCTGATGACGCCGCTCATGGGGGCGGATGGCGAGGTCTATGCCATCGCGCAGGGCAATCTCGTGGTGGGCGGGCTCGGCGTCGAGGGCAGGGACGGCTCGTCGCTCACCGTGAACATCCCGACCGTGGGTCGCGTGCCCCGCGGCGGCATGGTCGAGAAGATGGTCGAGACGCCCTTTCTCGAGACGGACCATCTGGTGCTGAACCTCAACCGCGGCGATTTCTCCACCGCGGCGGCCGTGGCGGAGGGCGTGAACCGCACCTTCGGGCCCGACGTGGCGGTGGCGCTCGACGGGACCTCGATCCGCGTGCGCGCGCCGGCCGATCCCGCGCAGCGCGTGTCCTTCATGAGCCTGCTCGAGAATGTCGAGATCGACCCCGCGCCGCCCGTGGCCAAGGTGGTGGTCAATGCCCGCACCGGCACCGTCGTGATCGGCGGCACGGTGAAGGTGACGCCCGCGGCCGTCACCCACGGCTCGCTCACCGTCCGCGTGACCGAGGATCAGCGCGTCTCGCAGGGGGCGAGCGTGGTGGTGGGCAACAACGCAACCGTGGTGGCCCCGGGCGAGCCTGTCGTGACGCCCGACAGCCGCGTTCAGGTGGTCGAGGAGCCGGCCAAGGCCTTCGTCTTCGATCCCGGCGTCTCGCTGAGCTCGCTGGTCGATGCGATCAATGCGGTGGGGGCGAGCCCCTCGGACCTCGTGGCGATTCTCGAGGCGCTGCGCGAGGCGGGGGCGCTGCGCGCCGAACTGGTGGTGATCTGATGGATCTGAAACTTCAGGCCCTGAACCCGCTGTCGCTCGCCGGCAGCCGCGCCCAACCTGCGGGCCGCGAGGATCTGCGGCAGGCGGCCGAGGGGTTCGAGTCGCTCTTTCTCACGCAGCTTCTGAAGGCCGGCCGTGCGGGCCTGCCGGGGGGCGATATCCTGGGCTCGTCCGGCGTCGATACGGCGCGCGACATGCTCGACATGGAGCTTGCGAAAAGCTCGGCGGGGCGCGCGCGGCTGGGCATCGCCGACGCGATCGAGCGCCAGTTCGCCCCTCTCGTGAGGGAGCACAAGTCGTGACCACCCCCACGCCGGAGGCATTCCCCGACCGTCCGGGCCTGCCGCCTGTCGCTGCCGCGGGCCTGCCCGTCCTTTTCGCCAGACCCGTCCGGGAGACCTGACCCTTGTCCATCCTCGACATCGCCCGCTCGGGTCTTCTGTCCTACCGTTCGGCCCTCTCCGTCACGGCCGAGAACATCGCCAACGTGAACACCGAGGGCTATGTCCGCCGCGAGACGGTGCTGGCGCAGGTGCCGGGCGGGCAGATCGGCCCGACGAGTGCCGCGACCTCGGGGCAGGGGGTGCGGGTCGAGGATGTGCGCCGGGCCTTCGACGGGCTGGTCGCCCAGCGGCTGCGCACGGCCGAGGGCGCCGCCGCCTCGGCCGAGACGCTCGACACCACCGCCGGCGCGCTCGAGAGCCTGTTTCTGGCCGGGGCGGGCAGCGTGCCCGAGGCGCTGACGGGCTTCTTCGACGCGCTCAACGGGCTCAGCGCCACGCCGCGCGACGGTGCGCTGCGGCAGGTGGTGCTGGCGGCGGGCCAGACGCTGGCCAGTTCCTTCACCACCGTGGCGAGCGGGCTCGCCGGGCTCCGCGACGAGGTGGCGGGGCTTGCGGGGCAGACCGCCTCCGAGGCCTCGCAGACGCTTCGGCAACTGGCCGAGCTGAACGGGCGCATGACCGGCGCGCAGCAATCGGCGATGAACCCGCTTCTGGACGAGCGCGACCGGCTCCTCGGCGAGCTCTCGCGGAAGGTGGGGATCCAGGCCAGCTTCGACGCTCTGGGCCGCACGACCCTGACGCTCGGCTCGGCGCCGGGCGGGCCGCTGCTGCTCGAGGGGACGGTGGCGAGCACGCTCGGCGTGGCCGAGGCGGGCGGCCTCGTCCTTGAGGTCACGCGGGCCGGCGCGACGCTCCAGAGCCGCCAGATCACGGGGGGCAGCCTGCAGGGATATGCGTCGGCGCTCTCGGCGGTGGACAATGCCGCGGCCGAGCTCGACGGGCTCGCGCGGCAGCTGGTCGCCGAGATGAACACGGTCCATGCGCAGGGGATCGATCAGGTCGGGGCCCGGGGGGGCGATCTCTTCGCGCTCGAGGGCTGGCAGGTCACGGCCGACGCCGGCAACCGGGGCACGGGCGGCGCGTCGGTGGTGGCCTTCGACACCGCGACGGCGCCCGGCCCGCTCACGCTGGTGCACGATGCGGCGGCGGGGCTCTGGCATGCCTACGATGCGGGGGGCACGCTCCTCGGCAGCGGCGCCGAGACGCTGGCGCTGCCGGGCCTCACGCTGCAGATGACCGGGGCGGCCGGGGATGGCGACCGTCTGACGGTCTCGCCGCGCGAGGGGCGGGCGCTGGACATGCGCTTCCTGCTGACCGACACCCGCCAGATCGCGGCCGCGGCGCCCTATATCGTGTCCGCCGCCAGCGGCAATGCGGGCTCGGCGCAGGCGAGCTTCCTGCCGGTGACCTCCACGCTCCCCTCGACCGGATCGCTGGGCAGCCTTCTGACGGATGCGGGCGGGGCCGATGCCGCAACGCTGATCCGCGCGGGCGTGGTGGGCCACATTCCGGCCGGAACGGGCTCGGTCACGCTGGCGAGCCTCGGCAGCCAGTCGCAGCAGGAGTTCCTTCTGTCCGACCCCGCCGCGGCAGGGGCCACGACGCTCTCCTTCTCGATCGGGGGCACGGTCCACAGTTTCGATCTGACGGCGCTGGGCGCCACGAACCCCACCACGCTCGCCGCCGCGCTGAATGGCGGCGCCGTCAGCACCGGCGGCCAGACCCTCGCCGATCTGGGCGTCACGGCCAGCGGCAGCACGGGGCGGTTCACGCTGACGCTGGGGCAGGGCGACTTCGATGCCGGCGCCAGCGTCACGGGATCCGCCGGGGCCGTCGCGGGCAGCCTGACGCCCGCCGAGCCCGCGGGCGGAACGATCCAGATCATCACGCGGGACGGACGTCATATCGCAGGCACCGCGCTCACGGCCGAGGAAGCCGCGCTTCTGCTGACCGAGGCCAACGGCTTCCTGCCGGGCGCGGTCTACGATGCCTCGACCCTGAACGGCGCCGGAGGCACCGGCTATCGCGGAACCGGGATCGCGGGCGCGATCCTGCCGGGCGAGCCTGTGCTGTCGCTCCATCACGCCGATCCGGTGGCCGGCAGTTCGGGCCTTCTGCCCCCCGCCTCCGCGCGCCCGAGCCTGACGCTCGAGGCCGCCGGAGGCCTTCCCCTCGCGGTGCAGGTGCCTGCGGGCGCCTCGGCGGCCGAGATGGCGCAGGCGATCAACGCGCTCGGGGCCGGGATCGAGGCCGAAGCCCGCACCGGCGTCACGATCGAGGCGCCCGCCGACGGCACGCTCAGCTTCGCGCTCACCGGCACCAACCTCTCGCCCGTCCGCATCAGCGGCGCCGTCGCAGGCGGGCGGATGGATGCGTTGGCGCTGGCGGTCAATGCGGTGAGCGCGGCCACCGGCGTGCGGGCCGAGCTGTCGCCGGACGGAGCGCGGCTCCTGCTCGTTCAGGACGGCGGGGCCGACATCGGCATCGCGGGCCTCCGCCACGCGGGCGGCGCCGCCGTCACCTTGCAGGGCACCGACGCCGAGGGCAGCCCCGTGGGCACAGCCCTCACGCTGTCGGGCACGGCCGACAGCGCGCGTTTCACGGGCGAGCTGCACCTTTCGTCGGCGAGCGGCTTCTCGGCCGATCTGGGCGGCGTCCGGCAGGATGCCGCCGTGGATGCGATGAGCGGCGGCCTCGTCTCGCGCACGGTGAGCGGGGCGGGCGGCGTCCAGACCTATGGCTTCACCTACGATCCCGCCTTCGACGGGGCAGGGCTCTCGGCAGACGGCACCTTCGCGCAGGCGGGCTCCGCGCGTTATGCGATGACGGTGGGCGGCCGGACGGTGACGCTCGATGCCGCGGCGGCGGGCGTGAGCGACGGGGCCGGCGTGGCCTCGGCACTTGCGGCGCTCCT
>NZ_MABH01000031.1 GCF_001720585.1 Cereibacter johrii | reverse complement strand
GCCTGCGCACCACCGGCGCGGGTCGCGCCTCGACCGCATCCACCCGCGCAAGCGGCGGCGCCTCCGTCCCGAGGGCCGCCAGAAACTCCGCGAGCCGCGCGCCCGTGGCGCGGATCAGCACGCCCGCCCCGTCGTTCAGCACCTCGCCCTCGAGCCCCAGTCGGCGCGCGAGCTGCCAGACGAAGGGGCGAAATCCCACCCCCTGCACCTGTCCGCGCACGCGGATCTCCTGCCCCTCACTCTGGTCCAAATATCCATCCCCGCTCTCCGCAGCGGAGCGGCCTCCGGTCTCGTGCGACGCGGCGCCGGACAGGGCCCTCTCTCCGGGCGCCCCTTCCGAAGCCGAAGCCCGCGCCCGAGCCGTCGGGCCGCCACCATCTGCAGGGCGCGCGGGGTTCCTGCCCATCAATGCACCGTGCAGACCATGCAGGGATCGAAGCTGCGCACCACATGCTGCACCGAGAGCGGCGTGGTCTCGCCCGGGCCGACGGGCGCCCCCACCAGCGCGGCCTCGAGCGGGCCCGGCACCCCTTCCGCATCGCGCGGGCTGAAGTTCCAGGTGGTGGGCGCCACGATCTGGTAGCGCTCGATGAGCCCGCCCCGCAGCCGGACCCAGTGGCCGAGGGCGCCGCGCGCGGCCTCGACCAGCCCCGCCCCCTGCGCCTCCCGTGGCAGGGGCCCCATCGCCACCATGAAGCGGGCGGCAGGATCGATCCCCTGCGCCAGCTCCTCCATCAGGATCTGCGTCCGCGCGAGCTCCAGGAGCCGGGCTCCCACGCGGGCCAGCACGCCGCCCTGCCGGGCCAGATCGCGGGCGAGCGGATGGCCCGCCACCACCTGCCGCGCGAGCGCGCCCGTCTCCATCGGCTGCCCGTCGAGGCGGGGCGCCTTGCACCAGCTGTAGGCGGCCTCGCGCATCTCCTCGTCGGGCAGGGTGCGGCCCTCGGCGGGATGGGCGGCCTCGCCCAGCATCCAGGCATGGCTCAGATCCTCGCGGATGAGGCCGGGGTCGAGCGGGAGGGGCGCCCCCGCCTGCCAGGTGCCCGCCGCGAACGCCGGCCCCTCGGGCAGGGGATAGGCGCCGAAGCTGAGATAGCGCCCGGCGCCGCAGCCGAGACCGCCCAGCCCCAGATCCGCCGCGATCTCGAGGAAGAGCCCCGCATCCCCGCGGCCCCAGGACAGGAGCGCCGCCTCGGTCTCGAGCGCCGCGAAGGCCTCGAGCGGGCCGCCGAAGAGCGTGCGCTCGAGATGGCGGCGGAAGCTCCGCAGGCTCGAGAGGATCCGCATCCGCTCGGCCGCGCCGGGCGCGCGGGTGACACCGCCCGGCTGGACGGCCAGCGTGTGCGGCCATTTTCCGGCCAGAAGCCCGAGTATGTGGAGGAGATCCGCGCGCGCGGCCACCGCCTCGCGCTGGGCGCTGCCTTCCATCGCCGTGAAGCGGGCCACCGCGCGCCCGTGCCAGCTCCGCCCGGCATAGGCGGGGCGGGTGAAGTCGGGCATGAAGAAGAGGTTGAAATGGGTCAGGTGATCGGCCGCATTCTCGACCGCATGGATCAGCGCCGCCACCCGCTCGCCCGCCGGCGCGGGCACGAGACCCATCGCCGCGCCGAGCGCGCGCGCCGCCGCGACCGACTGGCTGATCGAGCAGATCCCGCAGATCCGGGGCGTGATGGTCAGCGCGTCGCGCGGATCGCGCCCCTCGAGCATCCGCTCGAAGCCGCGGTAGAGCGGCGCATTCACCCGCGCCGCCGTCACCGCGCCCTCCACCACCTCCAGATGGACCTCGAGATCCCCCTCGACCCGGTTGAACGGGCCGACCACGAGCCGCGTCATCGCTTCGGCATCCTGAGCGTGGGGGGCACCTCGATCCGGTCGGAGGCCGCGTTGCGCCGGATGCGCTCGGGCGTGGCGGCCTTGGACAGGCTCGCCAGCGCCATGAACCAGGCCTTCGGCATGTCCGAGGGCAGGCCCACCGGGATGCCGCCGATCTTGGGCGTCTCGGAATAGGGGTGGCGCGGCTCCTCGAATTCGGGCGCGGTGCAGGCGATGCAGGCATAGCCGCCCGAGGTGCAGGAGCCGCTGCCGTTCCAGGGCCGGATGTTGCAGTCGCCCACCGCCTGCGTGCCGATGCAGCCCATATGTTCCATCATGCAGCCGATCTCGCCGGGGGTGCGGGCGCTGGCCTTGTATTCGTAATATTCGTTGCGCGAGCAGCCGTGATGCACGAGATGATCGGCATAGAAGCGCGGGCGGCCGAACCGGTCGAGATCGCCGGCCGCCAGCGCGTTCCCGCCCAGCAGCATCAGCGTCTCGGTCACCCAGCCCGGATGGGTCGGGCAGCCGGCCACATTCACCACGGGCAGGCCGTCCCGCGCCCGGAACTCGGGCGCAAGGATGCCGCCCTCGTGGGTGCCCTCGTACTGGAGCCCCGTCGCGTCCGAGGGGTTGCCGCCCGCGCTCGTCATCCCGCCATAGGCCGCGCAGCTGCCCACCGCCACCACATGCCGGGCGAGCGGCGCGAGCCGCGTGACGGTCTCGAGCATCGAGCGCCCGGTGCCCGCAAGCATCTGGAACCGTCCGGTGCCGCGGGGCCCGCGCGCGATGGCCCCCTCGACGCAGAGGATGTCGAGCGGCTGCTCTCGCGCCTCGATCCGCTCGAGGAGCGCCCGCACCTCCGCCCCGGAATCGATCGAGAGCGAGGGATGCCACAGGAAGCGCAGGCCCGCATCCTCGAGAAGGTCGAAGAGGCCCGGCGCCTCGGCGCAGAGAAGCGACATGGTGCAGCCGCCGCAGCCCGAGGCCTGAAGCCAGAGAATGTTCATCGCATCTCCCGGTCGAGCGGCAGTTCGAGGCGGAAGGCGGCGCCCGGGCCCTCCTTGCCGAGCACGAGCCGCCCGCCATGCTCTTCGGCGATCTTGTGCGAGATGGGCAGGCCGAGCCCGGTGCCGCGTCCCACCGGCTTCGTGGTGAAGAACGGATCGAAGATCGCCTGCACCAGCGCCTCGGGCACGCCCGGCCCGGTGTCGCGCACCGTGAGCACCGCGTGGTCGCCCTCGATCCGGTGATCGATGGCAATGCGCGGCTCGGGCACCTCCTCGACCGCGTCGAGCGCGTTCTGCACGAGGTTCATCACCACCTGCTGCACATGGCCGGGCCGCCCGCGCACCGGCAGATGCGCCTCGCCCGTGACCTCGACCGCCACCGGACGGCGCGCGCCGCGCAGGACCCAGGCCGTTGCCACCTGCGCCACCGCCACGAGGTCGAAGCCCTCCATCTCGCCCGACCCTTCGGAGGAGAGCCGCCGCAGGTCCTCGACGATGTCGCGCACCCGCTCGGCCCCGTCGCGCGCGCCCTGCACCGCGTCGCGCAGGTTGCGCACCTCGCGGTCGAGCTTCAGCTCCTCGCGCAGCCGGATCAGCGCCTCGCGGGGGGCGCTCGCCTGCACCTGCTCGAAATACTGCTCGAACTTGGTGGCGTAGCGGCCGAGCGCATGGGCATTGGCATAGACGAAGCTGATCGGATTGTTCAGCTCATGCGCCACGCCCGCGAGGAGGCGGCCGAGCGAGGCGAGCTTCTCGTTCCGCACCAGCAGCGCCTGCGCCGCCTTCAGCTCGTCATGGCTTTCGGCCAGTTCGGCATAGGCCTGCCGCAGCTCCGCCACCGACCGGCCGGTGAGCACCAGACCCGCCGCGCGGCCGCGCTCGTCGAAGCGGGGCGACAGCGAGAGCTCCACCGCGCTCGGACCCTCGGGCGTCTCGAGCCCCGCCTCGAGGGTGAGGGCGCTGCGCGCGTCCGTGGCGCGGCGCATCGCCTCCTGAAGCGCGGGACGGTCGGCCTCGGCGAAGAGGTCCGACGCGGGCCGCCCGCAGAGCGCGGCGCGGGGCAGGCGGGTGCGGGCCGAGACGGAGGCCGAGACCTCCTCGATCAGACCCGCGCGCGAGACGACGATGAGAATGTCGGACACCGAGGCCAGCACCGAGGCATGGAACGAGCGCAGGCTCTCGAGTTCGGCATTCTGCCGCTCGAGTCGCTCCTGATAGTCCACGAGATCGGCATAGGTCCGGTCGACGGCCGACATGACGTCCAGCCAGACCGAGTCGGCCCAGACCGGATCGCCGTCTCCCTCGCGCGGTGCCTGCGGTTTCGCCATGGGTGCCTCCCGCGCCGATCATAGACCTGTTGGCCTCGAGGTGGAAAGGCCGGGCGCTTGGCGCCCTCCTTGTGGCATCCAAGGCGGGGCAAACCCGAGAAGACGGGGCGAGGATGAGGAGCACGCGGATCGCCGGCCCGACGATCCCGCGAGAAGCGGTCGGGCCTCCGCGTCGCTCGATCCCCGGGAGAAGTTCCTGTCCGGGTTTCCGAGGCTTTGCGCGTCCGCGCGTGCCGAAGCAATGCAAGAGTGAGATCTTCCCTTGGGTCATCCGTGAGCGGCACCATGTTCGGCTTGCCTCGGCCGGTCGTCTCGCGCAATCTTGGGTTTGTCTCGAAATGGGCTTCCAGCCCACAGGTTGCAGACCCGACGGGCGTTCCACCGGGCACGCCGCCCTTTTGGCCGTTGTGACTCTGGTCCATGAGCGGCCCTTCCGGGGGCCGAAGCCGGCCGCGGGCGCTGCGGAGGTCTCGGGCGAGGGTGGGCGAAGGCGAGGAGTGCCGTCCGGCATCGCGGACGGCGCCGTGGGCGAACCCCGGGCGGGATCTGCAGACCGGCAGAGGAGAAGAGCAATGGACGAAACGGGCTCGAGCTTGCGCATCCTGATCCTCGAGGACGACTACCTGCTGGCAGCCGATCTCGTCACCCAGATCCGTGAGCTGGGCCAGCGGGTGATCGGACCGTTCCCGGACGTGCATGAGGCGATGGACCTGCTCGACGAGATCGAGGCCGCCATCCTCGACGTGCGACTTGGCGACGAGACCTCGTTCGACATGGCGGATTGCCTGATGAACCGGCAGGTGCCCTTCGTCTTCTCCACCGGCTATGACCGCTCGGTCATTCCGGAGCGTTTCCCCCTCGTGCCGGTCTTCGCCAAGCCGAGCCTTGCGAGCGCCATGCTGCGCCAGCTCCGCCAGCAGAGCGAGAGCCTGGAGCGCGAGGCGGCGGGGGGGGATCTGAAAGACATCCTGCGCGAGCTGCGGCTGGACGCGCGGCGGATGATGCCGGATGGCGCCTCCGCGGATCGGCTGGTGGTGAGCGCGCTGAAGGCGCTCGTCGCCGATCCCGCACCGCTGCCCGAGGGCGCGGACGTGCGGGACCGGCTGATGGAAATCCTCGATCGCATCCGGCAGGAGGGGAGCGGGCGCCACCTGAACTGACGGCGCCCTTTGCTGAGGGTCCGGCAGGCGGCTCAGGCCACCAGCGCGCCCCGCTGTCCGATCACGCGGGCGGCGAGCCGGGCGCCGGCCCGCACGGCCTCGGCCAGCGGTGCGCCCCCGAGGTGGGCCGCAAGGAAGCCCGCGTTGAAGCTGTCTCCGGCCGCGGTCGTGTCGACGACCTGGCTCACCGTCTCGGGTGCGTGGCTCTGCCGGCCTTCGGGCGTGAGCGTGACCATCGGGCCCGCCCCGTCCTTCACCACCACGAGCGAGGCACCTGCGGCTGCATAGCGCGCGGCGGTGGCTGCGGCATCCTCATCGCCGAAGAAGGCCGCCTCGTCCTCGTGCGAAGGCAGCACGATGTCGGCGTGCCGCGCGGCCTCCATGATGGCTGCGCACATGGTGGCCCCGTCGGGCCAGAGCCGGGGACGGAGGTTCGGATCGAACGCCACTTCGCTGCCCGCGGCCCGCGCCGCCGACAGGGCGGACAGAAGCTGCGCCCGGTCGGCCGGTTCGAGGATCGCGAGCGTGATGCCCGAGAGATAGATCATCGAGGCGCCGGCAAAGCCTGCCGCCAGCACCGCCGGATCGCAGGCGAGAAGGCGGGCCGCGCTCTGGCCGCGCCAGTAGGCGAAGCTGCGCTCGCCGTTGGTAAGCTCGATGAGATAGAGCCCCACCGTCCGGTCCGGGACACGCGCGATGCGGCTTGTCCCGAGGCCCGCGTCGCGGAGAAAGCCGAGCATCCGGTCCGAGATCGCATCGGTGCCGACGGCGGTCAGATAGTCCACCTCCGCCTCGGGGGGCAGGGCGCGGCGCAGATACCATGCGGTGTTCAGCGTGTCGCCCGCGAAGCCCATCGCGAAGGTGCCCTCGCCCGTCGGCGCCATCTCGACCATGCACTCGCCGACCGAGATGATGCGCTGGTTCAAAGATCGGGCAGACATGCGTCCTCCTGTGCGAAATAGGCCTGATGATCGAGCCGGATGCGCTCGATCTGGATCTTGATGCGGCTGAGGTGACTGTGCATCCGGCGCATGGCCTCGGGCGCGTCGCGCGCCTCGATGGCCTGCATCACCTCGAGGTGGTCTCCATAGGCGTCCTGCGAGGCGAAGGCCAGCGAGAGATAACGCACCCGGTCCATGTGGGACTTGTTCTCGCGCACGATCTCCCAGGCGAATCCGCAGCCCGACCGATCGCAGAGCTCGCGGTGGAACTGGTCGTCGAGCGCGTGGAAGCGCAGCCGGTCGCGGGCCTCCGAGGCCTCGCGCTGGAGGTCGAGGAGCCGCCAGAGCGCGGCATGATCGTCCTCGGTCAGCCGCTCGCAGGCCACGCGCACCGTCTCGGCCTCTATCGCCGCCCGGATGAAGCGCGCCTGCATGACGCTGCGGGTCGAGATCTGCGAGACCGTCGTCGCACGCTGCGGGCGGATGGACAGGAAGCCCAGCTTCGACAGGCGGTAGAAGGCATCGCGCACCGGCTGGCGCGAGACGCCGAACTGCCGCGCGACCTCGATCTCCGAAAGCTTGGTGCCGGGCGGCAGGTCGAGCTCGATGATGCGGTCGTGCAATTGGTCGAACACCTGATCGGTGACCGACGGGCGGAGGGGCGCCTCGAGGGCAGGCAGCGAGATCGCGTCGGTCATGTCCTCTCCGTTGACAGGTGAAGCATACTAGCATATTAGTCAGACACGGCGGCGGAATGCCACCGATAAATGCAGGCTTGACGCAGGGAGGAGGCGGAAGGCAATGGGGCTGCTGCAGGAAGATCGGCTGTTTCCGATCGATGAGGGCACCCGGGCACTGGCCCGCTCGCTCTATGCGACGGTGAAGGATCTGCCGATCATCTCGCCGCACGGTCACACCGACCCGCGCTGGTTCGCCGAGAACGAGCCTTTCCCGGACCCCGCCCAGCTCTTCGTCACGCCCGACCATTACGTCTTCCGCATGCTCCATTCGCAGGGCATCCCGCTCGAGGCGATGGGGGTGCCGCGCGCCGACGGCGGCCCGACCGAGACGGACGGCCGCAAGATCTGGCGGCTCTTCGCCTCTAATTTCCATCTCTTCCGCGGCACGCCCTCGCGGCTCTGGCTCGATCATGCCTTCTCGGAGGTGTTCGGCCTGAAGGAGCGGCTCTCGGCCGAGACGGCGGATGCGGCCTACGACCAGATCGCCGATTGCCTCGCGCAGCCCGGGTTCCGTCCCCGCGCGCTCTTCGAGCGGTTCGGGATCGAGGCGATCGCCACCACGGAAAGCGCGCTCGACGACCTGCGCTGGCACCGCATGATCCGCGAGAGCGGCTGGCAGGGGCGGGTGGTGACGGCCTACCGTCCCGATGCGGTGGTCGATCCCGAATTTGCGGGCTTTGCGGAGAATGTCGCGCAGCTGGGCGAGCTGACCGGCGAGGATACCGCGACCTGGGAAGGCTATCTCGCCGCCCACCGCAAGCGCCGGGCCTACTTCAAGGAGTTCGGCGCCACCTCCTCGGACCATGGCCATGCGACGGCCCGTACCGAGGATCTGCCGCAGGCCGAGGCGGCCGCGCTCTTCGCAAAGGCGCTGGCGGGCGCCTGCACGGCCGAGGAGGCGGATGCGTTTCGCGGCCAGATGCTGACCGAGATGGCGCGCATGAGCCTCGAGGACGGGCTGGTGCTCCAGATCCACCCGGGCAGCTTCCGCAACCATTCCCGGCCCGTGCTCGACCGGTTCGGCCGCGACAAGGGCTTCGACATTCCGACCCGCACCGATTACGTCCGCGCGCTGCGCCCGCTTCTGTCGGCGGTGGGGGGCGATCCGCGGCTGACGGTGATCGTCTTCACGCTGGACGAGACCGCCTATGCGCGGGAACTGGCGCCCCTGGCCGGGGTCTATCCGGCGCTGAAGCTGGGCCCCGCCTGGTGGTTCCACGACAGCCCCGAGGGGATGCGCCGCTTCCGCGAGATGACGACCGAGACGGCGGGCTTCTACAACACCGTGGGCTTCAACGACGACACCCGCGCCTTCTGCTCGATCCCGGCCCGTCACGACGTGGCCCGGCGCGTGGATTGCGCCTTCCTGGCGACACTGGTCGCCACGGGGCGCCTCGACGCGGAGGAGGCGCCGGAGGTGGCGCACGATCTGGCCTACCGCCTCGCGAAAGAGGCCTACAGGCTCTGAGAAGATCATCAAGGGAGGAGAGACCATGAAAAGAACAATGATCGCGACCCTGCTGGCGAGCGCCGCGCTCGCGGCACCCGCCTTCGCCGAGTGCGAGGTGACGCTGCGGTCCTCGGACACGCACCCGGACGGCTATCCGACCGTCGAGGGTGTCAAGTTCATGGCCGAGCGCGCCAAGGAACTGTCGAACGGGCGCATCTGCATCGAGGTCTTCCCCTCGTCGCAGCTCGGCGAAGAGAAGGACACGATCGAGCAGACCCAGTTCGGCGTGATCGACATGGTGCGCGCCTCGTTCGGCTCGTTCAACGACATCGTGCCCGAGGCGCAGCTCCTGTCGCTGCCCTACCTCTTCCGCTCGGAAGAGCATCTGCACAATGTGATGGACGGCCCCATCGGCGACGATCTCGCCCGCGCTTTCGAGACCAAGGACCTGATCGCGGTGGCCTATTACGACGGCGGCTCGCGCAGCTTCTACAACAGCCAGAAGCCGATCACCAAGGTCGAGGACCTCAAGGGCATGAAGTTCCGCGTCATGCAGTCGGACGTCTTCGTGGACATGATGTCCGCGCTCGGCGCCAATGCGACGCCGATGCCCTATGGCGAGGTCTATTCCTCGATCCAGACCGGCGTGATCGACGGGGCCGAGAACAACTGGCCGTCCTACGACAGCTCGGGCCATTTCGAGGTGGCGAAATATTACACGCTCGACCAGCACCTGATGGTGCCCGAGCTGGTGGCGATCTCGAAGATCAAGTGGGACGCGCTCTCGCCCGAGGACCAGCAGGTGCTGCGTCAGGCGGCCGAAGAGTCCGAGCCCGTGCAGCGCAAGCTCTGGGCCGAGCAGGAGAAGGCCTCGGAAGAGAAGGTCGTGGCCTCGGGCGCCGAAGTCGTGCGCGAGATCGACAAGACCCCCTTCATCGAGGCGATGGCGCCGGTCTACGAGAAATATGTGACCAAGCCGGAATATCAGGATCTCGTGAAGCGGATCCAGGAAACCCAGTGACCTGACTTTCGGACCCGCAGTGCCCCGGCACCGCGGGTCCGTCTCTTCCGGCGAGGTGCAACGTGCAGGACGGATTGAAGAGACTGGCCCTCGTGATGGGGGGGCTGGCGCGGATCGCGCTGTGGATCGCGGGCGGGGGCCTCGTGCTGATGACGGTCTTCGTCTTCGCGCAGGTCTTCGTGCGCTATGTGATGAACGACAGCCTGCACTGGGCGGAACCGGCCGCGGTCATGATCATGGCCTGGTTCATCTTCCTCGGCGCGGCCGTGGGCGTACGCGAGGGCTATCACCTGTCCTTCGACGTGCTGCTCTATTTCCTGCCCAAGAGCGTCGCGCCCTGGCTGCACACGATCTCGGACTTCTTCGTGGCGGCCTTCGGCTTCGGCATGTCCTGGTACGGCTGGTCGCTGGCCGCGCGGGCAGCCAGTGATCTCATGCCCGGCCTCGGCATCAGCCGCGGCTTCGAATTCGCGCCGCTGATCTCGGGCGGCACGCTGCTCGTCCTCTTCTCCATCGAGCGCGTCCTGCGCCGCGCCGCAGGCCTGCACACCGCCCGCTTCGGCGAGGATGCGCCGGAAGAGCCCGAAACCACCACCACGGGGGCCTGACGTTGGAGCTCTTCATCCTGTTCGGAAGCTTCGTCTTCCTTCTCCTGATCGGCACGCCCGTCGCCTTCTGCCTCGGCGTGTCGAGCTTCCTCACCGTGCTCTATCTGGGCCTGCCGCCGGTCGTCGTGTTCCAGCGCCTCAACTCGGGCGTCTCGGTCTATGCGCTGATGGCCATCCCCTTCTTCATCTATTCGGGCGATCTGATGGTGCGGGGCGACATCGCCCGGCGGCTCGTGGCGCTGGCCGGCGCACTGGTCGGCCATCTCCGGGGCGGGCTCGGACAGGTGAATGTCGTGGCCTCGGTCATGTTCGGCGGCGTCTCGGGCTCGGCCGCGGCCGATGCTTCGGCGGTGGGCGGCCTCATGGTGCCGCAGATGAAGGAGCGGGGCTACGGCGTCGACTATGCCGTGAACCTGACGGTCGTGGGCTCGATCATCGCGCTGATGATCCCGCCCTCGCACAACATGATCATCTATTCCATCGCCGCAGGCGGCCGGATCTCGATCGCGGACCTGTTCACGGCGGGCATCATCCCGGGCCTCCTGCTCGCGCTGGCGCTGATGGTGGCGGCCTATTTCGTGGCCCGCAGCCGCGGCTATCCGACCGAGCGCTTCCCGGGGCTGCGCGCGCTCGGCGCCATCTTCGTGGGCGCCGTGCCGGGGCTCATCCTCGTCGCGCTGATCTTCGGCGGCGTGCGCTCGGGCATCTTCACCGCCTCGGAGAGCGCCAACATCGCGGTCGTCTATGCGCTGCTCGTCACCATCCTGATCTACCGCACCCTCACCTGGTCCGAGTTCGTCCATGCCACCATCGGCGCGGTGCGCACGACGGCCATGGTGCTGCTCGTGATCGGCTGCGCGGCCTCGTTCGGCTGGCTTCTGGCCTATCTCAAGGTGCCGACCGCGCTCGTGGCCTTCATGCAGGGGCTGTCGGACAATCCGCTGGTGATCCTGCTGCTCATCAACGTGGCGCTCCTCGTGCTCGGCACCTTCATGGACATGTCGCCGCTGATCGTCATCACGACGCCGATCTTCCTGCCGGTGGCGCAGGCCTTCGGGGTGGACCCGGTGCATTTCGGCGTCATCCTGATCCTGAACCTCGGGATCGGCCTCTGCACGCCGCCCGTCGGCGCCGTGCTCTTCGTGGGCTGCGCCGTGGGACGGATCTCGATCTGGACGGCGATGCGCACGATCTGGCCATTCTACGGGGCGGCCCTCGCCGTCCTGCTGCTCGTGACCTACATCCCGGCGCTGTCGCTCTGGCTGCCGGCCCAGTTCCGCTGAGGTGCCCATGTATCCCGTCGTTCCCACCGATCCCGGCGTGACCCGTCAGGTCCTGGCCCAGGATCCCGCGCTGATGCTGGTGGCCTTCCGCTTCGAGGAAGGCGCCGAGGGCAAGCTGCACATCCATCCGCATGTGCAATCGACCTTCGTCCAGTCCGGCCGCTTCGCCTTCGTCCTCGCGGGCGAGACGCACGAGATCGGCCCGGGCGAGAGCCTGATGATCCCTTCCGGGATCGAGCATGGCTGCCGCTGCCTCGAGGCAGGCACGCTGATCGACAGTTTCGCGCCCCGGCGCGACGACTTCCTCTGACGCGCGGCGCGGCAGACGCCCGCGCCCGCTCTTTCCGAAAGGCCCCGCAGGCCCCTCCGCGTGGCGGCGGGCGCACCGCGGGGCCGTCCCCTTCCTGTCGCCCCGGGATCTCCTGCGGCGGCGCGATCCCCAGAAAGGAGTGTCTCATGACCCATGTCGAAATCCGTCACGCAATGGACCCGGTCTCCGCGCGCCAGCTCGACACGGCGGGCCTGCGTGAGGCCTTCCATATGGGCGACCTCTTCCGCTCGGGCGAGATCCGCCTCGTCTACACCCATTACGACCGCATGATCGTGGGCGGCGCCGTGCCCGCGGGCGAGCCGCTCGTCCTCGACGAGGTGAAGCCCACCGGCACCGCCTCGATCCTCGACCGGCGCGAGATGGGCGTGGTGAATGTGGGCGCCACCGGCACCGTCTCGGCGGGCGGCGAAAGCTGGGAGATGGGCCGCGGCGACGTGCTCTACCTGCCGATGGGTGCGGGCCCCGTCACCTTCGCGGGCGAGGGACGGTTCTACATCCTGTCCGCGCCCGCCCATACCGCCCATCCGGCGCGGCTCGTGAAGCTCGAGGATGCGAAGAAGGTGAAGCTGGGTTCGCCCGAGACCGCCAACGAGCGCACGATCAACCAGTTCATCCACCCCGAGGTCATGCAATCCTGCCAGCTCGTGGTGGGCTACACCCAGTTCCACGGCGGCTCGGTCTGGAACACGATGCCGGCCCATGTCCACGACCGGCGGATGGAGGCCTATCTCTATTTCGACCTCGCCGAGGAGGCCCGCGTCTTCCACTTCATGGGCGAGCCTTCCGAGACGCGGCATCTCGTGATGAAGAACGAGGAGGCCGTGGTCTCGCCGCCCTGGTCGATCCATTGCGGCTGCGGCACCGGCTCCTACACCTTCGTCTGGGCCATGGCGGGCGACAATGTCGACTACCGCGACGTCGAGATGGTGGCGATGGAGGATCTGCGGTGATCTCCTTCTCGCTCGAGGGCCAGCGCGCGCTGGTGACCGGCGCCAATACCGGGATCGGACAGGCGATCGCGGTGGGGCTGGCGGAGGCGGGGGCCGAGGTGATTGCCGCCGGCCGCTCCTCCTGCGCCGAGACGGTGGCGCGGACCGGCGGGCGCGAGCTGCGGCTCGACTTCGCCGACCCGATGGCCGCGCGCGACCTCTTCGAGGCCGAGCGCATCGACATCCTCGTCAACAATGCGGGCATCATCCGGCGGGCCGATGCGGTGGATTTCACCGAAGAGGACTGGGACGCGGTGATGGATGTGAATCTCAAGGCCCTGTTCTTCACCTGTCAGGCCTTCGGCCGCGCGGCGCTGGCGCGCGGAACGGGCGGGCGGATCGTGAACATCGCCTCGCTCCTGAGCTTTCAGGGCGGCATCCGCGTGCCCTCCTACACGGCCGCCAAACATGGCGTCGCGGGGATCACGAAGCTTCTGGCCAACGAATGGGCGGGCAGGGGCATCAATGTGAACGCCATCGCGCCGGGCTATATCGAGACCAACAACACCGAGGCGCTCCGCGCCGACGAAGCGCGCAACCGGGCGATCCTCGAGCGGATCCCGGCCGGGCGCTGGGGGCAGGCCGACGACATCGCCGGCGCCGCGGTCTTCCTCGCCTCGCCCGCGGCCGCCTATGTCCATGGCGCGATCCTCAATGTGGATGGAGGCTGGCTTGCCCGCTGATCCGATCCCCGCAGGCGTGGGCATCGTCCATCTCGGCCTCGGCGCCTTCTTCCGGGCCCATGGCGCGGTCTATGTCGCCCGCGCGATGGAGACCTCGGGCGGCGACTGGGGCATCCTGGGCGTGAGCCTCCAGTCGCCCACGATGCGCGACGCGCTGGCGCCGCAGGGCTTTGCCTATCACGCGGTCGAGCAGGGGCCTGAGGGCGAGACGGTCCGGCGGATCGATGTGGTTAGGCAGGTGCTGGTGGCCCGCGAGGATCCCGGGGCGGTGCTGGCCGCCATGGCCGATCCGGCGGTGAAGATCGTGAGCCTTACCGTCACCGAAAAGGGCTATTGCCACAATCCGGCGACCGGCGCGCTGAACCCCGATCACCCCGACATCGCCCACGATATCGCCGAGGCGCTGCCGCGCTCGGCGCCGGGCTATCTCGTGCGCGCGCTGGAGTGGCGGCGGGCGGCGGGGCTCCGGCCCTTCACTGTGCTCTGCTGCGACAACCTCCCCGAGAACGGGCGCGTCGTCCGCGGCGTGGTGCTGGATCTCGCCCGCCGCATCGATCCCGCGCTCGCGGACTGGATCGCGGCCGAGGGACGCTTCCCCTCGACCATGGTCGACCGCATCGTGCCCGCGACCAAGCCCGAGGATATCGCCCGGCTCCGCGCGCAGGGGATCGAGGACAACCTGCCCGTGATGCACGAGCCCTTCAGCCAGTGGGTCGTCGAGGACGATTTCGTGGAGGGCGCGCGCCCCGATCTCGGCGCCGTAGGCGTGCAGCTCGTGGAAGACGTGACGCCCTTCGAGCATATGAAGCTGCGGATGCTGAACGGCACCCATTCCTCGCTCGCCTATCTGGGTTATCTCGCCGGGCACGAGACGATCTCGGAGACGGTGGCCGATCCTGTCTTCGCGGCCTTCGTGCAGCATCTCTGGCAGAAGGAGATCATCCCCGCGCTCGCGCCGCCGCCGGGGGTGGACCTCGCTTCCTACGCCGACGAGCTTCTGGCGCGTTACCGCAACCCGGCCATCCGGCACCGCACCTGGCAGATCGCCATGGACGGCAGCCAGAAGCTGCCTCAGCGCCTCCTCGGCACGCTGGCCGAGAATGCGGCCGCGGGGCGCGCCTCGCCGGGGCTGATGCTCGCGGTGGCGGGCTGGATGCGCTACGTCTCGGGCACGGACGAGAAGGGCCAACCCATCGAGGTCAAGGATCCGCTGGCCGACGAGCTGCGCGCGCGGGCGGCCGAGGGGGTGGAGGCGCTCCTTGCCCTCCGCGCCGTCTTCCCCGAGGCTCTGGCCGCGCAGATCGCGCCCGGGGTGGCTGCGGCCCATGCCCGGCTGATGCGGCTGGGCGCCCGCCGCGCGGCCGAGGAGATTTCCGGGACGTAATTCAGCCTTCTCCCGGAATGAGGAAGGGGCGCCCTGCGGGGCGCCCCTTCTGCATCTGCGACGACACCGCTCGGGCAGAGCGGGCGCGCGGATCAGTCCTTCGCGCGCTCGACGTAGCTCAGGTCTTCGGTGTTGATGACGATGCGCGTGCCGGCCGAGATATGCGGCGGCACCATCACGCGCAGCCCGTTCGAGCACATGGCGGGCTTGTAGGACGAGGAGGCCGTCTGGCCCTTCACCACCGGCTCGGTCTCGGTGATCTCGACGGTGACCTTCTGCGGGAACTCGATCGAGATCGCCACGTCGTTGTGGGTCTGCAGATAGACGCGCATCCCTTCGGTCAGGAACACCTTGCCGTCGCCCACCACGTCGGGCGAGACCACGACCTGATCGTAGCTCTCGGGCTCCATGAAGTGGTAGCCCTCGCCGTCCTCGTAGAGGAAGTCGTATTCGCGCTCGTCCACCGTGGCCCGCTCGACCTGCTCGGTCGTCTTCCAGCGTTCCGAGACCTTGGTGCCGTCCGAGATCCGCCGCATGTCGACCTGCGTCACCGGCGTACCCTTGCCGGGGTGGAAGTTCTGGGCGGTGAGGACGACATAGAGCCGGCCGTCGATGTCGACGACATTGCCCTTGCGGAGGCTCGAGGCGATGACTTTCACGGGTCTCTTCCTTGCGATGGGAGGGGGCGCATCGTAGAACGCGCAGGATTGGCCGTGCGCCTATCCCATCCGCGCCAGAATTTCCAGACGAAAGCCGCCGAATGTCCGCTTCCTCGTGGTGGCAGCCCCACCGTCACGCCGACCGCCGTCCGCTGCTTCTGGCGCGCAACCGCATCCAGTCCGCGATCCGCGGCTGGCTCGCCGCCGAGGGCTTCATCGAGGTCGATCCGGCGGCCCTTCAGGTCTCGCCGGGTAACGAGGCGCATCTGCACGGTTTCGCCACCGAAGCCATCGGCAACGACGGGCAGGGCCGGCGGATGTATCTGCATACCTCGCCCGAATTCGCGATGAAGAAGCTGCTGGCCGCGGGCGAGACGCGGATCGCGGCCTTCTCCCATGTCTGGCGCAACCGCGAGCGGGGCGTGCTCCATTCGCCGGAATTCACCATGCTCGAATGGTATCGGGTGGGCGAGGGCTACGAGGTGCTGATGGCCGATTGCGCGGCCTTCCTGCGGCTCGCGGCCGAGGCGGCCGGCGCGCGCGAGCTGCGCTTCCGCGACCGGACCTGCGATCCTTTCGCCGCGCCCGAGCGTCTGTCTGTGGCCGAGGCCTTCGCGCGTCACGCGGGCATCGATCTCCTGGCCACGGTCGATGCGCAAGGCCTGCCCGATGCGGAGGCGCTGCGCCGCGCGATGGCGGAGGCGGGCCTTTCGGCCGGGGCGGACGACGGATGGTCGGACATGCTGAGCCGGGTGCTGGTCGAGAAGGTCGAGCCGCATCTAGGCCACGGCCGCCCCACCATTCTCGACCGCTACCCGGCGGCCGAGGCGGCGCTGGCCCGCCGTGCGCCCGACGATGCGCGGGTGGCCGAGCGGTTCGAGCTCTATGCCTGCGGGGTGGAGCTTGCCAACGGCTTCGGCGAGCTCACCGATCCCGCCGAGCAGCGCCGCCGCTTCGAGGCCGAGATGGCCGAGAAGGAACGGGTCTATGGCGAGACCTATCCGCTCGACGAGGAGTTCCTCGAGGCGCTGGCTTTCATGCCGCCCGCAAGCGGCATCGCGATGGGCTTCGACCGTCTGGTGATGCTCGCCACCGGCGCCCCGCGGATCGACGAGGTGATCTGGGCCCCCGCCGGCTGACGTCGGGGAGCGCGGAGGCGGCGGGCGGGGGCATCACCCTCCGGGCGCCCGAGGGCGGACCCTCCCACCTCCGGGGCGCGACGCGGTGCGATCTGTCCCGATCCCCGGAACCGCCTCCGCCCCTTCAGAAGACGAGCCGCGAGGCTGCGCCGAACAACGGTGTCGAGGCGGCGAAGGACCAGGCCAGCACGAGGCCCAGCCCGAGGCCGATGGTGAGCGGGCCGGTGAAACGGCCGATCCAGCGGCCCATGGTGCCGAAGACGAGCAGGAACAGCAGGAACACGGGCAGGACGGTGAAGGAGAGGCCGAGCCGCTCGGGCTCGGCCGCGATGGCGCCGCCCAGGGCCAGCAGCGGGGCCAAGGCGAGGAGGATCCGCCGCCCGATGCCTGCCTCGCGCGCCAGATGGGCGTGGGCCAGCATGAAGGGCAGCGTGCCGCAGGCCATCAGCGCCATCAGCGGCACCCGCGGACCCGTGGGCAGGAAGGCCGCCGCATAGCGGTCCATGGCGAGCGCGAAGAGGAGGCTCGCGCCGAGCAGAAGGGCCAGCGCCGCGGCGTCGATCCGCCGGTCGAGCCCCCGGTAATGGGCCAGGAGCGCGAGCTGCACCCCGCCCCAGACCCCGAAGAAGAGGGCGATCCGCCCGATCCCCGCAAGCCCCAGCACCGACGCGCCGAAGTTCAGCGCGAGCAGCGCGGCGGGCAGGGCGGGCGCGAGCAGGAGGACGGCGAAGAAGCGCCAGCCCACGGCAGGCCCGGGCCGCCCCCGCGGGGGCAGAAGGACGGCGGCGGGCCAGACGAGCGCCACGATTCCGCCGAGGAGAAGGAGGATCCAGGGCCCCGTCGCCGCCACCGGCGCGTCGCTTCCGGGCGCGAGCCAGTCCCGGAGTTCGCGGAGCGTGGCGGGGCTCCAGAGCACGCCCGCATGGCCCACATAGGGCGCGACCGCCGCGCGCCGCTCGA